>NZ_JCAKMW010000001.1:0-461750 GCF_059515805.1 Acinetobacter sp. CY05 | reverse complement strand
TAAAGAAAAAGAAGAATTTCCCGTTATTTAGTGTTGAGAAAAAGTACAATAAACTGATTGGAAAAATACGAGTTGTGATCGAACACATCAATAGTCAATTGAAAACATTTAGAATATTAAGTGAACGTTATCGAAATAGACGGAAAAGATTCGGTTTACGCATTAACTTAATTGCTGCACTGGTAAACCGAATAAACTTGCAATAACCACTTTCGCAAGAGGTCTAATAGTTAGCATTAATGATAAAAAACTAGTAGCACCTGAGACAAAACTCCCAATATATCCTATATTAATAATATAAGGTACTTGCTCATAAAAGCTAATCTTTGCATGAGAAAATAATATGATGGCAATAGCTGAATAGCTTATAAAACTAACTATTATGAGTATGCCTAGCCAAAATAATGTTTTCATAAATATAATAGCAACAATTGATCTAAGACATCTTACTTGCTCAAAAAAATCTACTCAAGATAATTATTTGATTTATTAGGAAAAATAAGGGCCGATTTCTCGACCCTTATTTTAAACTACTTTTTGCTCAAGAAAATCATAGATTTTCTCTTGTGCTAGGGAAAAGCCTTTCGGCTTTTCCTTATCCTAGCTTATTAAGATAATTGAGCAGCAGCAATTTTCTTAGTATCAACGTCTTTAGACGCGTCAGTATACGCTTCCATTTTGTCGAAGCTTAAGTATTGATAGATGTCAGCTGACATGCTGTCAATTTGAGCTGCATATTGTTGGTATTCTTCTGGAGAAGGTAATTTACCTAATACAGCAGCAACAGACGCAAGCTCAGCAGAAGCTAAGTAAACGTTCGCACCTTGACCTAAACGGTTAGGGAAGTTACGCGTAGATGTAGATACACAAGTTGTGTTAGGCGCAACACGTGCTTGGTTACCCATACATAATGAACAACCTGGCATTTCAGTACGCGCGCCAGCTTTACCATAGATGTTGTAGAAACCTTCGTCCATTAATTGACGCTCGTCCATACGAGTAGGAGGCGCTAACCAAAGACGAGTAGATAAAGAACCACCAGGAACTTTGTCTAGTAACTTACCAGCTGCACGGAAGTGACCGATGTTCGTCATACATGAGCCAACGAATACTTCGTCAATTTTCACGCCTTGAACGTCAGATAACAATTTCGCGTCATCTGGATCGTTTGGACAGCAAAGAACTGGCTCAGTAATAGTTGCTAGGTCAATTTCATACACTTTGGTGTATTCAGCGTCAGCATCAGCTTTAAGAAGTGATGGGTTCGCTAACCATTTTTCCATGTTTTCAACACGGCGCGCCATAGTACGAGCATCGCCATAACCTTCAGAAATCATCCACTTAAGCATAGTGATGTTTGAACGAAGGTATTCAGCAACTTTCTCTTCAGAAAGCGTGATCGCACAGCCTGCAGCAGAACGTTCAGCAGAAGCATCAGATAATTCGAATGCTTGCTCAACAGTAAGGTCAGTTTCCATTTCTGTTAAGTCGATCTCTAAGATACGACCAGAGAAGATGTTCTTCTTACCTTTTTTCTCTACAGTTAAGTCACCTTGTTGGATCGCAACGTAAGGGATTGCATGTACGAGGTCACGTAGTGTGATACCAGGTTGCATCTTACCTTTGAACTTAACAAGTACAGACTCAGGCATATCCAGTGGCATAACACCAGTTGCAGCAGCGAATGCTACAAGACCAGAACCCGCTGGGAAAGAAATACCAATTGGGAAACGAGTATGCGAGTCACCACCAGTACCTACTGTATCTGGAAGAAGCATACGGTTTAACCAAGAGTGGATAATACCGTCACCTGGACGTAGAGAAACACCGCCACGGTTCATGATGAAATCAGGAAGTGTGTGGTGAGTAGTTACGTCAACTGGTTTTGGATACGCAGCTGTGTGACAGAAAGATTGCATAACAAGGTCAGCAGAGAAACCTAGGCATGCTAAATCTTTAAGTTCGTCACGAGTCATTGGACCTGTTGTATCTTGAGAACCAACAGTTGTCATCTTAGGTTCGCAGTATGTACCAGGAAGTACACCTTGACCTTCAGGAAGACCACATGCACGGCCAACCATCTTCTGAGCAAGGGTAAAGCCTTTGCCTGTTGCAGCAGGTTGTACAGGCGTACGGAACAATGTAGATGCAGGTAAACCTAAAGCTTCGCGCGCTTTAGTGGTTAAGCCACGACCAACGATTAAGTTGATACGGCCACCGGCACGAACTTCGTCAAGAAGTACTGGAGTCTTAAGTTCAGCTTCAGCAATTTGCTCGCCGTTCTTAGATGCAGTTACTTTTGCCGCTGCGTGATCGATGTTAAGAACGATTTCGTCGCCCATGTTCATGTTTTGAACGTCGATCTCAATTGGTAACGCGCCCGCATCTTCCATCGTGTTAAAGAAAATTGGTGCAATCTTAGAACCTAAGCAGTAGCCGCCATCTTTCTTGTTTGGAATGTGTGGAAGGTCTTGACCGAAGAACCAAAGTACAGAGTTAGTTGCAGATTTACGGCTTGAGCCTGTACCTACAACGTCACCTACGTAAGCAACTTGGTTGCCTTTCGCGATCAATTCTTTGATTTGGCTTAATGGACCAACTTCACCTGGTTTTTCAGGGTTGATACCATCACGTTCGTTTTTAAGCATTGCATTCGCGTGTAACGGAATGTCTGGACGGCTCCACGCGTCTTGTGCAGGTGACAAGTCATCAGTGTTGGTTTCGCCAGTTACTTTGAAAACAGTTAACTTGATTTCAGTTGGAACGTCTGGACGGCTTGTGAACCATTCAGCATCAGCCCAAGATTGTAAAACTGCTTTTGCATTGTCGTTACCCGCTTTTGCTTTATCAGCAACATCGTGGAACGCATCAAATACAAGAAGAGTTTTCTTCAACGCTTCAGCTGCTAAAGCACCTAACGCTGCATCTTCTAGTAATTCAACTAAAGGCGCTACGTTATAACCACCAAGCATAGTGCCTAGTAAGTAAACCGCGCGTTCTTTAGACACTAATGGAGAAGTTGTTTCACCTTTTGCCAAAGCAGCTAAGAAAGCAGCTTTTACATAAGCAGCTTGGTCAACACCCGCTGGTACACGGTTTTCAAGCAAGTCAACTAAGAATGCTTCTTCACCTGCTGGTGGATTCTTTAATAATTCAACTAATGCAGCTGTTTGAGCGTCATCAAGTGGCTTCGGTGGGACTCCGAGTGCGGCACGTTCTGCAACGTGTTGGCGGTAAGCTTCTAGCACGGTGTTATTCCTCTTTTTTAAAAAATTATTTACGATTTCCTGCTTCTATAAAGCTTCGTAAACAATATGGACAGCAAAATTTTACTAAAATTCGAGTTAAAAGTTAATGCAAGTAAAGTATTTGTTTGTGATGCTCATTATTTTATATCTAAATGATGGCAAGATCGTTTAGTTGATGAGCAATTTATGCTGTTTAAAGCAACACAGTGTACTTTCCTTGAGCACTTTGCTTGAAAGATAGCCATAAAAAAGACAACGCTATGTTGTCTTTTTTGTTCAAAAAAATCCATTCCACCTTAGTGTACAGTACTTGCTTTTATATAGTGCTGAAAATTCGCCCGATCACCGACAAATTTCAAGGTAATTTCATCTTCATGCAGTAAATCTGACTGACAATTGGCAAAACAAATACTCACCAAGTAGCGGTTTTGGTGCTCATTGACGCAATCGCGCAAAATCACTCGATCACCACAGCTTAATACATAGCCGCCACCACCAATGACCATGACACTTTGATCGTCTTCAAGTAAAAAGTCATCATTATGTAAATAACCCACCACTTCCATGATGCCTCTCCTTATTGTTTTCATTATTCTATTTTTATATATGCTTTTCTGTTTTTATGCGAACACAGAATTGTTGCAAAGTTTATGTTAAGCAGCATGTGCTGGCCATAAATTGGCTTTGGATTAATATCAAGCCATAAAAAAACCGTTCCTTAGAACGGTTTATATTCAGGGATTTCATCAAATGGTGTGTTTTGACAACGCTCTGTCACTTGCGCACGAATTTTTTCACGCTGTACATCCGGCTGATCATTGATCTGCTCTGAAGGTAACTGATAAACCTCTTCAATAATTTCTAAGATAAATTTCTTGGTGGTTGGATCTTCTAACTTTTCAGCATGATCAATGGCTGCTTGCTTTTCAATTGCATTTTGACGATCCAACAAAATGGTACGTGCTGCATTACCCACGCTTTTGCAATAGCCTTGCCATTGTTGCTCAGGTGCAAGTGGGGCTTTTTCCGCACAGCCAGCCAATACAACCAGCGCAGTGAAAGCGAATAACTTTTTCATTACATCTCTCCTATTGCTGGCTATGATAATCGAACTACAAATGCTGTAAAGCCTACATGAAAAAAAGCCCTCAAATGAGGGCTGTTTTTTAAAATTTCCAGTGATAGAACACATCCACTGCGCGCTCTAAGGCTTGGCTGGCTTCTAAATACACCCGTTGATTCATTTGATAACGTAAAGTCAATTTATTGACTGGCGTGAATACGCCTACACCATAACGAATAAACAAATCAGGAGTAATATAGCCTGTCACTGATACTTGCGTATCATCGCCGGTACCTTGTGCATCAAGTGCCAAACCGCTTAAACCAAAGGTACGTCCAATTTGATTGGTTAAGGCACGTGTACCGCCTAGCCCCATACTAATGCCTGCTGCGGCAATGGTATTGTTTACATCAGATCTAAAACCTTCAGTTTGGCTAATACCACTGCTACCATCATTAATACGCCCCGTGATTAAGGCATTTAACGCTTCTTGCTCAGATAAGCCTGCATCATTATACACTTGAATATTCGGGCTAGAACCTGTACCGGTCACACGCACACCCACCGTACTGCCTTGTACCAATTTATTGGCATCAATATCCAAACTCGGATTGGCCAGTGGCCCATTAAAACGCGCGATGGCGCGGTTTAAATCTAAACTTTGCCCATAGGCTTCAATTTTTACCCGTTTCGAAACACCAATCGCACCATTGGCACGCATCGCGGTTTCTAAGCCGCGCTGTGATAAATACACACGACCAATTAACGGTATACGACTATCAAAGCCTTGGAAAATCACTTGATTTCCGAGTTGCACCATCACATCGGCACGAATATCCCAAGGTTTTGCCGCACGTAAAATGGCCAGTTGATTTTGTCCCTCACGCACAATGCGTACATCGGAGGAGACATTCACCACGGGTGCTGACGCTTCAGGCATAGAGATCAGTGCCCGTGGCACCTGTACCTCACCATTTAAGCTGACACGGCGACGGCTTGGCAGTACTTCTAAATTAATTTCAGGATCAATCACCGCGGTAATTAACGGTGCCTGACGAATCAACAGATCATCACCTTTGAGTTTAAGATGAATGCGCGGCTCGTCGCGCCAATCGACACCACCGGTCAGATGCCCCACACCTCGGCCACTGTTAAAGGCACCATTGATACTGGCTTGGTTTTGACGAATCGATGAATACAACTGAATATTATTTAAGTTGATTGGCAATGAGATCATACTAATTGCGCCATCTTTTAAACGTAGCTCACCGTTAAATTCAGGATCGGTTAAAGCACCTTGTACTTTACCTGCAAAAGATAAGGTCCCGCCAATAGAACGTACATCTTGTATAAACGGTTTTACGATTTTTAAATCGACTTTATCAAAAGCCACTTCACCACGCATGCTTTTACGTGCGCTATAGGGATCAATCACCACATTAGCATAACCGGTACCAATGTCTTGCGTTTTGACATCTAAACGTAGCTGTAAGCCTTCCGCCACACTTTTTGCCACCACAGCCACTTGTTCGTAGCCAATTTTAGAGGCTTGATATTGAGGATCTTCGGCATCTAAACCAATGGTACCGTTACGCGTGACTAAACGGGCATCTAGTTTGGGTTTTTGCCCTTGTGCCCAAGCCGCTTTAGCATAACCATTGACTTTACCTGTAATGCTTAACCCTTCTGGCATAAAGGCCGCAAAGTCATTTAAATCCACGTTTTGTGTGCTTAAAGAGACATTACCTTTGCTTGGGCTGACGATGAGCGGTTGATCAACACACAATTGACTTTGTTGACTCATCCAACAATGTGCCCCAACCAATAGCTCTTGTCGGGCATTGTTATAGATCACTGCTGCGGATTGACGTTGTATTAACCGAGTGCGGTAGGAGTTAAAATCCCCTTGTTGAATTTGGCCCAACCAATCATTATTTTGCTTAAAACCACCAGCCAATTGCACATAAAAAGTACTCAAACGATTTTTGGCTTGAACTTTTAATACATGTGCATTGTATTTACCGCTTAAGTTAATTTGGCCAGTTTGGATTTCACGACCACCAGCACGTAAACCCTGTAGGCTAGCAGTTAAAGACGTTGGGGTGGTCGTTGAGGTTGGTAATTCACCTTGCAACCGCATTTTTTGAATGCTGATGGCATCATTAAAGGCAAAACCATCAACAGCCAAATTGGCAGTGGCTTTAAGACGAGGTTGGGCCTGCACATTTAATTTGCCATAAATACGACCACGCAAACCTGGATATAATTCATATAAAGCCGGTGCATCAATACTTAAACTTAAGTTTTGTGCATTGCCTGTGGCCTGAACTTGGTTATTGGCGTAGGCCAGATAAAAATTATTGGCTTCAAATTGACTCGGTAGCAAGCCACTTTGGTCATTCTTGAGTAAAATAGATAAATTGCCCTGCCCACGTAAGGGCTTGGAATTCAGCTGACCGGCCAGATTTAAGTTTTGTACTTGAATCTTTTTGACTTGCTCTGTCCATGTACCTTGGGTGTTTAAACGACCTGACACATCGCCTTTTAAACTTGCGACAAAATACTGCGGTTTAAAATGATTTAAACTGGCATTGATATTCCAGCTTAAAGTGTTGGCTAAATTCACCTGACCATTGGCTAAAATATTGCCCGCAATACCATCATGCTTAAATTCTTTGATATTTAAAAATTCAGGGGTGCCTGAAACTTTAAATTTTAGCCCGCCTTTGGACACAGCCAAGTGACTCGCATCCAAATCACCTTCATAATTGACTGCATAGCCTTTAAAGCCACCACCGGCTTTTTCATCATGGAAGATTAATGCCGCTGTGCTTTGCCCAGTTAAACGTACCGTTTCATTTTGTGCAGTTAAATGCCCCAATAAATTGATTTGATTGAGTTGAATAATATGCTGATTGGGTAAGGCGTAGCCTTGTGCGCGCACCTGACCATTTAAACGATCTACAGGTGCAGCGCTGGCCAAGGTCTGGGGATTAAAATCTTCTGCGTTGAGGTCTGCACGCCACTTGAGCTGACGTGTTTCATCGGGCAAATCCACCACGGCCTTGCCACTTAAACGACTGCTGCCTGCTTGATAATTAAAATTTGGCACCGTTAAAATGTTGTTTTTAAAATTGAGCTGCGCTTGATAATCACCCGTTGGCAAAAAGCCATTATCATTATGTTTAACTTGGGTGCCCAGCTCAATATTTTGTTGACCCTCTAATAAAGTCACCTTGGCCTGACCTTGTTCACTGGCCAGCCAACCGATATATGGCACTGCGCGATCAATCTCACGCCATGCTATATTAAGCTGCATTGGATTAGGTTTTTTCGGCTGCTCAGGTTTTTGATCGAGCTGTACATGCCATTTTTCATAACGATCAAAATCCACATCGGCAGTTAAATGTAGACCCTTGTCTAAGCTACCTTTGGAGGCGATTTGACCATCCAAACTCGGGGGTAAGAAATCCCGAATAAACTGTGGAATCACAGGATCTTCGGGATTCAGTTTATCCATACGACCGCTTAAATCCCAAGTGACTTGATCTTTCCAACTGACCACACCACCTAAATTAAGTGCGCCTTGCATGACTTGACCATTTAAATTATGAATATCAATTTGATTGACAAAATCGGTATGCATAAGGGCGCTGTATTGCCCTTTTGGAATGTCAGTACCGCTTAAATCGGTATTCAGATTAATATCAAAGCCGTGTGCATTGCCGTTAAATTTGGCTAAACCGTCTTCAGCAAAAAGTTTTTGCTCAGTTAAAAATGGAAAATGGTAGTTTTTAAATTTGAGCGCACCATACATGGGCACATCTTGACGTACCGGATGCACCACAATCCAGCCAGTGAGCAAATCTGGATTGCGTGTCGCCACACCAGCTTGAATACTGTCGAGCGAGCCTTTGGCAACCACCTTAATGTCATGAATATTTAAGCTATCATTTAAAGCGGGTAAATTAACATCGGCAATGGCATCAATCGGGTAAGTGCCCTGAAAATCCATACTCCCTGTGGCATTCTTCACCAAGAGATAGCCCATACTGACACTGGTGTCTTTAAATTCGAGTTTGGTATCACTCCACACCGCATCATTTAACACCGCATCATAAAAATTAACTTTGCTACCGCCTGCAGTTTGAATCAATAAATGATCTAAATCGGCATGGTCAAGCCGCAGTACAAAAGGCAAACGAATGTCGCTAAACTTAAACGGCTCATCACTCGGCGGTTTTTTACTGATGATTTGCAGATTACGCACATCGGCACGGCTTAAATGAATTTCTTTATTTAAAATGGCACGCCAACCCAAATTCACATCGGCACGATCAATTTTAACATCAACACTGGCCAGATTGACCCAAACTTGACGCAAAATCAGACCGCGCCACAAATTACCACCTTCGTATTGGTAGCTGATAATCTGTTGTCGCTCTAACACCCGATCCAATAAGAACTTACTACCGGCATTGGTGGAAAACATCACCACAAGTGCTGCTGCCAACAGTAAAAAAATCAATAAAATCGAAACGATGATATTACGTACAGTATTACGCTGCTTTGGCGTCACCTGCGCCGCTGGTTCTAAGTCTGGCATAATGTTTTTTAGGTACCTAAGCCGTTATAATGCAGAGCCAATAAAGAAATGGATTCGAATTGGGTGCCCATCATCTGAAATCCCCGAAGCGACATCAATACGAATTGGACCAATTGGCGAGGCCCAACGTACCCCTACGCCCACGCCGTATTCTGTGTCGTTGCTAAAGTCTTTGTCGTAGGCATTACCAAAATCACTAAATACAGCCGCACGCCAACCGTCTTTAAACTGATAATTATATTCGATTGAACCAATCCCCAAGGCCTGACCACCCACCTTATATCCACCCTCTACAGGCGATAAACTCTTATAGTCAAAACCACGAATACTTTGGTCACCACCGGTAAAATAACGCAGGTTATAGGGGATGTCCTTAAATTCATCGACAAAAATATAACCGGCTTGGGCACGCCCAACAAATTGATGGTTGTCGTTATTACCCCATGAATACAAGCCATGCCATGTGGCATTTAAAATGGCAATATCGGTGTCGGTGAGTAAGCTTTCACTGCCCACTTCTGCTTTATAGGTTTGTTTGAAGCCTTTGCTCGGATTGACACGGCGATCAGATATAGTTTTAGACGCTTCATACCCAAACAGCAACGACTCTTGTTCAGGACGTGATAAAAATTGTGCCCATGTATCTTTGCTAGTATCTTCGCCTACAATGCCTTTTTCGGTTAAACGATCTAAACGATAACGTGTCCCAAAGGTATGTTGCCAACTGCCGCGTGGATTTTTAATAATACGATCGGCACCGAGTACCGCCGATTCAATGATTAAACTACCTTGGGTTGCAACATCATTGCGCTCTTCACGCTCATAGCCGCCCACCAAGCTAATATAGTCATTTAATGGATGGTGATACGGAATACTATAACGACCATCAATAGATTGACGGATTTCTGACAATTCTAAGTTGGCATCAAAGGCATGCCCACGTTTATTGACAATGGCACGGCGATATTGACCACGAAAACGCGCCCCGGTATCGGTACCATAACCGACACCAGCTTCAATGGTGTTGAGTTGATCGGCATTTAACGTCACCAATACTGGGATTTTTTGCTCTGCACGTGCTTGTTCACGTAAACGCTCTTTTTCAACTTGTTGAGTTTGTTGCTGGCTGCGTAAGCGAGCTAAATTCGCTTGATCTACACCCGCGCTAGTTCCGGCAAATTGATTTTCATCAACCACACTTTGCGTCACCTCTTCAGTAGAAGCCAGCTGTTTTGGAAGGTCAGGATTGAGCGGCGCTACAGCAAGATTTTCTGCATCAACCAAAGCTTGTAAGTCAGGCGCTAGTTCCAACTGTTGTTCTAGCGGATCAGGAATAATCGCGTCGACTAAGGTGTAGTTAAAATAACGTGAGTTGGTTAAGTTGGTTGCCAAGTTATTGATACGCCAGAAGGCATAATCATCGCCATCTTGCCACAGTACCATACTCTCTAATACATCAAGATCTAGAGGAAACTCTTTACTTGGATCACTCATCTGAAATACAGGTTTGGCCAGTTGATAACGCTCACCAGTTTCATAACGTAAGTGAATATCAGCGGTATCTTGTGGCTGTGCGACTTTCACATCATGTAACCGCCAATAGGCATCGAAATAACCATTATTGCTGGCAGCAGTCGTGATGCGTTCTTTGGTATTTTCATATTTGCCATGATGAAAGATGTCACCTTCTTCCAAATCGGGTAATACACCGATTACCCTAAATTGTGATTGCTGCGCACCTGCACCACTAAATTCGATATTTTGACTATTGACTAACACAGGCGCATTGGGCGTAACTTGCACTCTAACCTTACTGTTATCAATACGATCAAAACGAAAATCGGCTTGATAAAAACCCACCGCTTGCGCAGCTTGGTTGGCAAGCGTACGTAACTGCGGCAAAGCTGAGGCAAAATCAGCAAAGGATTCTTGGGTAAAACTCGACAGTTTAGCTTCGATATTGGTTTCTAGGTTTTCTAAAGCTTGGCTATAGGCTTGTGAGGTTAAGCCTTGTGGAGGCTGCTGTGCGATAATCTTTACATCAGCACTAATACGCGGCACTTTTGCTGTGGCAAATTCACGTGGCGGACGTACTTTATACAACAAACGCTTAAAGAAACCGGGTTGCTGCATATCTTCAGGTTCTAAACTCTCTAATGCACTCACGTCGCCAATATGCGCGCCCGTCGCATTGGCTTGCACGACAATATCACGATCAGCTTGAATGCTTTGCATTAAGCGATCTACATTGACTGGTGCTTGATTAATTTCTGCAATTTCTTGTTGGGTTGCCTCTGTGATAATAAATTCTTGGCTTTCTCCAGCGCGATACGCAAGTGCCTCTTGTTTGGCTTGTTCAGCCACTTGGTAAATCTCACCCACTAAATTCGGGTCAATCGGCTCAATCGGCAGCGCCTCTAAATCTTCAAAACTTAATGCATTTGGAAGATGAGTTTGGGTTGGATTGGATGGAATCGCGTGCTCAACATCAGGGACATGAACTTGGGGTAAGGCAATTAGATCTACGTTTTCGGACTTGAGTTGTGACGTAGCATTGCTTAAGGTAGCTACATCAGCGTACGTGCTATAAGGTAGCATCAGCATGCCACAAAAAAGTGAGCGCGATGATAATGCAGACAGACTAAGGCTAAGGACTGACTTCTTAAATTGAATTCTGGCACGCATATACAACTCAAAGTTTAATTATTTATCATGGAAAAATCAGCCTATACGCTGGCACACACAACGCATGTTATGGATTTTTCATTAAATCAAGAAAAAAATATCATACATGATTTTGCTTTTAGATAAACATCACGCTCACATTTCTTCACTGAATACACAGGATTTCACCCTGATCTATGTCAAACCGTCCTTCTTTACTTCGTGATCGGCGTTTCCTGCCGATGTTTCTAACCCAGTTCTTTGGGGCTTTAAATGATAATGTCTATAAACAGGCGTTATTGTTGGTCATTACCTATGGTTTGATTCAACAGCAAAGCGCAGCGATTAGCACCTTAAATAACTTGGCTGCCCTACTATTTATTTTGCCGTATTTTATTTTTTCTGCGACCGCAGGCCAAATGGCCGACAAATACGAACGGGCACAGTTGGTCCGTTATTTAAAGCTGCTTGAAATTGTGATTATGCTACTTGGTAGTGCCGGCTTTTTATTGGGCAATTTATGGCTACTGCTGTTGGCATTATTTTTAATGGGTACCCATTCAAGCTTCTTTGGGCCAATTAAATATGCCATTTTGCCAGAAGTATTAAAGTCAGATGAATTGATGTCAGGCAATGCGCTGTTTCAATCTGGTACCTCGATTGCCATTTTGGTGGGTATGATCTTAGGCGGTGCGGTGATTGCCAGCTCAGCTGGGAACTTAGTTTGGATTAGTATCACCGTCATCATCATTGCCTGCTTAGGCTATTTAAGTAGTCGTTTTATTTTAAAGCAAAAGATCTCTGCGCCTGATTTGCAAGTCAATTGGAACTTTTTTCGAACCAGTGTAGACACCCTACGCTATGCTAAAAGTTTACCGCTTATTTTTACCATTTTATTGGGTAACTCTTGGTATTGGTTTTATGGCGCGACCTATCTCACCCAAATCCCACAATTGACTCAAGAGAATCTACATGGTTCGGAAAATGTCGTCAGCCTACTGCTGACTTTTTTCTCGGTCGGGATTGGACTAGGTTCGTTGTTGTGCCGAAAAATTGGTGGCACTGAAGTGAATATTAAAATGGTGCCTTTGGGTGCGATTGGTTTAACCGTGTTTGCTTTTTATTTAGCCGCCAGCTTGACTGCTGTACCTGAAGTGACAGGCGCACGTTTAGGTGTCATGGATTTATTTACTCATGGCGCCAGCTATTACCATGTCATGCTCAGTGTGACGTTATTGGGGATCAGTGGTGGTTTTTATATTGTACCGCTCTATGCCATGATGCAGGCCTATTCACCGCGCTCACATCGGGCCCGTGTGGTGGCGGCAAATAACATCTTAAATGCCGTATTTATGGTGTCTTCGGCAGTTTTTTCGATTATTATCTTGAGTATCCTTAAAATTGATATGCAAATTTTGTTTTGCATCACCGCAATCTTAAGCGCGATTTTTAGTCTGTGCCTACTTAAACGTTTAAAGCGCTTATTGACCCACACAGCACCCACCTTGGAGGATTAATTTATGCGTCACTATAGCGGCGTTGACAAACTTATTCATTCGTTTGACCAAGCCTTG
The DNA here is from genome assembly GCF_059515805.1 of Acinetobacter sp. CY05. Classification (NCBI taxonomy): domain Bacteria; kingdom Pseudomonadati; phylum Pseudomonadota; class Gammaproteobacteria; order Moraxellales; family Moraxellaceae; genus Acinetobacter; species Acinetobacter sp. CY05. Next base: position 448,595 of record NZ_JCAKMW010000001.1, on the reverse strand, counting down.
CGTAGCTTAGTTCCTGGGGCCACCTCTGCACAGCGTCGTAATCCTGCACAAGATACCCAAGCACCCCTAGCCGTCACTGAGGCACGCCATGTTGCAGGTTTAATGCGGGTGAATCATAGTGGTGAAGTCTGTGCCCAAGCCTTGTATCATGGTCAAGCACTCACTGCCAAACTACCAAGTGTACGTTTAGAGATGCAACAGGCCGCAGCAGAAGAACAAGATCATTTGGCATGGTGTGAAGAGCGCTTAAAAGAACTCGATAGTCATACCAGTTTACTCAATCCTGTCTGGTATAGTTTATCTTTTGGTATGGGAGCCTTGGCAGGTTTAGCTGGCGACCGTTATAGCTTAGGTTTTGTGGCAGAAACCGAGCGCCAAGTGAGTTTGCACCTAGAACAGCATATTCGTGAGTTGCCAAGTCAGGATCAACGTTCATTTAAAATTTTACAGCAAATGAATATTGATGAATTACAACATCGTGATACAGCCCTTGAAGCCGGTGGCGTGGCTTTACCTTTGCCGGTGCGCATCAGCATGACTGCGATTTCTAAACTCATGACCAAAACCAGTTATTATATTTAAGCAAAAGCCCGCCTACAGCGGGCTTTTTTAATGCTTAGAGCTGGCTTAAATCAAAAGCCACCTGCGGATAAGGATGCGCTGCATGCCAAAATGCAGGATGTGACCATAGCTGTTGCAGCGGAATTTTTACATCTAAAGCCAGCGGCAATTTTTTAGGATTAAATTGCATCTGCTCTAAATGATTACCCCATGCAATTAAATCAATATCTAAACTAATTTTATGCGAAGGACGTACCCGACCTGAAGCCAGCTCCATGGCTTTGAGTTGTTGGTTCAAATCTGTCACAGCCACAGTACTGGTTAGTAGACAAGCCGCATTCCAATAATCAGTACCAACCCCGTCACGACATGGAATTAGAAAAATACTTGAACAATGAAGTGAACCAAGCTGCTGCAGCTGGTGATACACACGACGAAAATGCTGTTCAGGTTGATGATTACTCGCCAGTGCGAGGGCGAATATCGTGTCGGTGGCGTTCAAGACGAATCCCTACTGAATGGGCTTGCGCGATAATGGCAGGCTTACGAATCGTGATTTTAATCGATTCAATGCTTGGATAGGTAGTAAAAAGCGCATCAATGACCAATTTTGCAGCATGTTCAATGAGTTTTGGTGCAGCATTTACAATCACTTGCGTAGCAATGTCACAGATTTCGGCATAATTTAAGGTATCCACCAAGTCATCTGACTCACCGGCTTGGGCTAAACAGGTGGCAATCTCTAAATCCAGCATTAAAGGTTGCTGAATTTGACGTTCCCAGTTAAAACAGCCCACAACAGTTTCGACTTTTAAGCCTTCAATTACAATTGCATCCATGATGTTGCCTATTTGATGTCAGCTAGTAAAGCACCTAGTTTAGCTTGAAATCCAGTCAGACCCTAATATAAAACTTAGGCTATTGACAGGTGAGCTTAAAAAAAGACCTCATGTGAGGCCTTGTTTTTGCAGCTTATTGTTTGAGTAATACATTGGGATCGAGCGTTTGTACCATTTGCAAACGTTGATCGGCATAAATATCGGTATAAGGTGCCAAGACACGCATAAAACGATCAAAATACAACATTTGCTTGAATAAGAGAGCAAAATCACGCGGGAAACGGATGCCATGACGCTCACCGACTGCCACCATATCCAACATAATATCGTTTAAGTCAGCAGGGTTGCTATTCAGGACTTGCTGTGGGTCCGTCAACATCACCCCACCAAATAAGCGCTCTAAGTCTTGGGCTAAAACTTGGGTATCAATTTGATGTGCAGTCATGCCCATTTTGAGCATATTTTCTGCCATCAGTTGATAGTCGGTGTTTTGTAAAGCATCCATAAAGGCCATTGATGCAGTCCATACTTCAGGATTGAGCTGACCGACAATCCCAAAGTCAATAAAGCCAACGCGACCATCTTCAAGCAGCATTAAATTGCCAGCATGCAGGTCGGCATGGAAACTCTTACACAGCATTAAACTACCAAACCAAGTATTCATGGCAGTAATCAACACTTGCGATGGATCATCACTCACGCTTTTGACCACCTCAAAATCCGTCAGCGGTACACCGTATAGACGCTGCATGGTTAGCACACGGCGGGTAGAATACTGATGATAGACTTTGGGTGCTGTGGCCTTTTGATTTTGGGTAACATTTAAGTAGTTAACAAAGTCATCTAGGTTTTGCGCTTCTTCAATAAAATCAACTTCGCGTACCATACGTACTTTGATTTCTTCGACAATATCGGCCAGTGAAGCGAATTTCACTTTAGGCACCGCTTTTTCCAGCAGTTTAGTCGCCAAATGTAAGACGTTTAAGTCGGTATGTAAAATGGTATCTACACCCGGTTTTTGTACTTTAATCACCACATCTTCGCCGCTGACTAAACGTGCTGCATGCACTTGGGCAATGGACGCTGAAGCCAATGGTATTTCGTCAATTGTGGCAAAAATTTCGTCTAGACGCCGCCCAGCAAACTCCTCTTCAAGCACCCCTAAAATATAATCAAAGGGTAAGGTTGGCGTTTGGTCTAAGCAGCCCTGAAATTCTTCGACATATTCGCGTGGAAATAAGGACGGCGTACTGGCAATAAACTGTCCCAATTTAATATAGGTGGAACCTAAATCTTCAAAGGTTTCCCGCATTAATTTGGCATTACTTGGTCGGTCTTTGGCATATTTAATCCCGGCTTTGGCTGCAATCACAGCCGTTTCGCCCATACGTGCCACAGATCGCAAACCATCTAACACAATCTTTTTTTTCATAATGTCAGCGTCAAAGGTAATAGAGTTGGAGTTTAACAAAATTAAATCAATATACGTATTATTGTGCCTGACAAAGCCAAAAGTCCAAGCTGAAATTTACATTTTAAATACCCGAACTTAAGTTTTGTTCGACTTAAAGCTAAATCAGCTGGCTGTCTAAAAGACAATGAGAGGCATAGGCTCACATTTAACCCAATATAATGAGTAATTTTTTTCTAAAGCTTCACGCCATACAAACTTTTATTTTATAGTGATAAATTCGCTTTGTGCCAAGGACCCTTTATGTTTGCTGCCGATTTTCCAGATACTGTATATGTGATTCAACATCTTGCCTTTGAAGATTTAGGCGCATGGGAAGATGTCCTTTATAGCTTGGGTTTACGGGTACGTTATGTTGAAGCGGGTGTCGAAGATTTAAGCCGTGCGCTACAACATACAGGCTTAACCATCATTTTAGGCGGACCCATTGGGGTTTATGATAGCGATGATTATCCTTTTTTACAGCAAGAAATTGAGCTTTTAGCACAACGTTTGGCTGCAGGTTTACCCACTCTAGGCATTTGTTTAGGCGCACAGCTGATTGCACATGCCTTAGGTGCCAAAGTCTATGCAGGGCCACAAAAAGAAATTGGTTGGTCCAAACTCACTCTTGCAGCCGTTGCCAATAATCCACTTGCTGCACTCAGCAACAGCGAAGTATTACATTGGCATGGTGACACCTTTGATTTACCCGCAGGTGCCACACTCTTAGCCAGTTCTGACGTATATCCACATCAAGCCTTTGCTTATGGTCAAAACATTTTAGCTCTACAATTTCATGCTGAAGTCGCCAGTGATAGTTTAGAAAAATGGTTAATTGGGCACACCTGTGAGTTACGCCAAGCCAAAATCAATATTGGGTCTTTACGGGCTGATAACCACAAATTTTCGCTGCAACTTGAAAACGCATCTCAGCAGGTGCTATTACAGTTTTTACAACAATTAAGCACGGATTAAATCTTACAGCACACCATTGCCTAGCACTAAACCTTCACGGCGTGGATCAACCCCACCGCTATAGCGACCATTGGCCTCACGACGAATGGTCGCAATGCCGCTGGTTTGTGCACCTTGATTGATGCGATGCCCTTTGGCTTGTAGTGCAGCGACCAACGCCGTTAAATCCAATTGCGTATTAGAACCATCAATATTGGTAGTGGCCGAATTGTTGGCACCAAAGTTAACTAAGTTAGCAGCTTGCTGTGGATTGAGCTGCCAATCTAAATCCGCCACCAAGCTTTTGACTACATATTGAATAATTGCGGCACCCCCCGGTGAACCTGTCGCTAAGTAAAACTGATTATCTTTAAACACCAGCATCGGGGTCATGGTACTGCGTGGTCGTTTATTGCCTTCTACCCGATTGGCAATCCATTGGCCAGCATTATCAATTGGATGCGCGGCAAAATCAGTGAGTTGGTTACTGAGTAAAAAGCCATCTACCATATGATAAGAGCCCATACTACCTTCAACCGTAGACGTGACTGAAGCGACGTTCCCGTAAGCATCCACAATGGTAAATTGCGTGGTGCCATGTTCAGCTGTTGCCATCACGCCTTGCTGCAGGCCAAAATCCCCTGCTGGAGCGCTGCCCATTGAATAATCTAAGTCAATATGCAAACTACGGCTGCGTAAATAATTGGTATCTAATAAGCTGGCTAGGCCTTGTGCAGGCAATGGTATAAAGTCAGTGTCTGCCACGTAGCGGTCGCGGTCAGCATATGCCAAACGCTCAGCTTCACTGATAAGGTGTACCGCTTGTGGATGTGGAATTCCCCCATCGCCATTGCTGGCACTAGGTAGATATTGACTTAAATTATAATGACTTAAAATCCCTAAGGTTTGCGCCACCGCAATACCACCTGATGAAGGTGGCGGCATACCACAGACGGTATAACCACGATAATCACTACACACCGCTTCACGCTTCATGGCTTTATAATCGGCTAAATCATTCAGGCTCATTAAACTTGGAGTGATTGGAGTTTGTGCAGCATCATCACCTACGCTTTGCTGGGCTTTAGCCACCAAACGTGCCGCGATGGGTCCTTGATGCAGTGCATTAGCCCCTTGCGCGGCAATAGCTTCAAGAGTCTGAGCATATTCGGGATTGGTCATGCGCTCTCCCACAGCGCGTGGGCTGCCATCTGGATGGAAAAAAGTCCGCATGGCATTGCCATCTAAAGCCAAATTATGGGCATTGCTTTGAATTGCAGCCGCCAAACGTCCCGGAATTTTAAAGCCGTCTTCTGCTAAATCAATGGCCTCAATATATAAGTTTTTCCACGGCAATTTGCCATGTTCTTGATGCGCCAATTCAAACATCCGCATGGTGCCAGGTACACCAATCGAACGACCACTGCGTCTTGCACTCGGTACAGGAGCAGGCGAATTGGCATCGGTTTGATCTTGGCGGCTTAAATAATAAGGTGTGGCTAAGGCTGGTGCTGTTTCACGGCCATCATAAGCACTGACCATTTGAGTGTTGGCATCAAAATACAGCATAAAGGTACTACCTGCGATGGTACTCGATTGCGGCTCAACCAAGCCTAAGACTGCTTGTACCGCAATGGCTGCGTCTACGGCGGAGCCACCAGCACGTAAAATCTCACATCCTGCCTTGGTCGCCAGAGGTGTATTGGCCACCACCATATATGTATCTGCTGTTTTGGCTGTTAAACCCGCCCGATAGCCTGAAGCCGCTTCAGGCGCTGCTGGGTCACCCACCACATCTGAACCCACAATGACATTTTGTCCATCTGCATTTTTACTCTGACAACTTAAGGGGTTGGGATCAACTTTTAAGGTACTGCGCGGCTGATCATCGTCATTACACGCGCTTAACAATAGCACTGCACTACAGCACAGCGCTAAGTGGCTTTTTTTTGGCATAGATGCTCCATTATTCTTATGATCGGTTTGCTTTTATTGGTATTACATTTTGATCATAAAACAAAAGGCATAAAAAAAGCACCCGAAGGTGCTGATTTTTAAACTCTAAACTGTTTATTTCTGAGCGGGAACAGTGGCTTCTGTGGTGATATTTACAGTAATTTTATCGCCGACATTCGGCACATATGCGCCTACACCAAAATCTGAACGCTTAAATGAAGTAGTGGCATTAAAACCAATCGCAGGTACTTTTAACATACCATGTTCACCTTGCTTGTTCAGTACAGCGTCCAATACCACCGGCTTGGTGACATTTTTAATGGTTAAATCACCGGTGATTTTGTACTTATTTTTACTTAGTGCTTGAACTTTTGTACTTTTAAACGTGATGTGTGGATATTTAGCAGCATCAAAAAAATCAGCGCCTTGTAAATGCTCATCCAATGCTTTGACGTTGGTATTGATGCTTGATAACGGAATACGTACATTCACCGAGGAATTGGCTGGCTTATTATTATCCACCACAATCTGACCTTGAATATTACTAAAGTTACCTGATGGTGTTGAAAAACCAAAATGATCCCATTGGAATACAGTTGCAGTATGCGTTGGGTCAATAGTGTAAGTGACTGGTTTAGCAAGCGCCACACTGCCTAAAGATGCAACGACTAAGCCCAATGCCAATGTTTTAAATTGCATAATTTATCCCTCATTTGAATGATTTATAATGTAAAGCAATGCGTAATTTTTACATCACTAAAGATAGAACAGTTTGTTGCACACATAGAACGGTAATTTTGTAATTACTTTATTTTTCATTGTCTTTAGCCGTGTGCAAAACAGCTTCTATGTGCTTTTGAAAACACCAAGCCACGATACACAAACATTAAGCTAAGCTTTGTCTTATATTTGGGATTTTAAAGCCCAAAATCAGCTCTTTTCTTCTTGTGCAAACGCGTTAATCTATTGGTGATTGTTTATCCAACAGGAATCAACATGAGCACACCACAACAAGCCATAGAAAAAGCACTGCAAACCAAAGCAGCTAAAGATGTCGTGCTGGCCTTTTTATACAACACTAGCCCAGATTTAGTCACAAATGCTGCAGCACAGCTGGTGGCCCAAGATGCCATTTACAGCTCATTGAATTTTAATAACCCAGAGTTGAAACAAATCGAACCATGGACTGGCACATCAACAGGCCGTGCAGTATATGTATCGACTTTTTCCAATGTCGGTACCTACTGGCATATTGATGATTTTCAAATTACAGATATTTTATCTGAAGGTGAAACGGTCGCCGTATTTGGTCAATTTACCTATACTTCAGTACACGCCAACATCACCTTTAGCTCGCCTTTTTCAATTAAAGCGACAGTTCAAGATGGCCTCATCACCTATTTCCAGTTTATGGAAGATACTTATGCCTCTGCGGCCTCTTTTCGAGTATCAGGTGAATGGGAGATCCAACAACACGCAGATTCCAGCAAAAATTTTAAAGTGTCTGCCCATACAATTTAATGACCAATAAAAAAAAGCCCTCAATTGAGGGCTTTTTTTATAACTTTTCTACCAAGATTCGGTCGATCTGCTTTAAACCCGTGTGTTTTTCACGGTTTTTACGACGAATTTTAATCACCTGATCACTTTCCAACTCTTGCAACAACAGTTCAACTGCTACCATCGCCTCAAGCGCTAAATCTTGACCAATCCACTTCTGCTCACCGGCATCCATGAGAACAATTTCATCATTAATTTGTTCATACAAGCTCATATTTTCCTCACTTCGGTGTCTATACACCCTGTTCAATGAATACTTCATGAAACTGGCAATACTATAAACGGATCTAGAAAAACTGCCACTGCAATTTTACATCTATATGATTACAGACAAAATAAGGAATTGCTTCGCTCATTTAACTATCAAAAAAATCACTTAAAGCCTGCTAAGGCAAGCATGAAGGCTTCTTTTTTAGAGCAAAATCGTGCTTACGCGATCAATTTTATACCCTTTATTTCAGCATAAAAAGCGCTCAGCTTTAGTTTTCAGCTGACATAAAAAAACGCCTCATCTGAGGCGTTTTTTAACACTGAGCTGATTAAGCCGTGATTTCTTTGACCGCTGCAACAACCGCTTCAGTAGTAATACCAAAGTGTTGGAACAAATCTTTAGCTGGTGCAGATTCGCCGTAAGTCGTCATACCAATCACACGACCATCTAGACCGACAAATTTCCACCAGTAATCTACGTGAGCCGCTTCTACAGCAACACGCGCACGAATATGAGATGGAAGCACCGCTTCACGGTAAGCCGCATCTTGCTTCACGAATTCTTCAGCACATGGCATAGACACCACACGTACACCTTCAAGCTGTGCATATGCTTCCATTGCCAATGCCACTTCTGAACCTGTTGCAATAATGATGGCTTTGAGTTCACCTTTTTCTTCAGCCAATACATAACCACCTTTCGCCACATCTGCAATTTGTGCTTCTGTACGGGTTTGGAAGGCTAAGTTTTGACGAGAGAAGATCAACGCTGTTGGGCCCTCAGCACGCGTTAAAGCAGATTTCCAAGAAATCGCTGCTTCAACCGTGTCACATGGACGCCAAGTGTTGAGGTTTGGTGTACCACGTAAAGATGCGATTTGTTCGATTGGTTGATGTGTCGGACCATCTTCACCAAGACCGATTGAGTCATGCGTGTAAACATGGATTACACGTTGTTTCATCAATGCAGACATACGTACTGCATTACGTGCATATTCCATGAACATAAGGAACGTTGCAACGTAAGGAATAAAACCACCATGAAGTGCTACACCGTTGGCAATTGCAGTCATACCAAATTCACGTACGCCATAATGTACGTAGTTACCTGCAGCATTGTCTTGAACGCCTTGCGCACCTTTCCAAAGTGTAAGGTTAGAACCTGCTAAGTCAGCAGAACCACCTAAGATTTCAGACAGCATTGGTGCAAATGCTTGAATCGCATTTTGGCTTGCTTTACGTGTAGCAATGGTTTCCGCTTTTGCATTCACTTCAGCGATATATGCATCTGCTTTTGCCACGAAATCGCTTGGTAATTCGCCAGACAAACGACGTTTAAGATCAGCTGCTTCAGTTGGGTATTTCGCTTCGTATTGCGCAAATACGTCATTCCAAGCTGCTTCAGCAGACGCGCCTTTTTCTTTAGCATCCCATGCTGCATACACATCAGCAGGAATTTCGAATGGACCTTCAGTCCAACCTAACGCTTCACGTGTTAACACGATTTCGTCATTACCAAGCGGTGCACCGTGGCAATCTTCTTTACCTTGTTTGTTTGGTGAACCTAGACCAATAATCGTTTTACAGATAATGATGGTTGGTTTTTTAGTTTCAGCTTTAGCTTCTAAAGTTGCCGCACGTAAAGCGTCGCTATCATGACCGTCAACTTTAAGCACTTGCCAACCGTAAGCTTGGAAGCGTTGCTCTGTATCGTCAGAGAACCAGCCTTCCACTTCACCATCAATTGAAATGCCGTTGTCATCGTAGTAAGCAATTAATTTACCCAGACCTAAAGTACCTGCCAATGAACATGCTTCATGCGAAACACCTTCCATTAAGCAACCATCGCCTAGGAAGCAGTAAGTAAAGTGATCAACAACGCTAATATCTTCTTTGTTGAACTGCGCTGCTAAGGTTTTTTCAGCTAAAGCAAAACCAACAGCGTTGGCAATACCTTGACCAAGTGGACCTGTGGTTGTTTCAATCCCCGGTGCATAGCCCAATTCTGGGTGACCTGGGGTCTTAGAATGCAATTGACGGAATGCTTTTAAATCTTCAATAGAAAGATCGTAGCCCGTTAAATGAAGTAATGCGTATTGCAGCATAGAACCATGACCATTTGACAATACAAAACGGTCGCGGTTCGCCCAATTTGGGTTGCTTGGGTTGTGGCTTAAAAATTCACGCCAAACCACGTCAGCGATATCTGCCATCCCCATTGGCGCACCTGGATGGCCTGAGTTTGCTTTTTGCACAGCATCCATTGCTAATACACGAATTGCGTTGGCAATACGACGTTCATTCAGTGGGGTCGTCATAGGTCAGAGTCCAAATTATCTGTTAAAAAGAACATGAATCAAAATTCAAAACTGCGGTATATTGTCTTAAAAAAATGCCAAGGGGTAAAGCCTTAGCCTCGAGTTTTCAAGATTTATTACACTGATTAAAAGTCATTATGGTTGCAAATTGCCGTTTTCCAAGGCGTAACTGACAATTTTTAACCTAAAGCTTAAACCTCAACTGAACAAAGCCGACTTTTATTGATTATTTTTCACTCCAAAAACCCCACTATGCTGAATTTTATTCATGTTGAATACCAGAAGGTGAAATACAAAGCATCTGCTGCTACCCCTCATCACTAAAATGAAAAAAATGCTAAGCCTAAAAATCAAAACATAGGATTTGACATTCAAATCATCTGTTTAATTTTGCTAAACTTTTCTTCCAAACATCGCAACAAATTACATCTTATGATTATTTTTTGAGTAAAATGCTATAGTTGAGCCAAATTCTTGGTTCGGGGCAATTTAGCGAAAAACTTTAACTTTTAGTCCCACTTATCAGTTTTTTAAATGAAGATATCAGATAAAAGCGGGTGAAATTGAAATAAATTCAGGCATTTTCACATTCTAGAACTAGTCCAAAAGTCTAAGTCGATGTAACATATCGCGTCTTTTAATTTAACTGTGATAGGACTATGCGCGAGTACGCTGTATTTACCTCGGAATCTGTAAGCGAAGGCCATCCAGATAAAATGGCTGACCAAATCAGTGATGCCATTTTGGATGCCATCTTAAAAGAAGATCCATACGCACGTGTTGCTTGTGAAACACTGGTAAAAACGGGTGCCGTTGTACTTGCCGGTGAAATCACAACCACTGCCAACGTCGACTTTGAAGCCATCGTACGTAACACGGTAAACGGTATTGGTTACCATCATTCTGATCTTGGTTTTGATGGTTCAACTTGTGCTGTGATTAACATGATTGGTAAACAATCACCAGAAATCGCACAAGGTGTAGATCGTCAAAAACCTGAAGATCAAGGTGCCGGTGACCAAGGCTTAATGTTTGGTTATGCCAGCCGTGAAACAGATGTGTTAATGCCTGCGCCTATTTCTTATGCGCATCGCTTAATGGAAAAACAAGCTGAATTACGCAAACAAGGTAAATTATCTTGGTTACGTCCAGATGCGAAAAGTCAGGTCACTTTTGCTTACGAAAATGGCAAGCCTGTACGTTTAGATGCAGTGGTATTATCAACTCAACATGATCCTTCTATTAGCCAAGCGCAACTTAAAGAAGCGGTCATTGAAGAAATCGTGAAGAAAGTGATTCCTGCAGAGATGTTCCATGCGGGTACTAAATTCCATATTAACCCAACAGGTATGTTCGTGATTGGCGGCCCTGTCGGTGACTGTGGTTTAACTGGTCGTAAAATCATTGTAGATACTTACGGTGGCATGGCACGTCACGGTGGTGGTGCATTCTCTGGTAAAGATCCATCAAAAGTTGACCGTTCTGCGGCATATGCGGGTCGTTATGTGGCAAAAAATATTGTTGCTGCAGGCTTAGCTGACAAATGCGAAATTCAAGTGTCTTATGCCATTGGTGTGGCTGAACCAACTTCAATTTCAATCAATACCTTCAATACCGCTAAAGTATCTGAAGATTTGATTATTGCTTTGGTACGTGAACACTTTGACTTACGTCCATACGGTATCACCCGTATGCTAGATTTAATTCAACCGATGTATCAACAAACAGCATCTTATGGTCACTTTGGCCGCGAAGGTTCTGATAGTGCATTCACATGGGAAAAAACTGACAAAGCTGAAGCGTTACGCGCTGCTGCGGGTCTGTAATTTCTCCATTAAAAAGCCCGCAATTGCGGGCTTTTTTTATGAATGTGGAGTTTTATTATGCTCAAAGGTCAAAACTTCAAACAAACTTTTCTGTTCTGGCAGCACAGGCTGGTCATGCTGTAAATAAACATGTACCAACTTCAGTGCAATCGCAAGCGCTAAACAGGTTAAAATACAAAACATCCAAAATCCAAATGGGCTTTTGATTTGATGTGAGCCACAGTTTGGACAAGTATGTGCCTCGGCTGTCACCGCCTGATCGCAACATGCACAATGATATTGATAACGCAGCATAGGTATCCTCCTATTTAACTGACCTTTCCTCGCATTGTGCCATGCTTAATAGACGATTTTTGTGACACTTTGTAGCATTTTTTGCTTTTATTTTTGTAAGGAGCTTTTATGGTTCAACTGATTAAAAAAGGCGGTTTACGCGAACGTGCCAATCGCAGTCAGCGTTATCAAGGTTCTGAAAACACCGTCACAACCTTAAATCCTAATCGTTACAACGAACAACGTAGCCAAACAGCAGCAGAACCTACGCCAGTTGCTGTAAAATCAAGCCATCAAGACGCACTAAAATAGTTGTAGTGCGTCCCACCATAACCATAGCGCAAACACCAAAAACAATGCCCCAGAAATCATGTCAATATAACTGCCCGAACGCTGATACAAAGCCTTAATTTTGGGCAGTGATAGAATCAGCATAAATAAGACAAAGGTTAAAAAGGTTTGCAGCGGAATTAAAATGGCCAATTGGGTTTTAATACTGTGATTGGCTGATGATGAGAGCGCCAAAGAAAATACGCTACTAAAATAAATTAAAGTTTTAGGATTGGATAAATTGGTCAGTAAACCAAGTAAGAAATAGTTTTTGGGCTGTGGCTCAGCTCTACCCTCTTCTAAACTGGCGTGTTGATTAAGACTTTTTAAGCCCCCTTTTAACATGGCATAGCCCATTTTCGCTAAGAAAAAGCCTCCCAATAACATTAAAGCTTGCTGAATCCATGGCCATTGCTGCATAAGCACCGTAAAGCCAGCCAAAGTCAGTACCACCCATACGACAATACCCAGTGAAATACCCGCAATAATTTTTAAGGTATTACCACGTGTCGTTGAGGCTGAGCTTTTTGCAATGAGTAACACATCAGGACCAGGACTCAGCTGAGCAACAAAGTGCAACATACTAATCGTAAGTAATAAGGACATAGCAGATCTATACAAAGAATCAATGCCAAAATTATACGCATATAGACCTAAAAAAACCGAGCCTCTAGGCTCGGTTTTGGTCTTTTAAAGCTTAAGCTTATTTTTTATTGACATCTTTTAGGTCAAGACGTTTCGCTTCAGGGGTCACTTCTCGTGCTTCACCATCAATAATGGTTGAATCACGTGAACCTGCCTGACCTTGCATGTCTTGCATTTGACGCATTAAATCCGCAAATGGATTTTGACCCGCCGCACCGCCCAGATCTGCGCCCATACCACCCATCATTTTTTCCATCATTGTTTGCTGACGCTTCATCACAGCTTTCATGGCTGCTGCTTTAAAAGCGTTTTGTACCGCAGGAATTAAAATTAATACCGCCAATACATCGGTAATTAAACCCGGAATAAGTAAAAAAAAGCCTGCAGCAATTTTAGGTAAGTTTGCGCCTAAAGCTGGATCCGCCATGCCCATGGCCATACCCATTTGCATTTGTTGCATTTGTGGCATCACACCTGCTGCGTATTTACGCACCATGTTAATCCCAATAAAGAATGCGGCAACAAACCAGAAGAAAACGTACCACATACTACCGACGAGGTCACCCACGCCAATCCATACGAAGACTTCGAGAATAAGGCCAGCTAAAACAATAAGCGCTAATTTCATGAAAATTAATCTAATCTCAATACAATATGTTGGTTGCAAGACACATAAATTGCCCTGCTTTTAATCTCTATGGGGGAGATTTTAGCGTTTACAAGCACAATTGACGATTTATTTTTTGCAAACTCAGTTGAACGTTTTTTGGCTAGTTAAGCATAGACGTGTATTTTAAAAGTAAATTTTGCCTATAATGCCCCCAAAGCACTAACAGATTAAAGGCAATGAGCTTAATTATTGGGATTGACCCGGGTTCACGTTTAACCGGCTATGGCATTATTAAAAAAGAAGGACAACAATTAAGCTTTGTGGATGCAGGCACGATTCGTACTGAAACGGCAGAAATGCCAGAGCGTTTAAAACGCATTTTTGCAGGCGTCGATCGTATTGTTCGCTTTCATGGCCCTACAGAAGCGGCTGTCGAACAAGTGTTTATGGCACAAAACCCTGATTCTGCTTTAAAGCTCGGTCAAGCACGTGGTGCTGCCATTGCTGCGCTGACCAACTTAGATTTATCTGTAGCCGAATATACTGCACGCCAAATCAAACAATCGGTGGTGGGTTATGGTGCCGCCGATAAAGAACAAGTGCAAATGATGGTGATGCGAATTTTAAAACTTGAGATTAAACCACAACAAGATGCTGCCGATGCACTCGCTGCGGCAATTTGTCACGCACATGCCTCAGGCAGTATGAGCAAAATGGCCGTGCTCAATGCCTTAGGTGGAATGGCGCGTGGACGTAGTCGTTCGAGTAGCCGGCGTCGTTAACGCAAAATATTAAAACCGTGATAGTCTGTTTGATCATGGCTTTGATAATGTAAATAAGTGACTTGAGCGCGAGTCGGTCCCACTAAACTCTGATCTAACATCTCTTGTACAGCCGCCTGTTCACCAATAATCACCGCCTCAACTTCACCTGTTGCTAAGTTTTTGACATAGCCCTGTAAACCTTTGGCTTGGGCCTGCGCGGCAAACCAGCGTCGATACCCCACGCCCTGCACTTGACCACTTACAGTTAAATAAAATCCTTGTTGCATTGCTTATTCTCCATTAATTATACGATAAATGGCCTGACTCATCTGTTGGGCTTGTAGACCACGCTCACCTTTTACTGCCAAGAGATCACCCGCTTTGGCATGTAAAGTGACAATTTGATGCAATTCAATTTGTAGCCCAAACTGCGCCTTTAAACTGGCAATCATCCCCGCCAACACATCACCCATACCACCTGTGCCCATACCTGGATTGCCTGCACTACAGATCCATAATTGTTGTTCTAAAATTAAGCTACCAGCACCTTTAAGCACCCACTCACCGCCATATTTTTGTTGTAAGGCATAAATTGCCGCAATGCGGTCTGCTTCTACATCGACAACACGACAGTTTAATAATTTGGCTGCTTCCCCTGGATGCGGGGTTAAATAAGTATTATGGCTGACTGTTTGGCCGTGTTGTGCTAAAAACCATAACCCATCAGCATCTAAAATTAAAGTTAAATCATCTTGATTGATGAGGTCAAACCAGTGCTGAAATTTTTCTGTTGCCCATGCATCACGCCCAAGCCCCATGCCAAAACAAACCGCATCGATTTGGCCAACAAGATTTTGAATATCGGCTGTGTTCAGCGTATTGATATCACGTAGCATGATATTGGGGCTACGCGCTAAAATTGCCGTGTGGTGTTTAGCATCACAAACAACAGTCACTTTACCCGCGCCTGCACTAAAGGCTGCTTCCGCTGCCAGCATGACCGCACCGCCCATATCCGCATGCCCACCCACCACCAACACATGCCCATAACAGCCTTTATGCCCAAAGGCTTGCCTTTGAGGCAAAGTAATCTGTAATGGCGACAACTGTGCTAAAGCCTTTAATTTCGAGTCAGGTGGCAACAAGGCGACCGTATGCACGACACCTGCAAACGCTTTACCTTGACCAGTAAACACACCTGCCTTTAAACCCAATATGCTAAAGGTATAATCGGCCACAATCGCACACGGTAAAGGTTGCCCTGTATTGGCGTTTAAACCACTTGGAAGATCAATGGCAACTTTTAAGCCATCTTGGGTATTGATATGTTGGACAATCCTTTGCCACTCTAAATTTAAGTCACGATTGAGCCCAATCCCAAATAAAGCATCAACATAAACATCATAAGATTTTATAAAATCAAAACCTTGCAGGATTTTAATATTGGCTTGTTTTGCTTCTGTATAAGCACGCTGCAAATCAGTTGCATCACCTAAAGGACTCGCATAAATTTGCACCTGAAAACCTAAATTTTGCAGATACTTTGCAATTAAATAACCATCACCCGCATTATTGCCTTGACCACAACACACGGCGACATTCTGTAAGCTTTTATCAATGAATAAAGTTTGTAATTGTTGGGCAATTGACCATGCCACTTGTTGCATTAAGCCATAAGATGAATTTCCTTGCGCAAACCAACGTTGCTCCCATGCTTGAAGATCGTGGCTATGATAAACTTGCTGCATTGTTTTTCCTTATTTTATCCTTATGGCTGTTGCATCTTCTCCTGTTATTCCCACTCAAAACGACGATCCTGTGGCGCTTAAAGCATGGATTAAAGCAGAAGCACTGGCGCTTGGTTTTGCTGATTGTGTCATTGCCAAGCCCGATGCTCAAGCCGAATTACCACGCTTAGAAGAATATTTAAAACGCGGTTATCACGCCGATATGCATTTTTTAGGCGAAAATTTACAAAAACGTGCCAACCCTGCCTTACTGGTACCTGGTACTAAAAGTATTATTTGCGTACGTATGGACTATTTGGTCGAAACACCCAAGCCACGCCATGTACCTGATGCGCCCAATCAAGGTATTATTGCCCGTTATGCCCGTGGCCGCGACTATCATAAAATTATGCGCGGTCGTTTAAAAACTCTGTCGCAACGCATTAAAGCGCGTGTCGGAGAATTTGAGTCACGCCCTTTTGCCGATTCTGCACCGATTTTTGAAAAATCTTTGGCTGAAAATGCAGGTATGGGCTGGACAGGCAAACACACTCTACTGATTCATAAAAAATCCGGCTCTTTTTTTGTCTTAGGTGAGCTTTTTACCTCTCTAGATTTACCGTTTGACCAGCCAACCAGCAAACATTGCGGTTCTTGCAGCGCCTGTATTGATATCTGTCCCACTCAAGCGATTGTTGAACCTTATATGTTGGATGCCGGCAAATGTATCGCTTATCTCACCATCGAATATCAAGGCATTATTCCGGAAAATCTACGCCGCCCGATTGGCAATCGAATTTTTGGCTGCGATGACTGTCAACTCATTTGCCCTTGGAATAGCTTTGCTAAAATCACGCCTATTGAGGACTTTCATCCTCGTCACGGCTTCGATCAGTTAACTTTATTAGACTTTTGGCAATGGGATGAAGCAACCTTTTTAAACCATACCGAAGGCAGCCCCTTACGTCGTACTGGTTATCAAAGCTTTATGCGTAATGTAGCGATTGGCTTAGGCAATGCCCCTTTTAGCTCAGAGATCATGGCTCAATTAAGCAGCAAACGTGAACAGCATGATGAGATTGTGCAAGTACATATTGATTGGGCCTTAGCGCAGCAACAGCTTAAACAAGTTTAAATTTAGTAGCGAACGTGCTCTATACTGATGCATTTTGCCAAGCAGCAACATCAACCCACGTTCGCGACAAAATTTTTAATATAGTAACTTTTTAAAGTTTTTTAATGTTTCTCAAAAATCAACTTTGTAATGAAAACTTCGTAAAACATGTTAACTTTGCAAGTAAATTACACATATTTATCATTAAAAATTGCAAGCGAAATACGCGAAAAATTTGGCATTTTTTGCCTTTGCAGGCTTTTTTTATCCGCTATGCTAAAAAAAATCATGCCAAAGGAATAAAAATGAGCTTACGTTACGACTGGACACGACAAGAGATTGAAGCACTTTATCAACAACCATTCTTAGATTTACTTTTACAGGCACAAAGCTTACATCGCCAATATTTTAAAGCCAATTCAATTCAGGTCAGTACCTTGCTCTCCATCAAAACAGGTAAGTGTCCTGAAGATTGTAAATATTGTGCCCAATCCGCCCACTATGACACGCAGCTTATTGCAGAAAAGAAAATGGCGGTAAGCACGGCGCTTGAACATGCCAAAGCCGCCAAGGCATCAGGTGCTACACGTTTTTGTATGGGAGCAGCGTGGCGTAATCCGCACGAACGCGATATGCCTTATGTTTTAGAATTGGTCCAAGGGGTTAAAGCCTTAGGTTTAGAAACCTGTATGACTTTAGGGATGCTAAATAGCTCACAAGCAACGCGTTTAGCCCATGCAGGTTTGGATTATTACAATCATAATTTAGATACCTCACGTGAATATTATCCCAAAATGATTAGCACACGCAGTTTTGATCAACGTTTAGATACGCTACAGCATGTACGCGATGCAGGTATGAAAGTATGTAGTGGTGGGATTGTGGGCTTAGGTGAAGATGTGCAAGATCGCATTGGTTTACTGCATGAACTTGCCACCTTACCGCTGCATCCAGAATCAGTGCCGATTAATTTATTGGTACCGATTCAAGGTACACCTTTGGGCGATACCGAAAAACTCGATATTTTAGAATGGATTCGAACCATTGCCGTGGCACGTTTGATTATGCCAAAGAGTTATATTCGCTTATCGGCAGGACGGGAAAGTTTAACTGAGTCAGAACAGGCCTTGGCCTTTATGGCAGGTGCCAATTCGATTTTCTCAGGCGATAAATTACTCACCACCCCCAATCAAGGCACCTCACAAGACCAAACCCTGTTTAAAAAATTAGGTTTACAACAAGAAGTAGCGAAACCTTCTGTGCAAGCATTAAGTATTGATGCCATGGCGATTTAAGCAAAATTATGCGCAGTAATTAAAATGCCATAATTGGCATTTAAATAATCGCCTTGACGGATCATGTCCATACCATTGGCATGTTCGACGCATAATTCTTGCGTAATACAGTCATAGCTAAAACGCTCAAAACAGTCTTGATGATGACTCAGCCAAGTTAAGGTATCAGCTAAGTTATCATCTACTATATAGGTTAAGGCTTTAAAATCTTTCATGACTATTTACCCCATCAGTCTATACCCAAGTATAGGCTGATGATTATGTTTTATTGCTGAGCGACAAATTTAGCACGCGCAGCATGCAATTTTTTGTAGCTATCGATTAAACGTAAATGACGATCTAAACCTTCAAGTTGCATATTGGTTTCAGTTAAACCGTAGAAACGTACGCTGCCATCAAGTGCACCTAAGGCCGCATTCATACGTTCATCACCAAACATACGACGGAAGTTATACGCGTAGTCGTCAAGCTGCATGTCATCATCTAGCTCAACTTCTAACACTACATTTAAGCATTGGTAATATAAACCGCGCTCAACGGTGTTGGTGTTGTATTGTAAGAAGGCTTCAACCAAATCTTTCGCTTCTTCAAACTGCTGTAGTGCAAGATAAATCTGTAGCTTAAGCTCTAAAATCGTTAACTGACCCCACACAGTATTATCATCAAATTCAACCCCAGTTAAGGTTTTGATTTCGGTGTAATCATCCACTTCAACTTCTTCTAGGCGTTCAACCAAGGCTTCAAGCTGTGCTTCATCAAGGCGATGCAAGTTTAAGATGTCTTCACGGAATAATAAGGCTTTGTTGGTATTATCCCAAACCAAATCTTCTACCAAATAGATTTCAGAATAACCCGGCACCAAGATCCGGCAAGCCGTTGCACCTAGATGGGTGTAGACTGCCATATACACTTCTTTGTCCATGTCATGCAAAATGTTAAATAACGCTTGCGCTTCTTCAGCATTGCTTGCTTGACCATTGTCGGTGAAATCCCACTCTTCAAAGTCATAATCAGCTTTGGCACTAAAGAAACGCCAAGACACGACACCGCTTGAATCAATAAAGTGTTCCACAAAGTTATTTGGCTCAGTGACTGCATTTGAACTAAAGGTTGGCTGAGGTAAATCATTCAGACCTTCAAAACTACGCCCTTGTAATAGCTCAGTTAAGCTACGCTCTAAAGCCACTTCAAAATTTGGATGTGCACCAAATGAAGCAAAGACACCACCCGTACGTGGGTTCATTAAGGTCACACACATCACAGGGAATTGACCGCCAAGCGATGCATCTTTGACTAAAACGGGGAAGCCTTGCTCTTCTAAGCCTTGAATCCCTGCCACGATTTTTGGATATTTGTTTAAAACCTCTTGTGGTACATCGGGCAGCGCAATTTCGCCTTCTAAAATTTCACGTTTCACTGCACGTTCAAAAATTTCAGATAAACATTGGACTTGTGCTTCAGCTAAGGTGTTCCCTGCACTCATACCATTGGATAAGTATAAGTTTTCAATCAAGTTAGATGGGAAATACACGGTTTTGCCATCTGATTGACGGACAAATGGCAACGAGCAAATACCACGTGCAGTGTTACCTGAGTTGGTGTCGTATAAATGCGTACCTAATAATTCATCATCAGGATCATAAATAGCGCGGGTGTAGTCATCTAAAATTTCAACCGGTAACTCGCCCTCGCTACCCGGTTGGAACCACTTTTCATCTGGATAATGCACAAATTCGGCATTGGCAATCTCTTGACCCCAGAATTGGTCATTATAGAAGAAGTTACAGTTTAGACGTTCAATAAACTCGCCTAGAGCTGATGCCAATGCACTTTCTTTGGTCGAGCCTTTACCATTGGTAAAGCACATTGGCGATTGTGCATCACGAATATGTAACGACCATACGTTAGGCACAATATTACGCCAAGATGCGATTTCAATTTTCATGCCTAAACCAGCCAAAATCGCTGACATATTGGCAATGGTTTCTTCAAGCGGTAAATCTTTACCCGCAATAATTGTTTTATTTTCAGAAGCAAGGCTTGGCATGAGCAATGCTTGGGCATCAGCATCAATGCTTTCGACTTCTTCAATGACAAATTCAGGGCCAGTTTGAATCACTTTTTTGACCGTACAACGGTCAATGGAACGTAAAATGCCTTGGCGGTCTTTTTCAGAAATATCAGCCGGTAATTCCACCTGAATTTTAAAAATTTGTTTATAGCGGTTTTCAGGATCAACAATATTATTTTGCGATAGACGAATATTATCGGTTGGAATATCACGCGCTGCGCAGTAAACCTTTACAAAGTAAGCTGCACATAAAGCAGAAGAAGCTAAGAAATAGTCAAATGGACCGGGTGCAGAACCATCACCTTTGTAACGGATCGGTTGGTCAGCAATAACGCTAAAATCATCAAATTTAGCTTCTTGTCGAAGGTTATCGAGATAATTAACCTTAATTTCCATGCGAGTACCTAAAGTCCTATATGTCGGCATGGACACATAAGATTGTAAATAAAAGATAAGCCGAATCAAACAGAGAAATAGACTTAAAAAGAACAGACTAAGCACACTTACTTAGTCAAACATGCCACTATTATAAAGGCATTTAGCGCAATTGATAATCTTTAACTGACCCGATGTCACCCTGCTGTATTCAGCTTGACATGCTTCTTTATTAAACTTTAGGCAATAAAAAACCCCTAAATCAATTTAGAGGTTTTTTAAGAATTTGGTGGGCCCACACAGACTTGAACTGTGGACCAACGGATTATGAGTCCGCTGCTCTAACCAACTGAGCTATAGGCCCTAATATTGCTATAAATGTTATATATCAACATCTTCCTAGCGCCAAGAATACTAACCAACAAAAATAGAAAAAACAAGTGTTTTCCATTTAATCGCATATTAAGCCAACAAGTTTTTATAGTTAAGTTTTTTTAATCTCATAAAAAATCCTAAGTCACCACGGAGTGAACTTAGGATTTAACAATTTATTAATACCTAAAAAGTATTAATATAAAAAATAATCTTTTTCCGCTATAAGTTCATCATCTTAAGCGATATGTTTAATTGAAATGCTATTTTTTGGCATTGGATAGATCATTTTACGGCTCAAAAGCTTCTCTTTACGCGATTCAAGGTAAAATTCGAGCATTGACCAACATACCACTAGCATAAAAACCACAAATGCCACGCTGAGCATAGACCATATTGTCATTAAGATTACTCCGTCATGAGGCTAAGTTGCACAAGATTAAGTATCGCGTACACTTCCATCTAAGACAAAAGTCTAATGGGTATTTCGACAGATGAAAAGATAGTTTTTAAGTCAATTAAGACTTAATTTGTCTTTTATTATTTATTATTCATATAAATAAATTTTCTTTTAGACATAAAAAGACTCAGTCTATAATTATTTATGTTTCTATTTGCAATTTTTAACAGCAAAACTTGACTCAACTTCTAAACAAGCAGAGAGTATGCGGCTGTTTTAAAAGCAAGCACTGTAATTGATCTATGTTAAAGAAATTTATTGGCAAAGCAGCATTTAAACTTTCAGGATGGCAGTATGAAGTCCAGCCCGATGTATTAGAAGATAAACAAGTCATTGTTGGTTTTGAACATACCTCAATTATGGATGGCGTGCTCTCGATTGCTCTGTTTCAAATCTACGACATTAAAATTCACACCCTCATCAAAAAAGAGCTATTTAAAGGGCCAATGAAGCCCATTTTAGAGGCCATGGGTGGTATTGCTGTAGACCGCAAAGCCAAAGGTAATGTGGTGCCGCAAATGGTGCAATATTTTAATGAGAATGAAAAATTTAATCTGGTGATTGCACCAGAGGCAACACGCGCGGCGCGTGGTGAAGCACGTCGTCCCATTCGCACTGGTTTTTGGCATATTGCGAAAGCAGCTAATGTCCCTATTGTGTGCATGTATGCCAACTCACTGACCAAACAAGGTGGTATTTTTGCCAAGATTTATCCTACTAATCTAGATGATGATCTTGAATTAATGCAAAAACTTTATAAACAACACACTGGCTTAGATATTGTGATTCCTAAGCGAAAAACTCGCGTATAAATGCGCAAAAACTACAAGTAAAGCCCTTTATCCCCAAAAAAGGCTTATGGTAGAATTCACCTCAATTTGATAGGCATAAGGCCAATCTACAAGGAGCATATTCGCATGGCGGGTCATTCCAAATGGGCGAACACAAAGCATCGTAAAGCAAAACAAGATGCGAGCCGCGCTAAAGTTTTCACAAAATTTATTCGTGAGATTGTCACAGCAGCGCGTCTAGGCGGTGGGGATGCTGCCTCTAACCCACGTTTACGTGCAGTGGTTGAAAAAGCATTAGTCGCAAACATGACACGTGACACCATCAACCGCGCCATTCAACGTGGTGTTGGTGGTGAAGAAAATGCTGATTTAAAAGAAGTCACTTACGAAGGTTATGGCGTAGGCGGTGTTGCAGTTATTGTTGAAACTATGACAGATAACTTAAACCGTACTGTACCAGACGTTCGTCATTGTTTCTCAAAAACGGATGGTAACTTAGGAACCAACGGTTCAGTGGCGTTCTTGTTCACAAAACGTGGTGAGATTACTTTTGAAGATGTTTCTTTAGAAGATCAAATCATGGAAGTGGCATTAGAAGCAGGTGCGGAAGACATCGAAGTGTCTGAAGATGATATTTTAGTCATTACCACACCAGAAAGCTTTGGTCAGGTTCAAGATGCGCTTGCAGCAGCAGGTTTAAAATCTGATAATGCAGAAGTGGTGATGAACCCATCAACCAAAGCTGAAATCACTGACGTTGAACAAGCGAAAAAAATCTTAAAAATGATTGATATGCTTGAAGACTTAGATGACGTACAAAACGTCTATACCAACGTTGAATTCTCAGATGATGTATTGGCACAGCTTGATGCTTAAACATTAAGCATGAATTAAAAACGCGCTGTTTGGCGCGTTTTTTTATGCTTAAGCTTTACTGAGTAAACCATGACAATTAAACACATTATATTCTTTAATCACAAAGCTTGAATGTAGCGCCACCACATGCTCAATTTTACCAATACGTTGCAATAAAACTTCACTGTAACTTTGCATATCTTTGGCCACTACTTCTACAATAAAATCAGCTGATTGCCCTGTCACTAAAAAAGCATTGATCACTTCTGGAATATCTTCAAGTTCCTCTAAAAATTTAGCAAAAGTATCTGAGTCATGCTTGCTTAAAGATACTTGCAATAACACATGCAAACTAAACCCTAATTTTTGATAGTTTAAATCGCGTTTGAGTTGGGTAATAATATTGGTATCAATCAATTGTTTAATGCGACGATGCACAGAACTGACCGATAAGTTAATGCGCTCTGAAAGTTCATTCAGGTTTACATCTTGGTGGGTTAGAATTTCGAGAATTTGTTTATCAAAGCGGTCAAGTTGCATCAGCTCATCCTAGTTTGTTGTGTTCTTGTACTGGATGATGCTGTGTAGAATCTTTGAGGGTGTCTGAGGAAAACTTAATGTGTTTACTTCAACAACTACACGTTTGTAACCTATAGCATGTGCCTATCAACTTCTGATCAATAGCGTCCTAAGTCGAATCGAGACCTTTTGGGTAAAGACAGCTTCACTTTATAAGTGTTTGTGCCTGTTACTCTTTTCGATCCCCATCACACCCTTGCTATATAGATTAGCAACATCCGTTTTAAATTATTTTCCTAAATTTAAAAAAATAAAAGATTTTTTGAAATTTTTTTGCATAAATCAAATTAAATTCGCAAAAAAATTCATACATCACCTTTAAAATACACTTTTCTATGCAACAAAGAGATATTTTTCGATATTTATTTCAACAAAAAAACTAAAAAAGCTTATATACCACGCCAATCGACTCGCGCACGGCGTTCAGTCGCATAGATACGCGCGACATATTGGCCAAGCGGTAATTGGCTTAAATAGTCACGGTATTCTAAGAACTCAGCCGAAAATGCCTCAGGGTGTTCAGTTTCCCAAGGCGTGCCCGCCATAGCTAAAATGGGTGCCAGCATACTACATACAGCAATATCAGCTAAACCTAAACGTGAACCCACCAAATATCGACCATGATTAGCAATCAATCTCTCGTTTAAAAGAGGAATGATTTGGTCAAGTTCTGCTTTAGATTGTGCCACCTTATTACTTTTCAATTGGTAGCCTTTAGACACTAACTTTTTGAGTAAAGGTTTGGTATATTTTTCAAACTGACGCAGATAGCCTTTTTCACCCATTAAAATCTCTACTGATTCATCGCTGCCTTGCAAGGCATGTGCCAACACCCAGCGCCGCACATGACGTCCCATCTCATTTGCCTGCGCATCAATGTCTAAGGCATGTTGACGTAAACTGCTCTCTAAAGACAATAAGCGATGCTCAGGATAATGTTCATCCAAATGCAAGGCAATTTGAGTACTGCCTGCAATCCAATGTTCAGCATCTTTTAAAATAGGTAACTTATTTTGCCCAGTTTTCAGTTGGGTAAAAGCACGGTGTACCCCCGGAATTAAATTGTGTGCCACATAATCCAGTTCTTTATGATCGAGCAACCAACGTGCTTTTTCACAAAAATGTGATAAAGGGAACTGGTAAAGTGTACGCATACAAACTCCACAAGAATTGCTGTTATTGGCAAGTAAATCAATCGGTCTTACTTTAAGCCATAATAAAAGCCAAAGACAATGCGATTTATGACCAAAGTGCAAACACACGATGGAAAAGCGTTTCAGCAAGTTGCATTTCATGACTTTAGCTTGGCTTTGATGTAAAATCAGCGCCAATTTTTAAATAACACTTTGTGAGTGATTTCATGGGTTTTAATTGTGGTATTGTTGGCTTACCCAACGTTGGTAAATCTACCCTGTTTAATGCATTAACTAAAGCTGCGATTGCTGCAGAGAACTTCCCATTTTGTACGATTGAACCCAACACTGGTATTGTGCCAGTACCCGACCCACGTCTTGATAAATTAACTGCTATTGTGAACCCACAACGTGTCATTCCCACCACCATGGAATTTGTTGACATTGCAGGTTTAGTGGCAGGTGCATCTAAAGGTGAAGGCCTAGGTAACCAATTCTTAGCTAACATTCGTGAAACAGATGCGATTGCACATGTGGTACGTTGTTTTGAAGATGAAAACGTGATTCACGTAAATGGTAAAATTGACCCATTAGACGATATTGCAACCATTAATACTGAACTTGCTTTAGCTGACCTTGAAACTGTAACGAAAGCAGTAACACGTTTAGCAAAATCAGCGAAAGGTGGCGACAAAGAAGCAGTTGCAACCAAAGCAGTCTTAGAAAAAATCTTACCTTTACTTGATGAAGGTAAACCAGCCCGCGCTGCCGATTTAGATGATGACGAACGTAAATTAGTACGTGGTTTTGGCTTACTCACTTTAAAACCAACCATGTACATTGCTAACGTGGCTGAAGATGGTTTTGAAAACAACCCTCATCTTGATGCAGTTAAAGCCTTAGCTGCTTCTGAAAATGCCATTGTGGTTCCACTTTGCAACCAAATTGAAGCTGAAATTTCATTGCTTGAAGACGAAGACCGTGCTGAGTTCTTAGAAGCAATGGATATGGAAGAACCTGGTCTAAACGTAGTGATTCGTGCCGGTTATGCACTTCTTGGCTTACAAACTTACTTTACTGCTGGTGTACAAGAAGTTCGCGCTTGGACGGTAAAAGTTGGTGCAACTGCGCCTCAAGCAGCAGGTGTGATTCACACTGACTTTGAAAAAGGTTTTATTCGTGCTGAATGTGTGGCTTACGATGATTTCGTACAATACAACGGTGAAGCCGGGGCCAAAGAAGCAGGTAAATGGCGTTTAGAAGGCAAGACTTATATCGTACAAGACGGTGATGTATTGCACTTCCGTTTTAACGTTTAAGTACTAATAAAAAAAGCCCCATAAATGGGGCTTTTTTTATTGTGTTGTTGTCCTTTTTCTAACTCAACTCGCTTTAATGAATCCCAACCAATTACCAAATAATAACGATAATTATTATCATTATATTTACTTTGTTTTTTTAATATCCTAAGCTTTGGCTTAACTTATCTTAAAACGGACTGACCATGGCTTATCAATTACCGGCCCTTGCTTATGCCTATGATGCTTTAGAACCCTATCTTGATACACAAACCATGCATATTCATCATACTAAACATCATCAAACTTATATTAATAACATTAATGCAGCCATTGAAGGCACACCATGGGAAAATTTGAGCGTAGAAGATTTACTCAAACGTGTGGATGAGCTACCTACTGAACTTAAGTACACAGTGATCAACAATGCAGGCGGTCATGCCAATCACAGCCTGTTTTGGCGCATTATGAGTCCACAAGGTGGTGGTGTAGCAACCGACGCGATTGCACAAGCGATTGAGCAACAGTTGGGTGGTTTTGAGGCTTTTAAAGATGCTTTTACGCGAGCGGCATTAACACGTTTTGGCAGTGGTTGGGCATGGCTATCCGTCACAGCAGATCGTAAAATTGTAGTCGAGAGTTCTGTCAATCAAGACTCTCCGCTCATGCATGGCCATACGCCGATTTTAGCTTTAGACGTCTGGGAGCACGCATACTATTTACACTATCAAAATCGCCGTCCTGAATATATTGCGGCATTTTATCAAGTGATTGATTGGGATGAAGTCAATAGTCGTTATTTAGCAGCAATCGCTTAATGCATACTCTGTCCTATCTGCTGCGTTTGGCCTTGGGCAGCACCATCTTAATGGCTGGCGCAGCGGTAGTGGTACAACAATTTTTCTAAGCACAGAAACACCCTCACTGTTGAGGCTTGGAAGCTGAGCATCTGTGCACCAATTTTATACCACATGCACACGATCGGTGCTTTATGAACGTAGTTGACACACATTCACATCATCAAAGCCATTGTGACACGGCGCAACTTCATTAGAATTTGACGCTAAACTGGCTCAATTTGCAGTTGCCAAACACGTACCTATACTTATCGCTAAAAACAATTTATTTAACATCAAATTGACCTCATATTCTGAAATTATAGATTTAAATTAGCTATATTTTAAATTTATTATAGATTATTTATCACATTAAGATAATACATACAAAACTACACTTATTGTTTTAAAATCTAATAAAAAATTTAAAGCACAAAAAAAGCGCAGTTTCAACTGCGCTTGAGCTGAAAAGAGAGCATTAAGAGACGTTTACGGCATTGCCCTTTTGCTTAGGATCGGTATTACCCAATTCAGGATGTTGCAGTGCATTGGCACACTGTTTTTTATCACGCTCATAATCCAATTGCTTTTGTGCAGCCGATGGCGCGTTATCTAAGGTCGTACGTGCCCAAATCTCTAAACTGGTCAGTGCTTTACGACATAAGGCATATTTACCTTCGGTCACTGAATCGGTCATTTTAACGTTAATGCGCCAATCAGTGCTGAGCTTACGTGCTGGTAAACGGACTTCACTTTCAAGACGTGAGCGCTCTTTGGCATAGACCAATCCATCAACTTGATTGATGAGTTGCCATGCTTGTTCAGCATAAGCAGTGGCATCGTTGCTGAGTTTAGGTGCAGCTTTAATCTCAGGCTTGGCTTGATCATCTTGAGCACAACCTTGTAGCAAGATGCTCCCACATAGCATAGACATTGCCATGAGATGTACAAATTTAAATGGCATTTGACTCACCTTAAAACATTTCGTCACTATGCTAGTGAATTCGCGTAGAATACTCAATCGTCTTTCTTTTAAGTTCCACTCCCCCACAAGGTGTGTCGTGTCTGAACCGCAATTATTGCCTGCGCAACCCGCAGGCTTTTGGCAAGGCGCCAAAGATAGCCAAGCCATTATTTGGACTTATTTACCCGTGTCTTTTGCTTTTGGCGTGTCTGCCACGCAATTTGGCTTTAGCGCATGGGAAGCCTTATTTTTATCCTGCTCTATGTATGCGGGTGCCAGTCAATTTTTAGTGGTTGCTTTACTCGGGAGTGGCACGTCGATTTGGATGACAGCCCTCACCGTGATTGCGCTTGATATTCGGCATCTCCTCTATGGCCCTGCCTTATATAACTTGATTGAAAATAAACTTAATTTAAAAAAGACTGCGGTTTGGGCTTGGGGACTCACCGATGAGGTGTTTGCTTCAGGGATGATCAAGCTGTCACAGCGTCGTCAAGAATGGTCAGAATCATGGATGCTGGGCTTGAGCTTATGTAGTTGGCTGTCTTGGGCAACAGGTTCGTTTTTAGGCGGCATGTTTGCCGATCAAGTCAGTCAAATGCCGCAATTTTTACAAGCAGCGCTCGATTTTCTATTACCTGCTTTATTCTTAAGTTTCTTATTGGCAGCTTTTGAACGCAAACATAGCTTTATTGTGGCGGTGACTCTGATTGTTTCTGCGATTGCCTGTTATTTCATTGATTTATCTGCTGCAATTTTTATTGGTATTAGTTCAGGTATTGTTGCAGGTCTATTTAAACATTATGTGTTAAAAAAACCAGATCCGGAGCACCAAGGAGATGCATTATGAATATTGAAATTATTCTGGTGGGCATTTTAGTGGGTATTGCCAATTTTGCCTCGCGCTTTGGGCCATTTTTTGTCATTCAAAAGTTTAAACAAGATGAGCAAAAACGTGGTGCGCTGTGGCTTAAAATCGCTTTAGGCAGTATTGGTATTGCAGCCATTAGTTCAATGCTGGTGGTGGCCACCTTGCCGCCCTTACTCGAAACACCCAATAAAAGCTTGGCTATGCTCATTGGTTTTATGGTGCTGACTGGAATTTATTTTAAATTTAGGCAAATTGTCGCTGCAACTTTAATCGCTGCGTTAACCTATGGTTTAATTTATACCTATTTCCCAGTGTAAATCAAAAGGAGCTTATGGCTCCTTTTTTTAGCATTTTTCATGGCATCTTTATCAAAAAATCTGTTGTTTAATATCATTATTTTAATTAACTATGCCCTTAAAAAAAGCATCAGTTCTGCTATGCTAAAAACTCAATCGTAAAGGATCATACACATGAGCATCACTATTGGTACGCCACTACAAACCTCAGCATATAAAGTTTTACTGTTAGGGTCTGGTGAACTGGGTAAAGAAGTCGTGATTTCCTTGCAACGTTTAGGCGTCGAAGTCCACGCTGCTGATCGTTATGCTGATGCACCTGCTATGCAAGTGGCTCATTTTAGCCATAGTTTAAATATGGCAGATCCTGAAGCGTTAAAAAATTTAATTGCTGAAGTTCAACCTCATTTAATTGTGCCTGAAATTGAAGCCATTGCCACAGAAGTATTGGTTGACATTGAAAATGCTGGCACAGCCACAGTCATTCCATCGGCTAAAGCGGTGAATCTGACCATGAACCGTGAAGGTATTCGTCGCTTAGCCGCAGAAGAACTCGGCTTACCCACCTCAGCTTATCGTTTTGCCAGCAGTTTAGACAGCTTCCGTGCAGCATGCGACGATATTGGTTATCCAAATTTTGTTAAACCCGTCATGTCATCTTCTGGGAAAGGCCAATCACGCGTCACTTCTTTTGAAGAGGTGGATGCGGCATGGGACTATGCGCAAACTGGAGGGCGTGTCAATCAAGGTACCGTGATTGTGGAGGCACAGATTGATTTTGATTTTGAAATCACTTTGCTTACCGTTCGTAGTAAAAACCCTGAAACGGGCGCCATTGAAACTGCTTACTGCGATCCGATTGGTCATCGCCAAGAATCTGGTGATTATGTTGAAAGTTGGCAACCGCAGCCTATGACTCAAGCCGCCTTAAATGAGGCCAAACAGATTGCACATAAAGTCACAACAGCTTTAGGTGGATGCGGTATTTTTGGCGTGGAACTATTTGTCAAAGGCGACAAAGTGTGGTTTAGTGAAGTATCACCACGTCCGCATGACACCGGTCTTGTCACCTTAGCATCACAGTTCCAAAGTGAATTTGAATTGCATGCCCGCGCTATTTTAGGTTTGCCTGTTAATACAGCGCGGCATAGTGTGGCAGCAAGTGCGGTGATTTATGCAGGTGTGGATGCGAAAAATCTGGCATTTTCTGGCTTAAATCTTGCTTTAGCACATCCCGACACAGACTTACGTCTGTTTGGTAAACCAGAAGGCTTTCAACGCCGTCGTATGGGTGTCGCCACTGCACGTGCAAAGAGCACAGAACAAGCACGTCAATTGGCTAAACACGCGGCGGATCAAGTCAGCGTTAAACAAAATTAAGCTTTCAATAATAACGGACCCTGTTCATGATCAATACGCTTCCTCTGCTCAAATACACCCACGATCACCATGATATTCAAGCCATTAACCAATGGCGCAGTGATGTAGAACAGCAGTTACAAGAGTGTCTAGAACAGGGTTACTCGATTCGCGATATTATTCGTACCCGCTCCGATTTAATTGATGAAGCATTAAAGTTTCTATGGCAACACGCTGAATTACAACACAGTGATTTAGGGTTATTTGCTGTAGGCGGCTATGGGCGCCGTGAGATGCTGCCCTATTCTGATGTCGATATCATGATTTTATCAGAAGATCAGATTAGCCCAGAGAATGAACAAAAAATCTCCACCTTTATTTCTTCGCTGTGGGATGTAGGTAATTTCAAACCCGGCATCAGCGTTCGTACTATTCATGATTGCGTCAATCAAGCCACCAGCGATTTGACCGTGGCCACCAGTTTAATTGAAGCACGTTTAATTGATGGCAATGAAAACTTGGCCAAATGGCCACGGCGCATTGTGTCACAAAGTTGGACCGATAAAACCTTCTTTGATGCCAAAATGCAAGAACAGCATAAGCGTTACGCTCAGCACAATAATACTGAAAGCAATTTAGAGCCCGACATTAAAAATGCACCCGGCGGTATTCGGGATATTAACCAAATTGGTTGGATCGCTAAACGTCATTTCCGGGTTAATCGTATTTATGATTTAGTGCATTTGGGCTTTATTTCCGAGTTTGAACTCGAAGTTTTAGAACAAGCGGAAATTTTCTTATGGGAAATTCGCCATTATTTACATCGTTTAACTAAACGCGATGAAAATCGTTTATTATTTGATTATCAACGTGAGATTGCCGCCAAATTTGGTTTTGTACGTGAAGAAGGTAAATCACCCAATTACCCTATCGAACAATTTATGAAGCAGTATTATCGTACTGCACAGCAGGTGTCGACTTTAAATGAAATGTTGCTGGCATATTTTAACGAGTCAGTAATCACCCCCCGTTTACCGCAATATGAGCGTCAAATTGTTGATATTAATGCCAACTTTAAGCTGGTCGATAACAAACTTGCAGTACAGCATCATAAAATTTTCTCAGAAAATCCTAGTGCTATTTTAGAAATTTTTTACTTACTGGCCAACCGTCCCGAAATTGAAGGTATTCGTGCACGCACCTTACGTCTATTAACCTTAGCCGCCAAAAGTATTGATCAAGACTTCCGTGATAACCCTGTACACCAAGCCTTGTTTATGTCCATCATTCGCTCGCCTTATCGTTTGTACGAAACTTTGGTCGCGATGAAACGTTATGGCGTATTAGGAAACTACATTCCCGCTTTTGGACAAATTACCGGGTTAATGCAATATGACCTATTTCATATTTATACCGTCGATGCACACACTTTATTACTCATTCGTAATTTAAACCGATTTAAAGAACCTGAATTTGCCAAAGATTTTCCTGTGGTCAGTTCAGTTTTCCAACGTTTGGCGCGTCGCGATATTGTCTACTTAGCTGCAATTTTCCATGACATTGCCAAAGGTCGAGGAGGTGATCACAGTGAACTTGGTGCCATAGATGCCATTGATTTTTGCCGTACCCATGGTTTTACCGAGCGCGAATGTAATCTAGTCGCTTGGCTAATTCAAAACCATTTACTCATGTCGATGACTGCGCAGAAAAAAGATATTTCTGATCCCGATGTGGTGCAAGAGTTTGCTGAAAAACTCGGAGATATGGAACATTTAGACTATTTATATACGCTGACTGTCGCCGATATCAATGCCACTAACCCAACGCTTTGGAATACTTGGCGTGCATCACTGATGCGTCAACTTTATACCCATGCACGTGATGTGATTCGTTCAGGGCTTGGTCGGCCAGTTGATTATCAAATGCTGATTGAAGATACCAAATTTAGCGCCAGCGAATTATTGGTTAATGACTTTGCCCTAGAGGACGTGGAAAAAGTCTGGCAAGAACTCGGCGATGAATATTTTATTAAAGAATCTGCCGATGAAATTGCTTGGCATACTCGTGCCATTTTACGCCATGGTAATAATCCAGCACCGTTGGTGTTATTACGCGCACATCGTAAATCTGCCCAAGATGCAGTACAAATCTTTATCTATACTCAAGATCAACCCAATCTATTTGCCACCACGGTTGCAGTGCTTGATCGTATGAATTTGGATGTTCAAGATGCACGGATTATTACTGCTAGTACTTCATTTAGTTTAGACACTTATGTGGTGCTTGATCGCTTTGGGAATTTACTCAGTGACCCTGAACGTGAAGCGACTGTGGTAAAGGCCTTAGTCAGCGCCTTAAGTCAATCCGATCAATATCCGGGTTTAATGCAGCGTCGCATTCCACGTCAGTTACGCCACTTTGATATTCAAAATACGGTTGATATTAGCTTTAACGCTGCTTTACAACAAAACATGGTAGAAATCTCTACCCTTGACCATCCTGGCTTATTGGCCAAGGTGGGTGGTTTATTCATGATGCAAGGTCTGGACATTCATTCCGCACGCATTGCGACCTTGGGCGAACGTGCCGAAGATATTTTCTTTGTCACTAAAAAAGATGGTCATGCCATGAGTGCCGAAGAAGCTCAAGTATTTGCCGAGCGCTTAAAAGCCGCGCTCGATCAAGCCTCGCATCAAGTCTGTAGCCAATCTTAATCTAAACTTATCGGTATCGCTTCTATGAACTCTAGTTTGTCACTACTGCACCCTTATCCATTTGAAAAGTTAAATCAGCTATTTACTGATGTGCAACCCGCAAATTTACCTCTCATTCCACTTTCAATTGGTGAGCCGAAGCACCCTGCACCTGAGTTTGTCAAACACGCGATTATTGAAAATTTTCAGCATTTATCTACTTATCCAAACAGTAAAGGCTTACCAGAATTACGCGAAAGTATTGCCAATTGGCTGACACGTCGTTTTGCTTTAAACAGCATCAGTGCTGATCACCATATTTTGCCGGTATCAGGTACACGTGAGGCAATCTTTTCTTTTGTACAAGCTTTGGTGAATCGCGCTGATGCACCTTATGTAGTCATGCCAAACCCGTTTTACCAAATTTATGAAGGAGCAACCTTACTTGCTGGGGCCAAACCATATTTTATAAATTCTACTGAAGACAATGGCTATTTAGGTGATTTTGATGCGGTCCCTGCCGAAGTTTGGCAAAACACAGCTTTGTTATTTGTATGTACACCGGGCAATCCAACAGGGGCTGTCCTCTCTAAAGAACAATTTAAAAAGTTAATCGCGCTCTCTGATCAATATGGTTTTGTAATTGCCTCAGATGAGTGCTACTCAGAATTATGGTTTGATCAGGCGCCTGTAGGTTTGTTAGAAGTCTGTGCAGAAATCGGTCGTGATGACTATAAAAACTGTGTGGTGTTTCACTCATTATCTAAACGCTCTAATTTACCAGGGATGCGTTCAGGTTTTGTAGCCGGGGATGCGGAGCTATTAAAACCGTATTTAAAGTTTCGTACCTATCACGGCGCTGCTATGCCAGTTCAACACCAATTGGCTTCTATTGCTGCTTGGAATGACGAAACACATGTTGAAGAAAACCGTATCCAATACCGCGCAAAGTTTGAACTTTTCCAGCAAGAATTAGGGCATCTATTAGACCTTAAAAAACCAGATGCAGGCTTTTACTATTGGTTAAAAGTCGATAATGACGAAACTTTTGCCAAAATGCTGATGGAAAAAGCCCATATTAAGGTCTTACCAGGGCGCTATTTATCTCGTGATACCCCAACCGGTAATCCTGGTGAAAACCACGTACGCTTAGCTTTAGTGGCTGATTTACAACAGTGCCAAGAAGCGATTGAGCGTTTAAAAGCCATACTTTAACACGCCAATGCATGTGTTTAGGAGTTGCTAATACTAAACTCATGCTCAAAGCTGTAAATCACATTACGATCCATCGTCGGAATGGATTCTAATTGCGCAGATGCCAAAGCTTGAACCACTTTGGCATCGAGCGCTTTAGACCCTGAACTTCTCAACACCTCAGCTTTAACAATACGACCGTCATCGGCAAGTACCACCAATTTTAATTTAATTGGATTTTTATAGCCTTTATAGTCACTGTCGCTAAATTCAATTTTGGGACGGTTCACCCAACCCACTTGATAATTTTTATTGTTTTGCTGCGCCTTTAATTTCTTTTCTAACGTCGGATCTGCTTTAGGTACATAGGGTTGTTGTTGCGTGGTGAGTAATAATTTTAATTCTTGTTCTAAGGCTGTATCTAAACTTTCAGGATCAGCCAAGCTCATCGTTGTGACACAACTGAGCAATGCGGCACTGAGCAATTGCTGTGTTCTATTCATAACGTATGGCTCCTCAATCTAGCAAAAATGAAGGCGATTTTATCAATCGCCTTCAACTTTTCTTATTGTAGCGCTTTTTCAATCTCTTCTTGTAGACTTTCAGGTTTGGTGGTTGGGGCAAAACGCTGAATAATTCGCCCATCACGTCCAATTAAGAATTTAGTAAAGTTCCATTTAATGCCATTACCCAATACCCCTTTACTGTTATTGGTTAAGTAGCGAAATACTGGATGCGCTTCGGGTCCCTTGACATTGACCTTGGCAAACATCGGGAAAGTTACACCGTAATTTTTTTTACAAAATGCGCCAATTTCACTATTCGTGCCAGGATCTTGTCCACCAAATTGGTTGCATGGAAAACCCAAAATCTCTAAACCTTGTTGTTGATATTGTTGGTAGAGTTTTTCTAGTCCTGAAAATTGTGGGGTAAAACCACATTTACTGGCAGTATTGACAATCAAAATGACTTTACCCGCATAAGCCGATAAAGACTGCTCCTGCCCATCTAACAACTCAGCTTGAAACTGATATATGTTGCTCATGGATATGTATCCTCATCATTTTTTTCATTTGTTTTTAATTCTAATGACGCAGAATTGACGCAATAGCGTAATCCAGTCGGCTCAGGACCATCATCAAAAACATGACCGAGATGTGCATCGCAATGATGACAAACAATCTCTGATCTGACCATGCCATGTGAGGTATCTACATGTTCTTCGATCGCACTTGGATGAATGCTGCGATAAAAGCTTGGCCACCCACAGCCACTGTCATATTTTGTTTCTGAACTAAATAGCGCTGTCCCACAACAGCGGCATACATAGGTCCCATCTTGTTTGGTATTCCAATATTTACCTGTAAATGCAGGCTCGGTTCCTTTTTGACGTGTGATGCGGAACTCTTCTGGTGATAACTCTCTTTGCCATTCGCGTTCCGTTTTACTGAGTTTTCCCATAGGTGCTTCCCTTTCTATCTTGCTATTTAAAATAGGATAATCCCATATTTACGTGATTCATTTTAAAAATTCTAGTGTTTATTTTCGATTTTACAAAAGATATATAATGGATAGTCAATATGACTTCGAAAGCAAAAAGTAAGCAAAATTAACAAAAATAAGTAAGCAAATTATCCATTAAATGCTTTTTTGTGAGCAAATTTAGTGATAGGCTTAATCCTATTCTTGCTCAGGATGAAAAAATGTCGCAAAAAAAAAGCGTGATTTTTAAAAATCTGCTCCCTGTGATTAAACAATATCAACAGGTCGGCTACACGCATGAAAAAATTGTTACCTTACTTCGAGATGAGCACGACCTAGATCTCGTAACAACTGAGACATTTAAAAGCTATTTATATCGTTATGCAAAAGTGACCCCCACGCTTTCAGAGACTATCACTATGTCCAATTCCAACACATTTGAAACCCGTCGCGAAATTAAAAAATCTTCTAAGCTCGAGCACGTATGCTACGACATTCGCGGCCCTGTGTTACGAGCGGCCAATGAGATGGAAGAAGCTGGTCATAAAATTATTAAACTCAATATTGGCAACCCTGCACCGTTTGGTTTTGAAGCTCCACAAGAGATTATTAATGATGTAGCTTTAAATCTGCCTAATGCCATTGGTTACACCGACTCCAAAGGGATTTTCCCAGCACGTAAAGCGATTTGTCAGTATTATCAACAAAAAGGTATTTTAGATATGCACGTTAATGACGTGTATGTGGGCAATGGTGTTTCTGAACTGATTGTGATGGCCATGCAAGGTCTATTGGATGATGGCGATGAAATGTTAGTGCCTATGCCAGATTATCCACTGTGGACTGCTGCGGTAAATTTATCTGGTGGAACGGCAATTCATTATAAATGTGATGAAGAAAACCATTGGTATCCTGATCTCGTAGATATGGAAAGTAAGATCACGCCAAATACGCGCGGTATTGTCATCATCAACCCCAACAACCCAACTGGTTCAGTTTATCCACGTCATGTCTTAGAGCAAATTGTCGCGTTAGCAAAAAAATATGATTTAATTTTATTTGCCGACGAAATTTACGACAAAATCGTCTATGACGGTATCGAACACGTTTCCGTCGCAGCGCTTGCAGGCGACCAGTTATGTATTTCATTTAACGGCTTGTCTAAATCCTATCGAATTGCTGGTTACCGTTCAGGTTGGATGGCAATTACAGGCGACCGCTCACGCGCAACCGACTATATCGAAGGTTTAGATATGTTGGCATCTATGCGTTTATGTGCCAACCATCAAGCGCAATATGCCATTCAAACCGCGCTTGGCGGTTATCAATCCATTAATGATTTGATCCGTCCGGGTGGCCGTTTATACGAACAACGTAATATCGCATGGGAAATGCTCAATGATATTCCGGGCGTATCATGTGTAAAACCAGAAGGCGCGATGTATTGCTTCCCCAAACTTGATCCAAATGTCTATCCAGTGCAAGATGATGAAAAATTGATGCTAGATTTCTTACGTGCCGAAAAAGTGTTATTGGTGCAAGGTACAGGCTTTAACTGGCCCACCCCAGATCATTTCCGTGTAGTGTTTTTACCTGCCGAAAATGAACTGCGTGAAGCTTTAACCCGTTTAGGACGCTTCCTTGCCAAAATGCGTTAATTGCGCCTTCAAAATTAAAAAGCCGTGCGATCTAGCACGGCTTTTTTTGATTTAAAGCATTATTGTAATGGATTACCAAATTCAGCCAAATAAGCTTGTCCTATAGCTTCTGAGCCTTTTAAGCTCAAATGGTCATCATCTTTATTGCGGTAAATCGGCCAGCCATTGATACTCGATTTACAACGATCAGCACGGCATAACACTTGCTTAGGATCAATAAGTTTAAGCTTTGGAAAATCGTGCTTCAGCTGCTGCACGATCCGATTAAACTCAGCTGCGACTTTTGCCTCACTTTGTTTAGAAAATTCACATGATAAGTTACGTCCTAAAATCTCAGCACGCATTTGACAATCGGCAGGTACTTGTTTGAGTTCTGGCACATCCAACAATAGCACCACTTGATCACTGGCTTGCTGTGCATTGGAAATGGCACGCTTTAAGCCTTGATATAAGATTTCACTGCGCTGCTCGTGCACTCCATCTTGAAGTTGTAAGGTATTGCCTAAATAAGCATGATAATAGCCAGTTAAAATCACCATTGGATAATGTTGCTGTGCGAGGTGCTGGGTAATGGCATCATTACGGGTTTTAAATGCTGCATTAATCTGCCACTGTGTGCCTTTACGCCCTAAACGCTCTACTTCGGGTAAATATAAGGTTGAGCTTTGCGCAACATCATAGCCACGTAAATCAGCAGCCTGAGCCCACACATCTAACATACCGCTGGCACTATTGGCATGTGAATCACCAATTAAAATAAAGTCTACGCTTGGTTTATCTACCCCTAAATGACATACCTCAGCTGAGGAAAATTGTGCTGCGCTTGGATAACCAATACATTTGCCACGTAAGCGATGGGCAAAACTATTTAAAGTGGCTAATTGTTGTTGCACCGTGGCAGAAAAACGCTGTGGAAAACCCGCCTGCTGTTGCACCACTTGCGCCGCAACGCTAAAACTCAGTGCTGGCACTAAAAACCCAACACTAATCACTTTCCATGCCGCCACATCAGCAAAACGCTTGCAAGCTTGCTCAATATAGCGATAAGTCAACCAAGCCAAGCCAATCACCACAGCCACTAACGCCAATTGGCTGGTTAAATGTTGCGGCAATAAGTAAAAACCCGAAAATACAATCAACGGCCAATGCCACAAATACAAGGGATAAGAAATTTTACCCAACCAAAGACTGACTGGATGACTCAACAGTGGATTGGCTGTGGCGTGTTGCTGCCCACAATAAATAATGACAGCCGTTGCTAAGCACGGAATCAAGGCCATCATACCTGGGAAAATAGTATTTTTATCAAAATAAAAGCTACATAAGCCCAACACCAGTAAAGCGGCATAAACCAACACTTGCCCCAAGCGCCGCGGCCATTGCAAGCGAGGTAAAAATACCAACAATGCACCCAACATTAATTCAAAAGCACGAACAGGCATGCTGTAATAGGCTTTCTCTGCATTTAACTGTAATTGCTGATGAGCATAATACAGTGAGGTGAGAATCCCCACAGTAATCAGTGCTAACAGATATTTTTGTCTGTTCGCTTTAAACAACAACAGTAAAATCAGTGGCCAAAAAATATAAAACTGCTCTTCTACCGCAAGTGACCACAGATGCAATAAAGGAATGCTATCAACACTTTGGCTAAAATAATCGCCTACCTCCTTACTCATATAGAAATTTGCCATAAAAA
This sequence comes from Acinetobacter sp. CY05, assembly GCF_059515805.1. Taxonomy (NCBI): domain Bacteria; kingdom Pseudomonadati; phylum Pseudomonadota; class Gammaproteobacteria; order Moraxellales; family Moraxellaceae; genus Acinetobacter; species Acinetobacter sp. CY05. Next base: position 409,174 of record NZ_JCAKMW010000001.1, on the reverse strand, counting down.
AAGTCCCGTGTAAGGCACTTTGGGCATATTTCATCAGCTCATCAGGTAGCATTACTTGCCAAGCTAAAACACTCACCACACTGAGTACAGTAAAATAAGCAGGGGCTAAACGAAGCACCCGCTTTTTATAAAATTTGGCGATAGAAAAACGCTGGGCTGCGAGGTCCTTGACTAAAATCGAGCTAATCAAATAACCTGAAATCACAAAGAAAATATCAACCCCAATATAACCACCAGCAAACCACGACCAGCCCAAATGATTAAATAACACCAACAACACAGCAATGGCGCGTAGGCCATCAATATCCGCGCGATATGCAACACTCATAATGACAATAGGGAGAAAAAAAACGTTGCTAGTCTACGCCTTTTTACCCAAAAGACGTAGTCTGTTGCTAATCTGTGCGTAAATGATGCGATTGATTCGCGTATCTAAGGCAAATCTCTCTAAACCTTAAAGTAACAACCTGTGTGAGAACAATATGGATTATAAAGTTCATCTTTTAGATGTAAAAAACCCGCTACAAAACTACATTTGGCTACTTGAGCATATTCCATCAAAACAAGCCATTGTCGTCGATCCAACCGAAGCCCAATTGATCACAGATTTTTGTCAGCAACATGCCCTTGAGCTCAAACAAATTTGGCTCACCCACTGGCATAAAGATCATATTGGTGGGGTGCCTGAATTGATCACTCAAGGTGGCATTGAAATTTATGGGCCGCGTGATGAACTGAGTAAGATTCCATGTGTTAGCCACCCACTCCAACATGAACAGCAATTTCAATTTCATGATTTAACAATTGATGTGATTGCCGTACCAGGGCACACTTTGGGTCATATTGTCTATTATATTCAAGACCTACAAAGGTTATTCTGTGGCGATACTCTATTTGCGATGGGCTGTGGACGCGTGTTTGAGGGTACTTTTGAGCAAATGTATCACTCATTAAATCGCCTAGCAGCCCTGCCAAGCGAGACTTTGGTGTACTGTACCCATGAATACACCCTTTCTAATGCGAAATTCGCACTACAGGTTGAACCTGACACTCTTGCCATCCAAAACCGTCTAGCAGAGGTAGAGCAATTACGTGCACAAGGTTTAGCCACCCTACCCAGCTCAATTAAACAAGAACTTGCTACCAACCCTTTTTTACGTGCCAACAGTTTGGCGGAATTTCAACGTCTACGCGAACTGAAAGACCAGTTTTAAAAAAATAAGCCCTAAACTTAGGGCTTATTTTTATAAGATTTGATGTGTTTTAGCATATTCATCTAATTGGGCTTGGCTCACCACCTGACACTGCTGCATGGCATCTACACGCACCAATAACAAACCACCTAATGCAGGTTGATAACGACGTGCACTGCCAAAAGGCGTATAGACGACTTTGGATTGTTCGGTAAAATATAACCAATCTTCATGCCCAATAAGCACCGCAACAGGCTCAAGCGCCTGTTGTTGCATGGCTTGGATTTGCTGTTGTACCTGCTGTTCAATGCTTTGCATCACGTTGTATTATCCAAATGAATGTTGGCTGTATTATAACTTTCTACTTTCAAAAATAGTGAATCTTTTCAAGCTGAAGATAAGTTATAACTCTTTAGCTTGATTCATTTTTTATTGTTATCATAGCAATCCTAATCAACTTTTAGATTAAGCACATTGTTTTGGTCTTAAAGCGCCCTTGCTCAGCTTAGGATATTTTAGGTAAGCTAAATTACAGTTGACTTAGCCATCAGCACGACTTGATCGCACGATAGACAACATTGAAGTTTGCTCAATATGATGCATATTTAATTAATTTAATAAAATGTTTCATATTTTTTAAAGCTTAAATAATGAGTCAAAATTTACGTTCTTGATGCACTAATTTTTTAAAGATTAAGATTATACTAAACTACTTTTTTTAACTTTAAATAAAGTTATTCATGTTAAAGCACAGAAATTAAAATTTTATATCATTACAATCAATGTCTTATATAAATTAACACAATCAATGCTCAGCATTAATTTTGATTATTTTATCTACAATTTAATATCCCTCCTTAATCCAATTTTCCAGCAAAATAATAGGCCTATTTAAAACAAAGAAATTATGTTTCAAATATTATTTAACAGAAAAATACAAATTTCCCCTTTAAAAATTTCATCTGCATCCCTATTAATATTATTAAGTCACAGACAAGATATACAGGAGTTCTCTCGTGAAAAAAGTAGTTAAGGCAAAAAATTTAACAGCATTTCGTATTTGGTTAGAAAAATTGGGGTATTCAGTCAAAACTTTAGCGGATAACCGAGGTTTTACCTTTAGCTTTAAAAAAGAGTATGGTTTAGTCACTTGTGATCTTGCTGGTAATGCCTTAGCACTACAGCTTGGGGAAGAATTCGAGGACCATTTAAAAGCTTAACCTGCTACCCTCACGTTTATTAAGAGAACCTCATTGAGTTGCCATTGCACTTCAATGAAAGCCCCATACATGGGGCTTTTTTATTATGTGTTAAATTTTAGGCAATAAAAAAGCAAGGTCTTAAACCTTGCTTCAATATGATGGTGGGGACGGAGAGACTCGAACTCTCACACCTCGCGGCGCTGGAACCTAAATCCAGTGCGTCTACCAATTTCGCCACGTCCCCATCAGGGTGCTAACATCGTGTTAGACTTTAAGTTGGCAGAGGATCAAGGACTCGAACCTTGACGAACGGTTTTGGAGACCGTCATGCTACCATTACACCAATCCTCTACTTCGGCCATTTTACTCAATTACTCAAGTAAATTGGTGGGGACGGAGAGACTCGAACTCTCACACCTCGCGGCGCTGGAACCTAAATCCAGTGCGTCTACCAATTTCGCCACGTCCCCGATGGCTGTGTATATTATAGAGATCATTTTTCAATGACAAGTACTTTTTTAAAATAAAGTGCTTAACTGCTTAAATATAGAGCAAAGCTCGTGTTTTTTAGCATTTTATCTGCTCAATTGCCTGCTTTACTGTCTTAATATCTGCAAAACGTGCAGCTTTAAGCTTGGCCGTTAAGCCCAATATTGGTTCTAAGAAACACTGATAGGCCTGTGGCAGCTCAATCCGTAAGTGCTGACAATGTAAATAAGCCCAATCCGTATAACTAGATGCACTCAAACGCTGACCACTGAGCCATTCATACAGAATAATCCCTAAAGCATACAAATCAGTTTGTAAGCTTTTTGCCTCAGCATGAAATAATTCAGGTGCCATATAGCGCGGTGTCGCACTTAGCTTTTGATCTGGCGTCGCAATCGCCTGTACATGTTCAAAATCTAACAGCTTCAGGTGGCCCTGCCACTGCACAAAATGCTCATGCTTAAGGTCAGCATGAATAAAGCCGTGTTGAGCCAGCTCCTCCATACAACTCAGCATGCTTAATATTTTCATTTTAATCTCATTCGCAGTTAAATCTTCAACTGGTACAAGCCATGGCGTAGCATGGGGCAACATAAAACTGGTATAAGTTTGCTTAAACTCTAATTGCTGTGTGAGATCAACATATTGAATAGGCAATAGACAATTTAAGTGAGAATTACCCCTATAAAATTCAACTTCACGAAGATAATGTTGCTCTACACTCGGATGCACTTCTTTATATTGCACCTTGAGCCAGTACAACTTATGCTGCACTTGAATTTGATACAGCCTACGCCCAAAAGTTAAGCTTCGTGATTTTGTCCTTAACTGCCAGTTGGCCTGTGGTAAATCCTGCACATTAAACTGCAATGTATTCTGCTTGGGCATGCTGCTGTGGGTCTTTTTGAAAATTTAACAGCTCTAAACAGTGCTGAATGGTTTTACCGATACGTGCATGCGTTTCAATGGCCGAAATTTTTGGCCATGTGGCCCGCTCTCCCTCACGCTGTAATAGTTTAAACAAATGCGGCCGTGGGTTTTGCATTAAATAATAATAATGACGCAAACTATAATGTCCAAAAATATTTAAATCCCCATAATAGCGCTGATCAATCACACCATAACTATGATCTAAAACACGGCGCACAGCAGGCACACTGCCCATACGCTCACGGGTAAAATCGAGTACACCACGGGTCAGCACCTTGCCTTGACGGCGAATAATACGTTCTGGCCAACTAATAATATCTTTACGATAGCGCTCTGCATCAGTCTGCATAAACGGTACCACATGCGGATTGGTTTGACTGGCAATGGTATAATTAATGTTATATAGCCTTGCCATTTTTTCTTGTGGGAAATCACTGCGCACGCTGCCATCCACCCAACGTGTACTGGCCATATAGGGGGTATGCTGGCCATCGTAGCGTTTACTGGTGAGTTTAACAGGTGGGAATAAAATCGGTACAGCACAAGAAGCCAATACCGCACTCCAGACCAATAAATCAGGTGAAGTAAGATTATTCATAATTCGTGCATCTTGTGAGGCATCATAAGGTGCAACTGCAACATTAATATGTAAACCTGAATTCTTATAAGCCTCTTCAAAGCTAACATCCCCCATATTACTGACTAAAAATTTTTTTAAATGTTTTACATCAGCAATGCCGCCTTTACCACGCAAAATCTGCCCCAATTTGCGAAACTTAAATGCTTCACTCATTAAATGCTCCCCACTTAATACATCAAGTATTTCAGTAGGTTTACTTAATCCAATCATAGACGTGACTATTGCACCTGCACTTGAACCCGACAACACTTTAGGCATAAGATCTTGTTCAAGTAGCGCCTTACATACACCAGTATGAAATAAACCTAAGGTGGAGCCACCAGAGAACATCAAGGCGGGTTGACCATAAGCTTGCTGAGCATGCTGAAAAAACTCAATTTTTTCTGTACGACTTAGCTCAGTACACGCATCCGAGGCAATAAAAGCTAAACTTTGACTCACCTCTTCAATATAATCCTCAATAATACGTTTGGTACCTACATAAGTCGCACTAAACAACAGCGGATGGGCAATATTAGCCACATCATAAGTTAAACCTTCACGTAATATATAGATTAAGTCACGGCAGCGCTGCAGACTGCGGTAGCGTTTAAGCATGGTTAAACGGTAAGCAATGACCTCTGCGTCAAAATAAGGTGAGCAGTTATCATATTTCCATTCTTGGGCACCAGAAGCCTCATCAATTTTTAAGGCGATTGCTTTCCACTCTTCATAACTGTCTGCATGTTCAAGTTGCTGTTTCAGTTGTTTAATCCGATACACCTGATGCGATTGGCCACGCTGTATAAATTCTTGAAACAACATAAACACTCCCTACCACGTCGCAACACTGCACACGCTTTTTTATAATGGCTATTGCCCAATTGTATTAGTAAATCTGAGTCAGTTGATATAGAGTTTTGCTTATATTTTAGCGACCTTTACTTTACAACTATGTCTAGCATTCAACTCTCTGATTCTGTCCTACAAAGTTTAAATCAAGTTTTACAGCAATTGCAGCAATTCTTGCCTGCTGTAAAGCAAGCCCCTGATTTTTCTTATACTGCATTTAAATGGCAAAATGGTGAACTCAAAGGCATTACTCACCCACGTCAAATGCAGCTTGAAGATTTAAAAGGGATTGACCGTCAAAAGCAAAAAGTGGTGCAAAACACCTTACAATTTTTACAAGGGTTGCCTGCTAATGATGTCTTACTCACTGGCTCACGCGGCACGGGTAAATCCTCAATTGTGCGGGCACTCCTAACTGAATATAGCAGCCAAGGTTTACGTCTCATTGAAATTGAGCGTGATGACTTACGTGACCTGCCTTTAATTCAGGCTTTAATTCAAGATCGTCCTGAAAAGTTTATTGTGTATTGTGATGATTTAGCCTTTAACGCAGAAGATGAAAATTACCGTAGTTTAAAAAGTGTTTTAGATGGTTCTTTACAATCAGGTTCAAGTAATTTTGTAATTTATGCCACCAGTAACCGTCGTCATTTGTTACCTGAATTTATGCATGAGAATACACCAGTATTGAAAGCAGATGTTCCTCAGCACCATGAGTTGCATCCGCAAGAAGCAATTGAAGAGAAAATTTCATTGTCAGATCGTTTTGGTTTGTGGTTGTCTTTTTATCCAATGGATCAAAATTTATACTTAGAGATTGTGGAGCATTATTTACAGCGAGCCGATATGACTATGACTGCAGAGGCACGCGCTGAAGCTTTACGTTGGTGTCAAAGTCGTGGGCAGCGTTCAGGTCGTTCAGCGTATCAGTTTTCTAAACATTGGATTGGTTCGCAGCAACTCGCACAGCAATGAGATAAAATCGCCTATATATTTCACTAAACCAATATACAAAAGAAGAGGCTCCTGTCTCTTCTTTAAAGATAACAAGACTATGCATACCAGAATAACAATACTCACATACACTCCTGAAATTAAACACTTCATTGAACAGAATGAATTTCTATATCAACACTCTGTAAAGAGAATATTAAGAAACTTTGATCACATAGAACGTGAAACAGATGAGTTTCTAGGGGAATATACTACTTCTTGTTTAGCACACCTTGCTCACGAAGAAGATCATTCAATTTTTATTGATATGTCACAGCAAATATATGAGGACTCATTTAATGAAGCCTATCAGTTTTATGACTTGATCAGCGATATGAAAAAAGATGTGTATCTCAATACATTAGCTTTATTTTTTCACCATTGGGATAAGACTTTCCGTAAATGGCTAATCAAAGAGCTGAACATTTATAATTTTTGGGAAAAATCTAAGGATAGTATATGGGATTTGAGTCTTAACCAGATAATGAGTTTGTGTGAAGTATTTGGATGGGAAATCAAGGCAGCTGAATATTCAGAAAAATTAATGACATTACAATATATTGTAAACGTTTATAAACATGGCGATGGTCAATCGTTGGAAAAGTTAAAACAACAAAACCCTGAGTATCTTGATGCAAATTTTGTAGATGATGTCTTCGAAAGACATTACATTGATTATCGTGATCTAAACGTCAATATCCAACATATTAAAGCTTTTTCTGCGTCTATTTCAAATTTTTGGATAAATATGCCTCATCTATTAAAAGGCAATTTTAATGAAGTAAGTGATCATTTAAAATCTGAAAGACAAAATAAAGAAAGAGGCTAAATGCCTCTTTTTTAATCCGCAAAGCTTATGCTTGACTTGGATTGGTTAATTCCGTCATCGGCCAACGTGGTGTTGTGGTGACCGCTAAACCATCATTTTGACCTGCTTTTAAACGTTGATAACCCGCAAAGGCAATCATGGCACCGTTATCAGTACATAATGCAGGCTCTGCATAATACACAGATGCGCGAATCTTGGCTAAGTCGGCTTCTAAACGCTCACGTAAACGCTTATTGGCACTCACCCCACCTGCAATGACCAATCGTTTTAAACTCGTTTGCTTCAGTGCCTTGACTGACTTTTTGACTAATGTATCTACAATCGCTTCTTGGAAGCTTGCAGCAATATCTGCATCACGGTTTTCGTCACCCAACTTTTTCATTTGTACCGAAACAGCTGTTTTTAAACCACTAAATGAAAAAGTTAAATCTTGGTGCAACATTGGACGTGGGAATGCAAACGCATTTGGATCGCCATGTTCTGCCAATTTAGAAATGTTTGGTCCACCTGGATAAGGTAGACCCATCATTTTCGCGACTTTATCAAAGGCTTCACCTGCCGCATCGTCAATCGATTCACCTAAAAGCTCGTATTGACCAATACCATAAGCCGCCATCAACTGCGAATGCCCACCTGAAACCAACAGTGCTACAAACGGAAATTCTGGCGGTGTTTCTGATAACAATGGCGCCAGCATATGTCCTTCCATATGATGCACACCTATCGCAGGCTTATTTAAGGCAAATGCCAAGGTTCGACCAAACAACGCACCCGTCATGAGTGCACCCATCAGACCTGGACCACGGGTATATGCCACCGCATCAATTTCTAATTTTTTCACCCCTGAATCTACCAATAACTGATTCATGAGCGGAATTAATTTACGTACATGGTCACGCGATGCTAGCTCAGGAACTACCCCACCGTACTCGGCATGCAGTTTAATCTGGCTGTATAGCACCTGACCGCGTAATCCTTGCTCACTGTCATACAATGCCAGTCCAGTCTCATCACACGAAGTTTCTAAGCCTAAAACGATCATTAAACTGCCTATAACCTATATCAAATCAAATGCAAGCGTATTATAGACTTGTGGTATGAGATGTAAATGAGTAAAATATTGTCCTTCACTTGTGATCTTAGGCAATTTCGCCTCTGATCTTATCCATAACTTAATTGAGGATTCTTCATGCCACAAGTTAAATTGAAAGAAGGCGAACCAGTAGACGTAGCTATCCGTCGTTTTAAACGTTCTTGCGAAAAAGCGGGTGTTTTAGCTGACGTTCGTAAACGTGAATTCTACGAGAAACCAACTCAAGAACGTAAGCGCAAAAAAGCTGCTGCTGTTAAACGCTACCAAAAGAAATTGGCGCGTGAATCAGTACGTACAACTCGCCTTTACTAATTAATTTGTGATTACTGCCTGGATATAATAATGACTACTTTAAAAAGCCAAATCTCTGAAGTTTTAAAAGCAACAATGCGTGCTAAAGAAATGAATAAGTTGACGGTGATCCGTGGTCTGCAGGCAGCAATTAAGCAAATCGAAGTCGATGATCGCGTTGAACTTGACGACGCGCAAGTTCTTGCGGTCATTGAAAAGCAAATCAAACAACGTAAAGAGTCGGTGAAAGCCTTTTTAGGCGCGAACCGCGAAGATTTAGCTAGTAAAGAACAAGCCGAAATTGAAGTGTTATCGCAATTTCTACCAGAAGCTATGACTGAGGATGAGCTTGATTCCCTTATTGCGCAAACCATCGAAGCGCAGCAAGCGACTAGCATGAAAGATATGGGTAAGGTGATGAATTCTCTGCGTCCGCTCATAGCCGGACGCGCCGATCCTGCACAAGTATCTGCCAAAATTAAAGCAAAACTTGCTTAAAACTGATTTTTGAGATCGACGTTGCTTGAACTGCCTTATCACTTAAGACAGTTCACGCCAAATATTATTTTAATTGGCATTTCACGCCATATTGCGCCAGCGTCTGCATTTCTCGCTTTGACAGCACTTCATTAATCACATCTGCCTTAGTATAGGCCTTCTGACTTCTAAAAATATCTAAATTTTGCTCTACTGCTGTATATAAATCATCGACATAGTCCTGCACAAGCTGACAGTATTGCTGTTGTTGTTGAATACTAAATGCCTGCTGCTGTGGATCAAGCGCATTAAAGAAACTACGGCTATTTTTTTGAAATTGACTATTGGCCATACCCACCATTTTTACATATTGTTCTACACTGCCCGCCATACTGGCTGTACTAATCCCCAACAGCAATATGCTGCTCAACATGAATTTATTCATAAGTCTCTTAACGTTATACTGATTAAAATACTGCTCAAACATTGTAAATCTTCTGTGTTTACTGTCTAGCTTAGGGTGCTTAAGCTTTCAGCAGTTAAATTTTCATCCGATGTTCCTTTTGCATTTGCTCCAAACGCGTTTTAATCGTCAAAGATAAAACTTGATTATCCTTGGCTAAGCGTTGTGCTTGTAATAAAGATTTTATGCCATTTTCTTCTAAACCCGACCAATATTCTGCTTCAGCGCGATAACGCAATACATTGACACTGCGTATCGGCGAAGCTTTATCAGCATCTGCAATACGTTGTAACAATTGCCACGCATAAACATCACGCGCATTGCTTTTAACAAAATGCTTCAAAATCCGCTCAGCGTCATGAAGTTGTCCAGCACGAATTAAAACTTCAGCATGTTTATAATTTAAAGCTCGATTTTCCGGCATAATTGCAGCGGGTGATTGAATTGTTTTGAGGGCTAAAGTGATCTTGTTTTGCCCTAAGTAAACGTCTGTTTGTAAAAGCAGAGATAAATTATGCAGCCGCTGTTGTGGTTTTAATTGATTTAAGATGTTTTGCGCGTGATTGAACTCGCCTTTTTCTATATAAAAAGCTGCAAGTGCCAACTGCGGGGCTAATCTTTTCGCATCTGCTGCCATGGTTTTTAATTGCTGCTCATTGGCTTGTTTAGACATCACCATGCTATATAAACGCATGATCTCAAAGTCTTCATCATACAAACTGCTGTTCACTTTCGGCATCTGGTTGGCACGTAAGCGGGCTTCACTCATACGTTCTGTGGTTAAAGGATGAGTCAGCCAGAAATCAGGCATAAAGCTTAAACGACTAGTCGCACGGTGCATGGTCTCAAAAAAATCAGCCATACTTTGCGGGTTATAGCCTGCACTGTACATCAATTGCATACCAATACGGTCTGCTTCCCGCTCTTGATTACGGCTATAAGATAACTGACGATCGACCAAAGCTGCTTGGGTACCCATCATTACCGCATTACCCACATCGCCATCGGCTTGACTGGCCACCAATGCCCCGACCACAATCCCGGCTAAAGCCAATAACCCTTGCCCTTTAAAAGCTTCTTGAGAACGACTGTAATGACGCTGAGTCACATGGGCAATTTCATGGGCCATTACGCCTGCCACTTCATCCATATTTTTGGCAGAGTTAAGTAAACCTGTATTTAAGGCAAATAATCCCCCAGGTACTGCAAAGGCATTAATTTGTGGATCATTGACAATTACTAAAGCGATGGGTTTAGACAATTGGGTCTGGCTTAAAATATGGGAAAATGTGCTAAATAATTGATCTTCAAGCCATGGATTATTCAATATGGGCAATTGGCGTTGTACTTCACGATAGACTTTTTCACCAATCATATGCTCTTTATGCTGATCGATGAAGCCAACACCACTGCCAATTTCAGGCACATGAAATTGAACATGGGGCTCAAATGCAGTGGTATTGGCAGCGCTTAAACTGAGTAATGTGGCTAAACCTAAGGCTGTACAAGCTTTCAATGCAATCCCCCCAACTTGATGCAATTTGGCCTGACTATAGCATCTTAAGGTTACAGGGTTTGCAATAAAGTGTTACTTAAGGCTGGACCACATAGCGTGGTGTGCGCCCCTCTAAAGCATCGACGAGATTTTGATAGGCCAATTCAGCCATTTTTTTGCGTGTACTTAAAGTGGCTGAGCCAATATGTGGCAAGGTCACCACATTGGCTAAACTAAATAATTCAGAACTTTGTAACGGTTCTTGCTGATAAACATCTAAACCAGCAGCAAAAATTTGTCCAGCTTTCAAGGCCTGAATTAAAGCCTGTTCATCAATTACCGCACCACGCGCAATATTGACCAATACCGCATGTTTTTGCATTAACGCCAATTCATCAGCTCCAATTAAGGTCTTAGACGCTGCATTAAGATCAACTGCCAGCACCACAAAATCTGCACGCTGTAGCAAATCATTAAGTTCACAATAATCTGCATTTAGGCTTTCAGCAATTTCAGGTTTTGGACGACGGTTATGATATAAAATATTCATATTAAAGCCGTGAAAACCACGACGTGCAATGGCAGCACCAATATGCCCCAAACCAATAATGCCTAAAGTTTTTCCAAAGACATCTTGACCAAATTGTGCTGCAGAAACTGTACGTTGCCATTGTCCGCTTTTGGTCCAAGCATCTAAATGTGCTACTTGACGCGCAGCGCTCATTAATAAAGTAAAGGCTAAATCGGCGGTCGTTTCAGTCAATACCTGTGGGGTATGACACAAATAGATCCCCTGTTGGCTTAAATAATCTAAATCATAGTTGTCATAGCCGACACTGACACTCGAAATGACCTTTAAGCGTGTCGCACCCTGTAGATTTTTAGCATTTAAAACACGACCTGCGCCAATCATACCGTCAGCATCTTGTACATGTTGCAAAATTTGTGCATTTACATCCCCAAGCTTGGGGTTGATATGTACTACATGATAAGTTTTTTCTAGACGTGCCAAAATTTCAGCATCAAGCTGACTAAATACCACTACCTTTTGCATGTTTTACCCTTGTTTGTTGTTTTGTATCAACTGCCATAATTGTTTTTTTAACATTGGCTTGGCGAGCATGTTGTCTAAGCTCGGCAATCGCAGTGCTTTTGGATGTAAATATGGTAAGTCACCCAAGCTAATCAGTGGTCTATCTACACTATGTGCATCTAAAAAACCTTCCACATAGCTGTGTGCGCCATTGCTATCTTGTAGATTGAGTAAAGGAAATGGCCAATTGAGTTGTTGGTATTGTGCTTGTAGCGCTTGATTAATATTGGCCCATAGTTGTTGTGCCGCTGTAGAGAGTTGGCTGGCATCAATCACAATGGCACATTGGGCTAATTCTAAAAGTTGTAGTTCAAAACTGCCTAAATCGTGTGCTGTGTTGTTCTGTTCAGGAATGCTTTGAACGGCTTCGTGTGTGAGCTTTGTTGTGTGTGGTTCAAGCAGTTTGACATCAGCTTCAGGCTCAGGTTTGCTCTGAGGTACAGGTTTAGGCTGCTCAATGGGGCTAGAAGGAATTTCCACCTGCGGCTCGCTGTCAATTACAGCCCATTGGTGTAGGGGTTCTACTGCTTGATCTCGCCAAATTGAGGGCGCAGTCAAATTTTGGCATGCAACATCCCGAGGAATCCATAAATCAATTCCTAAATCGGTTAAAATTTGACGTTGCTGGCCAATCATGATTATTACTCTCACGCTAAGCGAGTATTCTAACGAGAATACGCAGCTTTTGCTGTAGTTTCTGCGGGCTTTCTGCTTATTCAGCGCACATCTATGTTATACAATCATTAAGCTATTTTTCTTTTGCATTTGCTCGGTAATTTCACGGGTATCAAAGCCCAAACGCCAATACAATAATTCCAAAACATCCAACTCATCTTGGGTGATAATTCGATCATGCCACAGACAAATTTCAGCAATACCTAAAATGCTTAAGCGCTCACGTAGCAGTAAGCCTGCAATATCATTTAATATTTCTGCTAAGTCCAACGGTTCATCGGAAACTTCTTCAAACTGACTCAGTTCTTGGGCAGTTAAAATACGCGCTAGAATTTGCTCACGCACATCCATCTGATTGTCGCTATTAATTTGTTGTACATGCAACAGCGCATCAATCAAACGTACAATTTGTGGTTTGACTTCGATTAAGGCTGTTGGCCGCTGTTCAGGTAATAAATCCAGTTGATGCTTAACCCGCTCTAACAATAAGGCATCTAATAAGCCAATTTCGCCATCTTCTTGAATAATTTTAGCCAGTTTAGTTAAAAATTGCCGTGCAATGGTTTTTGGCATGTGCCCCATATGCCTACAGGCTTGCAAGAAAATCGCAATATGTACCCGGCCATCTAAATGTAATAAAGATTCAACAATGGCTCGACTGACTTCAGCATCTGATGGAATAAACTCACGATACTGACGAATCATTAAAATAGCCACCATCACCTCACGCGAACCTGTTGCCGTTTGCATGGCACGTTGAATCAGCTCAGGACGCTCCATATTGGCACGCAATTCAGGATTCAGTGGTTTAATCGCATCTTTAATGGCAAAGCTAATCGGTGATAAACGCAGTAAAGGTAATGGCTCAGGTGAGGTCCACGGCGCATCAAACTGACCATCGGTTTCTTCCAAAGAACGAAATAGACTATATAAAGGTTGGCTACGTAGCTTCTTTAAATTATCCAATTGCAGCTCTTGAATCAGACTCGGATTGAGCTCAAAAATCCGCTGCTGAATGCTAGGATGAATATTTAGCCAGCTTTGTGGGCTTAAAGAATTAGCAAAGCATAAATGCGAAATACTTTCCGAGTATTCACTATGAATTTGTGACCCAGCGTGATGGACATAAATACGTGATAGGGTTTGGATATTGGCTGTACTCTGTACAAGACGCTGTGTTGCTACATCATTTTTAAAAGTATTGCTGCTTAAGGTGATGTATTTGAACAAACGGGTAATCAATACCCCTAAGCTGCCAATTAACCATATTAACCCACCAATCGCCACATATACCGTGGCAAAATGACGTAAGCGATTGGCACGATGACGTTGGAAGCCCTTTTTTGCCACCTTACTGCCAATTTGGCTAAAGGTAATTAAGCTACTATATAAAATCTTTAATTGGGTATTATAACGTGTCTCACCTAGCAAAATTTGATTAAAGGCATGCGCCAATAAACCATATAGTTCTTGTTCATCTAAGTTTTGTAAAGCACCCCAAGTTAAAATAATCACCGTATTTTGTGAGTTAAAGCCTGCAGTCAGCAAATTTACTCCCACTTCATCGGGTAAGACGTATAAGGTTGGTGCTGAATTTAAAAATTCCTCAGCCAATTGCTGATTCATCTTGAGTGCCAAATATTCCTCAGGTGTGCTATTGATCATACTCAGACGACGTGCGCCCAACTGCCCCGCTAAACTGTGTCCACCACGGCGCAAAATATAACATTCATACCACAAAGAGCCAGCCATAATCGCCAGTAATATACCAACACAATAAGGACTCAAACTGTGCCAATAGATCGATTCAAGCGGACTAAAATAATAGACAAATAAACCTAGCACGGTATTTAAAATAAATAGCGTCAGCGCCACAGCCAGTAGGCTCATTAACACTGACCAAAAGATATTTTTATTTTCGATTTTAAAGGCGCCAATATCTCGCAATTGCCGATCCCTAAGCTAATATGCTGAGCCACATCATAAAGCAAAAAAGCGGGAAATTCCCGCTTTTTGACTGAAATTTAACTGAATTTAAGCTTCTTTCACGCCAGTTAAATCCACTGATGCTGCATCAATATTGACATCAATGTAACCATCTTTTTTCTTCTTGGCACTGTCGTTACGGCTCTTTTGTAAGGTATCTAAATACGCCTCATCAATATCGCCAGTCACATACACGCCATCAAACACTGAGCAGTCAAATTCTTGTAACTCAGGTACTTTGGTGGTACGCACTGCACCTTTTAGATCGTCTAAGTCTTGGAAGATTAAACGGTCAGCACCAATAATCTCACGAATTTCTTCAACGCTACGATTAGACGCAATCAATTCAGATTTGGCTGGCATATCAATACCATACACGTTTGGATATTTTACCATCGGCGCTGCTGAAGCAAAGAAAACTTTTTTCGCGCCAGAATCACGTGCCATTTGAATGATTTCATTACACGTGGTGCCACGTACAATGGAGTCATCCACCAACAATACATTTTTACCACGGAATTCAAGTTCGACTGGGTTTAGCTTTTGACGTACTGATTTTTCACGCAATTGCTGACCCGGCATAATGAAGGTACGACCGATATAACGGTTTTTCATAAAGCCTTCACGGAACTTCACCCCTAAAGTATTGGCAAGTTCTAGCGCTGAAGTACGTGAGGTATCTGGAATTGGAATGACCACATCGATGTCATGCTCATCACCCCACTCGCGCAGGATTTTCTGTGCCAGTTTTTCACCCATTTTGAGGCGTGCTTTGTACACAGAAATACCATCAATAGTCGCATCTGGGCGGGCAAAATACACATATTCAAAGATACATGGACGATATCTCGGCGCTGTAGCACATTGATGTGTAGATAAATTACCTTGCATATCAATAAAGATGGCTTCGCCTGGTTCGATGTCACGCTCAACTTTAAAGCCAAGTGCGGTAATCGCCACCGATTCAGAAGCAATGATATATTCCATCCCTTGCTCTGTCTCACGTGAACCATAGATTAATGGACGGATGCCGTTTGGATCACGAAAGCCCACTAAACCTTGATCGGTGATCATACTTACCACCGCATAACCACCACGGCAACGCTCATGTACACGGCTAATGACTTGGAAGATGTCATCTGCAGTTGGCTCTAATTTGCCACGCTTTTGCAGCTCATGTGCCATGACATTAAGTAACACTTCAGAATCTGAATTAGTATTCATGTGACGTAGGTCAGTTTTGAACAGGTCATCATGAATTTCTTCAGCATTGGTCAGGTTACCATTGTGTGCAAGGGTAATCCCGTATGGAGAGTTTACATAAAATGGCTGTGCTTCAGCACTGCTTGATGAACCTGCAGTCGGGTAGCGCACATGACCAATCCCGTAGTTACCTTGTAAAGCACGCATATGACGCGTATGAAATACATCACGCACCATACCGGTATCTTTACGCAGGAACAAACGGCCTTCATGACAAGTGACGATTCCTGCGGC
This sequence comes from Acinetobacter sp. CY05, assembly GCF_059515805.1. Classification (NCBI taxonomy): domain Bacteria; kingdom Pseudomonadati; phylum Pseudomonadota; class Gammaproteobacteria; order Moraxellales; family Moraxellaceae; genus Acinetobacter; species Acinetobacter sp. CY05. The sequence continues at coordinate 392,997 of NZ_JCAKMW010000001.1, read as the reverse complement.
ATCTTGTCCACGATGTTGTAACATCGTTAATGCATCAAACAACATTTGGTTAACCGCTGTTTTACCAGCAATACCAACAACTCCACACATAGCAACCTCGCAGACAAGCTAGGATTAATTAAAAGGATTTTTTGTTGCAGTCTCTGAATCTTCCCGTTCAGAGGATAAAGAAGAGCGATCTTCTTTAAAATGTTGTTTAGCCTCAGCGACGACTTTTTTCGACTGCTCAGTCGCCCATGGGGCATAAGGCAACAGGGCCTGTACCCAGCTTGACTGCTGCCATTTTGGCGAACTAGACACCCAAGGAGAGAGCGTTTGTAGCAGGATCAAAATCACCAGCAACGCCTTTAACGTGCCAAAGACAGCGCCTGCTAAACGATTGAGTGGACCTAGTTTTAAAAGATGCAGTACTCGCTGGAGAAAACCAGTAAATAACCAAGTAGCAATGACTATTAGCAACACAATCAGGGCAAAAGCTGCCACTTTTTGTACCACAGGATCGCTGGCCATCACCATAAAAGGGGCTAAGCTGGTGGCATATTTAGCAGCAATAAACAAAGCCAAAAACCAACCTACCAGATTGGCAAAGGCCTGAATAAAGCCCTGACGCAGGCCATTGAGTCCACCAATCACAACAATGATCAGCAGAAATAGGTCTAAACCATTCATATTAAATTACAGTGCATTCACACAGTCTTGAATTAGCGTCGGTCCAGTATAGATGAGGCCACTATAAACTTGTACAAGGCTAGCACCCGCATCTTTTTTAGCTTTGGCATGTTCACCTGCCAAAATACCACCCACACCAATTAAAGGAATTTGTCCCTGTAAGGCTTGAGCAAATGCCGCCAAACATGCAGTACTTTTTTCAAATACGGGCTGACCAGATAAACCACCTGCTTCATCACCGTGTGCCAAGCCTTCAACGCCGTCACGCGACAAAGTGGTATTGGTCACGATCAAACCATCAAATTTAAATTCAATTAACTGTTTGGCAATAAATTCGATGTCTTCTGGCTCTAAATCTGGTGCCACTTTTAATACAATCGGCACGTAATGTTGATGTTCTTCAGCCAGCTCCAATTGACGCTGTTTCAGTGTATCCAGTAGTTCACTTAAGGCATCACCACTTTGTAAGCTACGTAAATTTTTGGTGTTTGGCGAAGAAATATTGACTGTCACATAAGACGCGTAGTTATATACCTTTTCTAAACAAATCAGATAGTCATCTACCGCTTTTTCAACTGGTGTATCGGCATTTTTACCAATATTGATCCCCAGTACGCCTTTGAATTTAGCCGCTTTGACATTTTCAACTAATTTGTCTACCCCATCATTATTAAACCCCATACGGTTAATAATGGCTTTGGCTTCAGGTAAACGGAATAAACGTGGATGCGGATTGCCCGCTTGTGGACGTGGGGTGATGGTACCAATTTCAATAAAGCCAAAACCTAAACCGGCTAAAGCATCAATATAAGCACCATTTTTGTCTAAACCTGCGGCTAAACCGACTGGGTTTGGGAACTCAATTCCCATACACATCACTGGTTTTGCAGCAACGTTTTGGCGCATCATCCCTAGCTTATGAGCTGATTTTAATAAGGATAATGTGAGCTCATGTGCACGCTCCGGTGCGAAAGAAAACAACAGAGGGCGGGCAAGAGAATACAACATATCTACAAAAGTCTACAGCTTTTAAGTCGGCTTATTATAGGCATGGATTTTGGAAAAAACCATGCTTTGCAGATGTTTATTTTTACCAACTACTCGACTACTGCTGTTAATTTGAGCTGACCACCTTCTTCAAGCATTTGGATTTTTTTAAGATTTAACCCAATATTTGCCATCTGTGACAGCAGATTGGCCAGTACGGCATATTCGGCATGAACTGCAACAATTTGAATCTGCTCACCTTGTTGCATAGAACTTAAGGTTAAGCCTTGCTGCTGCGCCACCCGCTGAATTTTATCCTGTGTGGATAACTGTCCATCTGTATCGGCTTTCATGCTCACAGCGTTGCTTTGCATCCACACCATTAAATCTTTTAAATCGTTCACGCGTTGTTGTTCACGCGTGGCTGCTTGATGCACTGACCATAACAAGCTCCCCATAAGGGCTAAGCTCACAAAAATGGCCGTACCAATCACCAAACCTCGTTCACGTGCCGATAAACGCTCTAAGGCTGTATGAAGTTGCTGTTGAAATTGTGTCCATACTTGCATTATTGAATACTCAACTGGCCTATGGCCTCACTGCCTTGCGCACTAATATTTCCTAGCTGCACTTTGAAACCTTGCTTGGCAAGCTGAGCGTTTAAATCTTGTAATTTTTGACTCGATGCCGCGCTTAATTGCAGATTCAAACCTTGCTCGTCATAATTGACTTGTTGGGCTAAAACTTGGTGCTGCATTAAAATTGGTGCTACACGGGAAATTAAATTTAAGGCTTGGGTATCTACGCTTTGATTGAGACGTAACTGACTTTCAAACTGGCTTTTCAGATTTTGCTCACTGACACGACTATTGGCACCAAACCACGCTTTATATTGTTCTAACGCTTGTGCAGCTGTTTGCTCTGCTACATTTTTAGCCTGATACCAACGTAACGCATCTACGGCCACTTGTGCCACAATCACTGCCCCAAGCACAGCAGCACAAAGCCCCCAATATTTAGAACGTGTATGCTCAGGCACTTGACGCGCCATAAGATTCCAACTATGTCGCTCTGGACGTTTAGGCACTGCTAAGCAGTAATCGAATGCTTGATATTGATCTTGTGTTTTGACCGCCACCAAAGCGGACAGCTGAGCTTCAGTTAACCCATGATGAGCATAATGTCGCTCAGGATCTTGATAATCTAAATAGAGATTTAAGTCATCAATGGATGTGCCGCTATATACACTATCGCGTGCCAACAAACGTCCAGCCATATGCAACAAATACGTCTGATTTGGTGCAGGTTCAGGAAGCAACAAAAAGTCAGGCAATAATGCCATGACTTTAATCGGCAACAAGGTCAAAGCGCCTTGCAACATCTCTAAGGTGCTCTTGGCAATAGCCAACATATACAGCTGATCAGGCTGCACAAAGTGCTGTTTGATCAGCATAGCATCTAGTGGCAACACCACATACTCTTCTAGCATATAACTTGCCCCAAGCGCACCAAGCTGCTTGTACTGGCTTTTGCTTAAAGTGTGTTGCAATAATTGCACATGTCGACTCGGAAAATACACTGCAGTATCTTGACCTTGATAGACACTCAATTCGCGAATCAATTGCTCTAGCGTTAATGCTTGCGACCACGTTTGATCGATTGAGTAATGCCATAAACCATCTACTTCTGGCATCCATATTTGCAACATCAATCTTTCGCCTTATGCCTGTGGAATAAATTGCTGACGACGGGTAGATAAGCCTGCTGCAATCACGGCTTGCTCATAGATACGTGCCTCTGCCAGTTGAAATGGGTGAAATGGCGCTTGCAATAAAATTTGCTCAATATAACCCACCACATTCATATGACATACCACCGCAATAGATTCATAAGGCAATTGTGACAGCCACTCTACTGCTAGTTTGGCATCATCATCAGGTTTAATGGTATTACACACCACCACAGGCACTTCAGGAAAATGCGTTTGTAAATAGCTTAAGGTTTGCTGCGCGCGCAGCAATGGACTAACCACAAATACATCAGGCTGAATCCACTGTTGCAATGCAGTAGCAGTCTCTTTGGCTTGTGCTTGACCACGTGGCGTGAGTGGACGCTTATCATCATTACCATCAATTGCAGGGTGTGCTTCACCATGACGCACTAAAGTCAGCTGCATAAAAATTCCTTTTCGTTTTGATTATGTTGAGAATATCAAGTCAATATGACAATGTCATGGCTTAAACTGCATAATGTGGCAAGACAAACTCTACATCACTGCGCTGCCCTGTTTTCATCATTGACACTGCAACACTCAATGGCGGCGCACCTTCAAAAATTACCGCATACAGTGCTGTGGTAATCGGCATATATACCTCTAATTCTTGAGCACGTTTACGCACTTGAATAATGGTGTTGATCCCTTCTGCGGTTTGACCCAGTTCAGTGGTGGCTTGTTCTAAGCTTTTTCCTTTACCCAAAGCAAAGCCCACTTGGTAGTTTCGACTTAAAGGGCTATTACACGTCGCAAATAAATCGCCAACACCCGATAAACCTAAGAACGTGAGTGGGTTAGCACCGAGCTTCACGGCAAAACGGCTCATTTCTGCAAGAGCACGGGTCAGCAACATACTTTTGGTGTTTTCGCCCACGTTATACGCTGCTGCAATTCCCATCGCCACCGCATAAATATTTTTGAGTGCGCCGCCCAGTTCTACACCATGTACATCATCACTGGCAAAGACTCTAAATAGCGCACTATGCAAGGCCTGCTGTACTGCATAACGCACCAGTTCTGATTGACTGGCAATCACGGTACCAGCTGGCTGCCCTGCAACAATTTCTTTGGCTAAGTTTGGCCCTGATAACACCCCATAAGGCACTTCTGGTAATTCTGAGCGAATAATGTCACTCATAAAACTAAACGTTTCTGCTTCAATGCCTTTGGTTAAAGAAATCACGGCCTGAGAGCTAATAAATGGTTTAATTTGTTGTAAAACGCTACGGAAAGAATGACTTGGAATTGCGACCAAAATAATATCGCGATCACGCACTGCCGCCTCTAAATTCGATTCAGCACGTAAGTTCTGTTCGAGTAAAAAATCGGGTAAATAATGCTGATTAAGGTGGGTTTGGTTAATCGCCTCTGCTACTTCAGGATTACGAATCCAAATCATGGTATCGCAGCCATTACGCGCTGCAGTGTTGGCCATGGCCGTACCAAAACTACCACCACCGAGTACTGTCACACGTAGTGCAGTCTTTTGATTCATGACCACAGGCTCAAGCAAGTCGGTAAATTTTAATTCTGTCATCAGTCACTCCTATCGCGCCTGCCAGCTGCTCACATAATCAGCAACTTGTATTGGCTGACGTGCTGCAATCGTTTTAGCTGCGGTACCAATATAAATAATGCCTGAAATAAGGTCTGTGTCTTTTAACCCTAAAGCCTGTTTAAAATGCTTGGACTCAATGACTGCACCACTACGCCACATACTGGCAAAACCTTGTGCCTGTAAGGACAATAAAAAGTTTTGAATAGCAGCCCCTGAACTTAAAGTTTGTTCAAAATACGGCACTTTAGGATGGTCTTTAAATTCAGTGAGTGCCAACACCAACAGTGGCGCCCGAAAAGGATGATTTTTTACCCGTTCAATTTGAGCTGCTTCAGTTTCACCTAAATCGCTTAATGCTTGTGACAATAATTCACCAAAGGCGGCGCGCTGCTCAGGCTCAATTACCACAAAACGCGTCGGTTTTAAACGATGATGATCAGGTGCAGTTAAAGCTGCTTCAAAAGCATATTGTAATTGTTGTGCATTGGGCGCAGGTTCAATCAACTGACCAATCGACTGACGTTGGTGCATATTTTGATGAATCAAATCTTGGGTTAAGTCCGTCATTGCAGCTTAAATTCTATGTTCCTAACTAATCATTCAAGATTAGCATAAACTAAGAAAGTTACTCTATCTTTCACTGTACTGTTTTTGCTTGATCTTTATATACAACATCACCGCATGATCCATCTGATGCTTTAAGCGGCCTTAACATTGCAATTTTTATACAAGCCCTTGCACTTTTATCTATTGGAATATGCTGCAATAGCCAAAAATTGCATTGTAAAGGAAAATCCACCATGAAAATGCTTCATCTTGCTGCTATTGCATGTAGTGCAGCTCTCTTGACGGCTTGTGCTTCACAGCCCACCACCTCTTTAGCAATTCAAAATGCCAATAATCAGTATGAAGTCACTGGGTTAGGTAAAAGCCAAATCATTGCTAAAAATAATGCCATTACTGCAGCGAGCAAAACTTGCGGCTCTAAAGCCAGTCCAATTTTGGTCAATGAGCAAAGTAGCTATAACGGTGCCTTAAAAGGTGTCGTCAATGAAAAAACCGGACAAGTGATTCAGGCAGCAGCTGATGTGATTGGCGGGCTAGCCGGTAAAGCCACAGGTTTATCACGAGACGATGATTACCAAACAGTGCTAACCTTTACCTGTCGTAGCCAATAAGTAAAAGCAAAAAAAACCGCTCAATCGAGCGGTTTTTTAAAAGCTTTAGCAATAACCCTCTAAACGGGTTAACGGTAATTTTTGCCCAATGGCTTTTTCAATTTCCGGTAAATAAAATGCATCATCTTCAGATAAGAAGCTAATACTTACACCGCGCGTTCCCGCACGCCCTGTACGACCAATACGGTGTACATAATCATCAGATTGCTCAGGCAAAGTAAAATTCACCACATGTGATACACCATCAACATGAATCCCACGACCCGCCACATCCGTGGCAATCATGATGTTATGTTGACCATTTTTAAATTGATCCAACATTTTTAAGCGTTTGTCTTGGGCAATTTCACCCGACAACATTACCACTTTATAACCATCTCGCTTTAAATGATCATAGAGCTTACGGACTTGATCACGACGATTGGCAAAGATCATGACTTTTTCAATCGGCTCATCACGTAAAATTTCTTGCAACAGTTTATATTTGTCTGACTTAGCCACCATATACACCCGTTGTTCAACATCGGCATTGGTTTTCTTCTCAGGTTCAATTTCAACCGTTATGGGTTCAAACAACCATTGCTGCGCCAGATTGAGTACATCATAACTAAAGGTTGCTGAGAACATTAAGGTTTGACGCTGCTCTTTACGTGGTGAATAACGCACGATTCGTTTTACCGATGGAATAAAGCCCATATCAAGTAAACGGTCAGCTTCATCAATCACTAAAAATTCAATTTGATCCAGCCAAACTTCTTTTTGTTCTACTAAATCAATTAAACGACCCGGTGTTGCCACCATAATGTCAACAAAATTGGCGTCCAACTGGGCTTTTTGTTTATCAAAGTCCACTCCGCCCAATAAAGTCACCAAATTTAAATTGGTAAATTGAGTTAACTCTTTGGCATCGCTTTCAATTTGCAGAGCGAGCTCACGCGTAGGTGCCAAGATTAAGGCACGCGGTTCACCGCGATAACGTTGTGTCGTAATGGGGTTATTTAATAAGTCGTTGAGGACACTGACTAAAAACGCGGCAGTTTTGCCTGTGCCGGTTTGTGCACGACCAATGGCGTCATGACCTGCCAAAGTAAATTTTAAAACCTTTTCTTGAATTGGGGTCATAGATTGGAAGCCAAGGGCATCAATCGCCTGTTTCAATTGTGGATGGAGATTTAAGGTTTCAAAACCAGCTGACATAGAGTTGCTCTAATTGAAAATGGACACACGAGGGCATTATAAACAAAAAACGCCCCAATAGATATTGGAGCGTTTCGGCGTCAAGCGAAATCGCTTAGTCTAAAGGTTGTACTTCTTCCGCTTGGAAGCCTTTTTGACCTTTTACTACGCTGAATTCTACGCGTTGACCGTCACGAAGTGAACGGTGGCCATCGCCTTGAATTGCACGGAAATGAACGAATACATCGTCACCGCCATTGCGTTGAATAAAGCCAAAGCCTTTAGTATCGTTAAACCACTTCACAACGCCTTGTTCACGAGCTGTCATAAGTTAATCCTCAATTTAGTTCTTTCAAAAGAAGGACCACCCGGTGTTGCAAACAGCAGAGCAAACAAGTTAAAAACATTTTTTATTTCTAAGCTTGTAATCATTCTGTAAAACTATCAACAAAATCCCGGTACATCCACTTGTAGAGCGGTGTTTAAAACAATTTTTATTTGTTGTAATACATCCTCAACGCCATCGAGCTTACCATGGCTTGTTACTGATTGGTAGATTTTTTTTGATTTATATGATTTTAATCAGGCGCTTTTAACGCCCAAATCTTACAAAGCATGCGCCATAAAAGTTCTGCTTTTTAGGTTGGGCTTTGGCATTAAATTTGCTAATATTTAGCCCTTGTTTTTATAGATTTGAAGATGTGTATGTCTGACACCGTTAACGTGATCGATGCCATGGGTCAACCCTGCCCTATGCCACTTTTGATGTTAAAACGTGCCTTAAAAAAACAAGCGCATGGCCAATGGTTATTAAAGTCTTCAGACCCACACTCCAACACCGATGTCAGTCGCTATTGTCATGTGCATCAGTTGCAGTGTGAAATGATCAAAATTTCTGAACAAGAATTCCATTACCACATTGAATCTTAATTGTTTTCAATTAAAATTAAGCGCTTAAATGTGCAGACGAGGTTACATATCTCTACCCAATTGTCCTTAATGATGAAGACAATTGGCTTTAAGATAAAACCATTGCAAAGACTGATTGTCTTATAAGGAGTACCCATGAGTGACAGCCGCAATCAATTGATGCCCCTGTCATTATCAGCGCCCGGCGTTAATCTTGGTGCTTATATTAGTACTGTTAATCAAATTCCAATTCTGAGCGCCGAACAAGAAAAAGAGTTAGCAGAACGCTACTATTACGACCAAGATTTAGACGCAGCAAAAATGCTGGTCATGTCGCATCTACGCTTTGTCGTACATATTGCCCGCAGTTATGCTGGCTATGGTTTACCACAAGGTGACTTAATCCAAGAAGGCAACTTAGGCCTCATGAAAGCAGTCAAACGTTTTGACCCCAATATGGGCGTACGTTTGGTGTCATTTGCCGTGCATTGGATTAAAGCCGAAATTCATGAATACGTGATTCGTAACTGGCGAATTGTAAAAATTGCCACCACTAAAGCTCAGCGTAAACTGTTCTTTAACTTACGCAGTTTAAAAAAATCCAGTAAAAAACTGACTTTAGATGAAGCGCGGTCAATTGCCAATGACTTAAATGTCACACCTGAACAAGTCTTGGAAATGGAAGGACGCTTAACGGCTTATGACGCCGCTTTTGAAGCACAAGGCGATGACGATGATGAGGGCTCAACCCATGTCGCACCAGCATTGTATTTAGAAGATAATCGTTATGACCCAGCACGTTTAGCTGAAGATGAAGATTATGAAGAGCAAAGTACTTCAGCTTTGCATGAAGCAATGGAACAGCTCGATGATCGTTCACGCAACATCTTACAACGTCGTTGGTTAGATGATGATAAGTCTACCTTACATGAGCTGGCAGCCGAATATAACGTTTCAGCAGAACGTATTCGTCAGCTTGAAAAAAATGCCATGGAAAAAATTAAAGTGGCCATGTCATCGAATTAAAAGAAGGGCGAAATCGCCCTTTTTTTAATGTCCTAATGGTATGCTAGCGTCAGGCTTTTGGTAACGTGATAAACAATATGTGGATGACAATTTCTGCGCTGAATTTAGCGCTGGCCGTCATGTTAGGTGCTTTTGGGGCGCATGGCTTAAAAACGCGTGCTAGTGAAGCACAGTTAACATGGTGGCACACTGCAACTGATTACTTTTTTTATCATGCTTTAGCTTTATTGCTCATTGCTGTGATCATGCGTGTTTTACCCCAGCTCAATATCAAACGTAGTTTTGTGCTGATTCAAATGGGGATTATACTGTTTTGTGGGTCACTGTATTTAATGGCATTGGGATTACCTCGTGGTTTTGGTGCCATTACACCCATCGGTGGTGCTTTAATAATTGCGGGATGGCTAAATTTGGCTTGGAAAGCACGTAAATTTTAAAATCAAAAGGACGCTTAAAGCGTCCTTTTCAAAGCAAAACTGAATTATTTAATTAAGCCTTCGTCACGTAAGGCGATTTCCACTGATTGACGTTGACGGACTTTTTTTCGTAACGCCAATACATTTGGATATGGACTCAAGTCATGCCCAATGGTTTTTGACCAATTGGTCAGTACAAAGAAATAGGCATCCGCTGGACCAAAATTATCATCTACTAAATATTCATGTTCTTCTTTCGCAATTTGTTTTTCCACATAGGTCAACAAACGATCAATTTCTGCATAGCCCTTTTTCTTGGCAGCGTCATCAATTTCACCTTGGAAAAATACCGCATAGGCATCATGCAGTTCTGAGTTTAAATACCCCAGCCATTCTAGCACTTTGGCGCGCCCAAAGCCTGAAGGTGGAATTAAATCTTGTTTTGGATCATGTTGGGCTAAAAACGGTAAAATTGCCACAATTTCCGTTAAAATCAGACCGGGGTTAATTTCTAAAGCGGGTACATAACCCTTTGGATTAATTTGATAATAATCCACACCTTTTTCGGTCTGATGGGTCTTTAAATCCACACGTACTAAATCAAAGTCAACATTAATTTCATTTAAAATAATATGTGCTGCTAAAGAACATGCACCAGGTGCATAATAAAGTTTCATCTTTGATCTAATCCTTGTACTTTTTTTTAATTTAAGCATTTATCAGGCCCAATCGTGCAGCTTGATACATGACACTCCCTGACTATCAGGGAAATTGACAGATTTTTCAAGTCATTCATGGGTGCTTTTTGCAATAAAGCTGTTTTACCATAGCATCTTTAAAGTTTGATGAAAGATGCTGTGATTAGCCTAAAAAGAGAGCAATGGTTTTCAAATATTCGTCGTGATGTTTTGGCAGGCGTGGTGGTGGGTTTAGCTCTAATTCCTGAATCCATAGCCTTCTCCGCAATTGCTGGCGTAGACCCACAAGTGGGTTTATATGCTTCATTTTGTATTGCAGTCAGTATTGCTTTTTTAGGTGGCCGTCCTGCTATGGTCTCTGCTGCCACGGGCGCAATGGCCTTACTGATGATTACCTTAGTTAAAGAACATGGTTTGCAGTATTTATTGGCAGCCACCATCTTAACTGGTGTGATCCAAGTGATTGCAGGCTATTTTAAAGTAGCAAAACTCATGCGTTTTGTTTCACAAGCTGTGGTGTATGGCTTTTTAAATGCCTTAGCAATTTTAATCTTTGTGGCACAAGTGCCAGAAATACAACACATGGATAGCTTAGCCTTGAGCCTAATGGGTTTGGGCTTAGTACTGATTTATCTGTTTCCTCGTATTCCTAAAATTGGTCAACTGATTCCTTCACCACTGATTTGTATTATCGTGCTCAGTGTGCTTGCACTACTCTTGGGCGGAAATATCCGTATGGTGAGTGATTTAGGCCAATTTCCCGATACGCTACCGATTTTTTTAGTGCCTGATCTTCCGCTTAATTTAGACACCCTTCAAATTATTTTCCCATATGCCCTGACACTGGCCACGGTGGGTTTATTAGAAACCATGATGACCACCACTGTGGTTGACGAAATGACCCAGACCGAAAGTGATCGTCATCAGGAGTGCCGTGGACAAGGCTATGCCAATATTGTAAGTGGCTTTATGGGTGGTATGGCTGGCTGCGCGATGATTGGTCAATCGATTATTAATGTCTCCTCAGGCGCACGCACGCGCTTATCAACGCTGGTGGCTGGGATCTTTTTACTGTGTCTGGTGGTGTTTTTTAAAGACTGGCTCTCTTATATTCCAATGGCTGCATTGGTGGCCATCATGGTGATGGTGGCTCTGACCACCTTCCAATGGGGTGCAGTAAAGCAATTTTCTAAGCATCCTCGCCAGTTTAATATCATCATGCTGGCTGTGGTGTTGGTCGTGCTCTTGACCCATAATTTAGCCCTTGGGGTATTTGTGGGGGTATTAATTTCTGCACTGTTTTTTATTCAGCAATTGGAGAATAGCCTGCAAGTGACTCAAACCTTAACTCATGGCGTACGCCGCTATACGATTCAAGGTCAAGTGTTCTTTAGCAGTGCTGAACGTTTCTTTCACATTTTTGATTTTCATGACAGCGTTAAACAGGTTGAAATTGACTTAACTCAAGCACATATTTGGGATGTGACTTCGGTGGGGATGCTCAATAAAGTCTTAGCCAAATTTGAGCAACGCAATATTGAGGTGAAAGTGATTGGCTTAAATGAAGCCTCTAGTCGTTTGATCGATCGTTTTAATGCAATTTAAAAAGCCATAAAAGCAAACGCCCAATCATGGGCGTTTTTTTTGGGGTATGAAAATATTTGACTTGTAGACACGAGGACTTAAAATACCGCATTCGATTTATTTTAGATTTGCCAAAATTATGTCAAACGATCAATTAGAGCAGCCAGTCGTTGAGCTCGAAAACTTAAATGAGCACCGTGAAATTGTGACATTTATGCGTCGTTCAACGCCGCTGAATACTTCGCAACGTACTGCGCTTGAACAATATGGTCATTTAATTTTGGAATATCCTGCAGGTGATTTGCGTCAGCACTTTGAACATCCAGACCGTCCTTTAACGGTAGAAATTGGTTTTGGTATGGGTCGTTCATTGGTATTAATGGCCAAAGCCAATCCAGAACGTAACTACGTGGGGATTGAAGTGCACGTACCAGGTATTGCACAGTGCGTCTATGAAGCAGGTATGGCAGGTTTAACCAATTTACGTTTGCTTGATGCCGATGCGATTCAGGTGTTACGTGAAATGCCAGACAATAGCATTAACGCGGTACAATTGTACTTCCCAGATCCATGGCAGAAAAAGCGTCACTTTAAACGTCGTTTTGTTTCACATGACCGTATGCCATTGGTTGAGCAAAAATTGGAATTGGGCGGCACCTTCCACTCAGCCACTGACTGGGAACCGTATGCAGAATGGATGTTGGATGTCCTAGACAACCGTCCACGTTTAGAAAATATGGCGGGTAAAGGCAACAGCTACCCACGTCCAGATTGGCGTCCACAAACCAAATTTGAACGTCGTGGCTTAGAAGAAGGTCATAAAATTAACGATTTCTTATTTAAGAAAATTAACTAATTTTACTGCAATAAAAAAGCCTCCCAAGGGAGGCTTTTTTATTTAAACATTAAGCAGTTGCAGCTTCTTTTTGTAGCATATGTCCGTTTTGAACCAAACGTGCATGCCAGCTTAACGCTTCAGTTAAAATATGTGGTGTATGACCACCTTGTTGTGCCGCACGATCATAATAATCGTTTAATGCATCGCGATAATCTGGATGCGCACAGTGATCAATAATGGCGCGCGCACGTTCACGAGGTGATAAACCACGTAAATCTGCTAAACCTTGCTCAGTGACTAAAATATCTACATCATGTTCGGTGTGATCATGATGGCTGACCATTGGCACCACCGATGAAATTGCACCCGCTTTAGCAATCGATTTGGTCACAAAAATAGACAAGAGCGCATTACGGGCAAAGTCGCCTGAACCGCCAATACCGTTCATCATTTTTGTGCCCGTGACATGGGTTGAATTGACGTTACCGTAAATATCAAACTCAAGTGCGGTGTTAATCGCAATAATCCCTAAACGACGGATAATTTCTGGGTTGTTTGAAATATCCTGCGGACGCATTACAATCTTGTCTTTGTATTTTCCAAAGTTTGCCATCACATAATCATTGGTACTTTGTGACAAGGTCATAGAACAACCTGAAGCAAAGATCATTTTGCCTGAATCAATCAATTTAAAAGTACAGTCTTGTAGCACTTCTGAGTACATGACTAAATCTTTAAAGTTAGAATGTTCAAAGCCGGCAAACACGGCGTTGGCAATTGAACCCACACCTGATTGTAGTGGACCTAAATTCTCAGGCAAACGACCTTCGGCCACTTCGTTTTCAAAGAAGTTTACCAAATGCTTGGCAATGGCTAATGTTTCTTCATCCGCATCCGCCATATCAAATGTGGTATCAGGCACATCATTCATCACAATGGCAGAAATTTTAGCAGGATCTACTTGAATACCAATGGTACCAATACGATCTTGTGCATTGATTAAAGGCACAGGACCACGTGCTGGACGGCTTGGCGGCACGTAAATATCGTGTGAACCTTCTAAAATTGGATTTGAGGTCAAATCAATTTCCACAATGACATGATCAGCCAGCTCAACAAATTGTGCTGAGTTACCGCAGGAATTGGTCGGAATAATCAGGCCATCTTCGGTAATAGCAATAGCAGAGACCACAGCCACTTGTGGCGCTGGCAGCATTTTATGACGCATTTTATCGGCAAGACCCGATAAATGCATGTCTGTATATGCAACTTCGCCATTGTTAATTTGTTTACGTAAGCTTGGATCGGCTTGATACGGTAAACGACGTGAAATGACTTTCGCGGCCCCTAATTTGCCGTCAATTTGGTTACCTAAACTGGCACCTGTGGCAAAAGTAATATTTTTAACTTTGGCTTGCTGCGCTAATGCTAAAGGAATCGCTTTGGCATCGCCGGCACCACCAAAACCACTTGCACCCACTACGGCGCCATCTTGAATCAAATCTAAAGCTTGCTCTACTGAAACAATTTTGTCATGTAACGCGGTGCAACGAACGCGATCTAAACCTTGGGTCATGTTAGCTCTTCTCAAAATCAAACTTGTTGTTATCCATCGTTGCGGCATCGCGCAACGATTATGTCCATGGGTTTTACAGTAATTCCACCGCAATAGCTGTTGCTTCACCACCACCAATACATAAGGCAGCAACACCTTTTTTGCCGCCCGTGCGTTTTAAGGCATGGATCAGCGTCACAATAATACGTGAACCTGAAGAACCCAGTGGATGACCGAGCGCACATGCACCGCCACTAATATTTACTTTTGCTGGGTCTAAGTTAAATCCATCAATCGCAGCCATCGCCACCATCGCAAAAGCTTCATTCACTTCCCACAGATCAACCTCTTCTGCACTCCAACCCGCTTGTTTAAGTACTTTTTCAATGGCACCGACTGGGGCAATGGTAAATTCTGTTGGATGCTGCGAATTGGTTGCGTAGGCCACCACTTGCGCTAGTGGTGTTAAACCTTTTTCTTTAGCCACTACATCAGAAGTTACCACAAGTGCAGATGCACCGTCTGAAATTGAGCTTGAGTTGGCTGCGGTAATTGTGCCATCTTTTTTAAATGCCGGACGTAGCGTCGGGATTTTATCAATTTTGGCATTAAATGGTTGTTCGTCTTGCTCAACCACCACATCGCCTTTACGGCTAGATACCGTCACGGCAGCAATTTCATTTTTAAAGTAGCCGTTATTAACTGCATCAACTGCTTTGTTTAATGAACCAATCGCATAAGCGTCTTGCTGTTCACGGGTATAACCTTTTTTGTCCGCCATTTCTTGCGCTAGTACACCCATCGACAGACCTGTTTCAGCATCCTCTAGGCCATCTTGGAACATATGGTCAATCACTTTACCGTGACCCATACGTAATCCGCCACGTGCTTTATCAAGTAAATACGGCGCGTTACTCATCGATTCCATACCACCTGCAATGATGATATTGGCACTGCCCGCTTTAATCGCATCTGCGGCTTGCATGACAGCCTTCATGCCTGAACCACAGACTTTATTAATCGTGGTGGCACCCACTTTGTCAGGTACACCCGCTAAACGCATGGCTTGACGTGCAGGTGCTTGTTTTAAGCCTGCAGGTAACACACAACCAAAAATCACTTCATCAACGTCTGTGGCAGCAATACCGGCACGTTGAATAGTTTCTTTAATCACTACACTCCCTAATTCTGGTGCGCTTAGCGATGAAAGTGAACCTTGGAAGCCACCCATAGCAGTACGAACTGCATCTACAATTACGATCATTGTTTTTATATCCTATCTGATTTCAGAAGGTATGCCGTCCTTCCTGACATACCTTCATATGGCGCTAAAATTAAGACTGAGCAGTAAAGTATTCTGCTGAGAAGTCCATCATGACATCTGTCCCACTCTTGACACGTTGTACACGCGCAGCAAAGTCAGCTAAGACTTTATTGCTGTAGTACTGTGCCAATGCCAATTTGTTTTGGTAAAAGCTGTCTGTTTGACCTTGTGCTGCTGCACCAATACGTGCATACATGTACACAAAGCTCATCATGCCCACTGCATGTAAGTAATCAACCGCAACTGCACTTGATAAATCTGGATTTTGTTTCGATTGCTCAACAATAAATTGGGTTAATTCTTCAGTTTGTGCAGCAATATCTAAGGTTACCGCTTTAATGCTCAAGCTGTCGTCTAGACCATTGGCGAATGCGCGGATTTCCTCTAGGTATTCAGCCAAGAAAGCGCCACTGGTTTTAATGGTTTTACGACCAATTAAATCTAGTGCTTGAATACCGTTGGTGCCTTCGTAAATTTGTGAAATACGTAAGTCACGAATACACTGTTCCATACCCCATTCACGGATATAACCATGACCACCAAAGCACATTTGCGCCTCTAAAGTTGACTCTAAGGCTTTATCCGTTAAGAACGCTTTTGCAATTGGCGTTAATAGCGCAACACGGTTATTGGCTTTTTTCACTGCTTCTGCATCAGTTGAGAATTTAGTGATATCCAGTTGCTGACCTACATAGGCGGCAAATGCACGAGATGCTTCGTTATTCGAGCGTACGTTTAATAACATACGGCGTACATCCGCATGCACTAAAATAGAATCAGCTGGTTTTTCAGGAGATTGCGCACCCGTTGCAGCACGACCTTGTAGACGATCCGTTGCGTATTGCGCGGCATTTTGATAAGCATATTCAGCCGCACCAATACCTTGGATCCCCATAGATAAACGTTCATAGTTCATCATAATGAACATCGCTGCTAGGCCTTCGTTTTCTTTACCAATCATGTAGCCTTTAGCAGCATCAAAGTTCATCACACAAGTCGCAGAGCCTTTAATCCCCATTTTGTGCTCGATTGAACCTGCCGCAACCGTGTTACGCTCGCCTAAAGAACCATCTTCATTGACTAAGAATTTAGGCACGATAAACATCGAAATACCACGTGAACCCGCAGGTGCACCCGGTGTTTTGGCCAAGACTAAGTGAATGATGTTTTCACATAGGTCATGCTCACCGCTGGTAATAAAGATTTTAGTACCCGTTACATTGTATGAACCATCTTCATTGGGTTCAGCTTTGGTTTTAATAATGCCTAAATCTGTACCTGAGTGTGGCTCAGTTAAGCACATGGTGCCTGACCATTCGCCGGTATAGAATTTTGGTAAATACGCTTCTTTTTGCGCTTGTGTGCCTGCTTGGTCAATTGCCATACCCGCGCCCACAGTAAGCAGTGGATAGAGCATAAATGACGGGTTGGTGGCCCAAATCATTTCATCGGCAAGTACGGTCAGCATTTTTGGCATGCCCTGACCGCCCCACTCCTCAGATGCACCTAGACCAATCCAGCCACCTTGTGCATATTGTTCAAATGCTTCTTTAAAGCCCTTAGGAGTTGTGACTACACCATTGTTAAATTGTGCACCGCCTTCTTCATCGCTTGAGCGGTTTAAATCTAAAATGACATTTTTGGAAAACTTTGCCATTTCTTCTAAAATTGCATTGGCTGTTGCCTGATCTAAATGCGCGAGCTGTTCAGTACTTTGCCAGAACTGTTCTGCCTGAAATACGTCATTTAAGATAAAATCCATGTCTTTTAGTGGTGCATTATAAATCGGCATCGTTACTTTCCTTAACTAAAATTAAACTGCTTTGCAAGCAAAGCAGGTCTTGCATGATTCGCATTCCCTAAGAGCTTAAGTATCAAATTCATTTTTGACACTCTCATGACATCCCTTTACTAGGTGGCATTCAGCTGGCACATCGTACGCAGGCTGCAACACCGTAACTTTTGCATGGCTTGAATCGGCTTTTTGATCAAGTCCATACTTGAAAGATTTGAATATTCACAAGATTCATCTTGCATTCTTTATCTATTCAATTCTTTTAGTTTCAGATTGTTATACAAATTACAGTATTTTTTTAAAGCCAATTTACTGGTTATTTTTGTATAAACTAATCTTAGAAAACGCAATGACAATAAAATAAAAATGCGGCAATTGGAAACGATTGACCTCATGAGTCTTCCTTGCTTGACATTTAAATAAGGCTATGTCTAAAAATATGATTTATAACAGTTTTCAATTGTTCATTTACTAGGCAAATTCAAGACTTTGGTGTAATGTGCATTGAGGCAGAGGTAGTTTAAGTTGCCTTTGTTGTTTTGATTGTATAGATGGAACGAAGAAGATGAATTCAGAGCGCCAGCAAAACTTTTTGCTTCGAAAAGAAAAAATTCTAAGCATGGCAGAAAAGTTGTTATTAGATAACAATCAAGATATTACCCTCGGGGAATTGGCTTCTGAACTGGATATCGCCAAAGGCACCATTTACAAACACTTTAAAAGTAAAAATCAGCTGTATTTAGAATTGATTATTTTAAATGAGCGCCGTTTACTCGACATTTCTAAAACCCATCAAGCCAACATCAAGACTTATGTGTCGCAGTATATGTTATACAACATGCTCAACTCGAACCGTACGATCTTGCTGCACTCAATTGAAGAACGCTTAACCAATAACGAGCGTCGCTTAAAAAGTCTATTTGAAGAGCTGTATGAGATACGTGAGCAGCGAATTTTATCGATTAAAGATATGACTGGTGAATATTTAAAATCCTTAAATAGCGCCATGTCGATTCGTGATTATTTGTCTTATATTTGGACCGTGACCTATGGGGCATCGCTGCTCTTGAATTCCACTCATTATCAAAAAGCCATTGGCTCGCGGGAACGTCTAATTAAGTTGTATATTAATCAAGCACTGATGATTCCAGATAAAGTGTCTTAAAGCATGCTGCCACGGGGCAGCATTTTTTTGGCTTTTATTTATAGCGCGCACATTTTCTCCATAATTTTATTTTAGACTCTGCGCAATTAAAATATGGGGCACGGACAATGACAAAATCTCTAGGCTTATCTTATAGCGCACTTTGCTTGGCTTTATTTACATGCAGTAGCTTTGTTATGGCAGACACAATAAATACCGCAAGTCTGCCAGTGCAAACCTTGGAGACCTTAACTTTTGGCGCCCAAGCTGAAGCCAAGGCCGACCTAGACATTAGTGCTGTGGCCAAAACTATAATTAGCCGTGAAGAAATGCTGCAATATGGTGATCAATCCGTCAATGATGCGCTGCGCCGTGCGGCAGGTTTTCAAATGCCATCAGGACCAGGGCCGCGTGGTGCAGGTGGCGCAGGCGGCATGCGTTTTCGGGGTGGCGGTGCACCGGTGTTTTTAATCAATGGTGAACCTGTGCAAGGTGGCCCGCGTGGTGGCATGTCAATTGTTGACACTTTAACCCCTGACATGATCGAACGCATTGAAATTGTCAAACAACCGAGTGTGGCGCAAGCTTCCGTCGCAAGTTCTGCGGTGATTAATATTATTCTAAAACAACCTTTAGATACCACCCGTCTTAATGGCAGTGTACGCCTAGGTTATGGTTTTGCCGAATCAGATTCGCGTGAAGAAGAACGTAAAAACTTAAGCCTGCAGGCCGATGGCCGCACCAATCAATGGATTTATAGCGTATCTGCCAACCACAGCATTGATGAGACGCAAACCACCAGCAATACTCAAAATGCCGGTGAAAGCGTGGTACAACAAAAACGTGTTAATGAACGTAAATCTTTGATGCTCACCCCGCGTGCTGAATATGAAATTGATGATCAACAAAAAATTGTGGCGGAAATTTTTTATCGTCAACATCAAAATGACGGCTATAACGGGCGGACTGTGCAATCCGATGACAACGAAAGTATTCGCTTAAACACCCGTTATGAACGTAAAGATGGCGGCAACTCAGATAAAATCCGTCTCAGCCTTGAACAACAAGACGAAACCGAAATTACCCGCTCAAGTCGTGGCACCGAAAATATTCAGGAACAGGTCAATGAATATGGTATTGCCTATGATGGGGTACGCAAATTTAATCCCAAACAACAAATCAAATTTGGTTTTGATGTAAAAAGCAATGAACTGGACAGCAATCAAAACCAAACTTTAGATGAACAGCGTTATGCTGCCTATTTAGAAGGTTCATGGCGCTTTACCGAGCGTCAAACCGTGACCTTAGGTGCGCGCCAGCAATGGTTAGAGCGTTCAGGTTTAGTGGATTATAGCGACTCTCATCTCAGCCCGGTTCTGGCACATCGTTTTGATTTTACTCCAGCATGGTCATTACAAACCAATTTAAGTCAGGCCTTCCGTAGCCCCAATAGCAATAGCCTATTACCAACCATTTCCTATTCAACCGATGCCGATGCTGGTAGCTTAAATAACCCCGACCGTGGTGGTAATCCCTTCTTAAAACCTGAACAGATCAATGCTTTTGAATCGACATTAGGTTTTAACACGGCTGCAGGTGGCATCAACTTAACCGGTTATTACCGTAAAGTGGATGATTACATCGAACGTGTAGTGAATTTAGAAGATGGTCGCTACGTGCAGCGTCCAACCAACCAAAATAGTGCCACCACCTACGGCATGGAGCTGTCTGGTCGTTATGCCATTAAGCAAACTGAAGCCGGCCATTCCTTTATGGTCAATGGTCAAGTCTCAACAGTACGCGCTAAAATTGATTTAGATAATGGTGGTGAGCGTTTAGCCAGTGGCGTGGCACCGTATACTGCCAGTGCCGGTGTCTCATATAATTATCAGCCGTGGCAGTTGGCGACCAGTATGAATGTCAACTACACCCCTGCATTTAGCCGTCCTGTAGATAATCAGCCCTATGTACAAAACACCAATGAGCGCGTCAATGTGGATATTAGTGCCACCAAACGCTTCCAAGATGGTTGGGCAACCACTTTAAGTGCACGTAATATTTTAAGTACCGACTATAAAACCCGTCTTTATAAAGACAATGGTGAATTTTATCAAGCGCGTAGCAATGAAGCCATTCCAAGTGTATTGCTGAGTGTTGAAAAAAAATTCTAAGCCTTTAGCCTTTAAAAAACCGAAGCAAGCGCTTCGGTTTTTTTTACATGGCACGTAAGGTTAAGATTTGCTCACTGCGACCAAAAGGCCCCAGTTCATCATGTAAGACACTACTGGTTAAACCAATCCCATCGCTGCCATATTGCTGCGTGGCTTGCAAACCGAGCCATTGCCCTTGTGGCTGACGATATAAATGCACTTGCAAATCTAGATTCGGAAAAGCCCAACCTTGTCCGGGTTCGACGCGCGGTACCACGCCATTGGCGGTATCTATTAATCCCATGAGTTTAACAAAATCTAAGGTTTTTTCGCCCTCAACCATATCCACTTGGGTATTGAGCCACACAATGCCTTGACCGGCACGGCGGTCTGCAGCGGCACGTGCTTGAATACTTTGAATATAACCCCCTGGCCAACATTTCATGCCATCCCATACTGGTAATTGTTCAGGTGGCGTGACAAAACCATCTTCAAGTCCTGCAATAGACTGGGTATTTTGAGTTTGCATACGCCAAGCCCGTGCCACAATACAGGCACGTCCATTGGCCAGCATGGTGGCTTCAAGCAATTCAATGGTTTTACCACCACGAATTACTTGAGTCTGAATCGAAAATTCACCAAAGGGAATCAGACCTAAAATATCATAACTCATACGCCCAATTCGAAGCTCAGGACGTGGATTAAAATGCGCCAATTCATGCGCTAGAATCCCACCAGCAGGCGCCATATGTTGTTCATGCGGATTCCACGCCCCTTGGCAATGAATTTGACATTGATAATGGGAAATGAGTGTCCCATTTTGTAAATGTTCACGTTGTTTTAATTGATAATACGCTGACATAACTACCCTATACTGTTATTTTTTTTGCTAGAAATCCAAAATAATTAATCACTTGCATATAAGTTTTAATCTGTTGAAAACCCGCCTGTTGTAAGGCATCACGATAACCTTGCGGTGTGATTAAACCAAAGTCATCCTCTAAACGGGCCAACATCTGCTGGCTTTGACTGAGACTTAAACCTTGTTCTTGACAGATACACTGTAGAATATTGAGTTCGTAATCTTCAGCATGTAACAGTAAATCATAGGTCATCAACAATGCATTGGGTGTTAAGTGCTGATAAATCTCGCGGAAAAATTGTGCCTTATTTTCATTGCTAATAAAATGTGCGACTAAAAGACTTAAGGCGGCATCAAATTGTATTGTTGTGTCTAAATCTTGAGCCGTACCATGAATAAAGTTAATTTGTTTAGATGCATTCAGATGCTCGGTATAAACTTTGGCGTGTTCAAGCATGGTCAAAGATGGATCAACTGCGGTGATTTGCAGTTTGGGAAAATGTTGCAACAGATAGCCAATTTCATAGCCCGTGCCACAACCCACAATTAAAATGTGTGCATCTGCAGCTAAATGAACCCGAAATACGGCACGTACCTGTGCATGCATCAGCTCATAGCCGGGAATCAGTTTGCGGATATGTTCATCATAACCGGCAACTACTTTAGGATGGTGAAAGTCCTTAGCCACCTTTACTCCTTAATACAGGTCTACTTACATTGGCAATTCGACAATAGCCCACAATCCGAAGATCGTGGGCACACTTAGTTAAGCAATATCTTCCAGCAAATTAAGTTCTTGGCGCATCAACTCTTGGAGTTTAAATTTTTGTGCCTTACCAGATGCAGTCATCGGGAACTCATCAAAGAAGCGTACATAACGCGGGACTTTGTTATGCGAAATATTCTCTTTGCAATATTGACGAATCGCTTCTTCACTGCAACTTTCGCCTTCATGCAAAATAATACAAGCACACAATTCCTCGCCATAGCGTGGATCAGGCAAACCAATCACTTGCACGTCCATTACCGCAGGATGGGTATATAAGAAGTCCTCGATTTCTTTGGGGAATAAGTTTTCGCCACCCCGAATCACCACATCTTTAATACGGCCTTTGATTTTAATAAAGCCCTCATCATCCATAGAAGCAATATCACCGGTATGCATCCAACGGGCTTTATCAATCACATCAAAGGTTTTGTCTTGATCTTCCCAATAGCCGAGCATCACTGAATAACCTCGGACACACAGCTCGCCCAAGCCACCACGCGGTACAATTTTGCCTTGCTCATCCACAATCTTAATTTCAATATGCGGATGCACGCGTCCCACGGTACCCACACGTTGTTCAATGCTGTCGGTGACAGCACTTTGTGCACTCACCGGTGCAGTTTCAGTCATACCATAGCAAATGGTCACTTCATGCATATGCATGCGTTCAATCACACGTTGCATAATTTCACGCGGACATGGGCTACCCGCCATAATGCCAGTACGTAAACTGCTTAAATCAAATTCTTCAAATTGCTCATGCTCGAGCATGGCAATAAACATGGTCGGCACACCATAGGCTGCAGTACATTTTTCTTGCTCAATGGCTTGTAAGCTGGCCAAAGGGTTAAACACACCCGATGGATAAACCATGGTTGAACCATGCGTAATACAGGCGAGATTGCCCATCACCATACCAAAGCAATGGAACAGCGGTACCGAAATGCAAACACGGTCTTGTGGGGTTAAACGAATCGCTTCTCCAACAAAATAACCATTATTTAAAATGTTATTGTGGGTCAGCATAGTGCCCTTAGGATTACCAGTAGTCCCTGAGGTAAACTGAATATTGATGGTTTCATCAAATTGTAATTCACTGGAAATTTGCTCAAGTTCTGCAAGCTGCTGATCAGTTGGCGCAGCCAATAAGTCACTAAAACGATGAATCGCGCCTTGCTGTTCATCTGAGATTTTAATGACATGCTTTAAGTACGGCAGACGACTACTTGAAAGAATTTTTTCATTAGAATTGCAGAGTTCTGGGGCAATCTTACACAGAATTTCTTGATAATCTGAAGTTTTAAACGCAGGTGCAATGACTAAGCCTACACAAGAGACTTTATTTAACACATATTCAAGTTCGCTGCTTTTATAAGCAGGATTGAGATTCACTAAAATAATACCGGCTTTAAATGCCGCAAATTGAGTAATGGTCCACTCTACACAATTGGGTGACCAAATCGCCAAGCGATCGCCTTTTTTTAGGCCCAATTTGAGTAAGCTACAAGCAAAGGCATTCACCTGCTGTTGCAACTGCTTGTAGCTTAAGCGAATATTTTGCTGCACGCTCACCACAGCATCCTGCTCGGCATATTCGGCACAGGCTTGGTCAAACTTTTCACCAATGGTTGTGCCTAATAGCGGCTGACCACTTGCACCATAGGCATAACTTAAACGGACTTGTGTCATTGAATCATTCTCCTTGATTCTTTTTAATTTTGTTTTTTATGCTTTGCCCACAAACCGTTGTGTGGAATTTAAACGCGGCTTTCTTCCTCTAACATCACCGCATTTAAACAAAAATCAGCGATTTGTTTGACAAAGTAATCCTTATAATTTTGATCAAACAACATATTACGTGACGGATTTAAAGGTTCGATCACTACAAAGGTCATTGTTCCAACAACGCATAATGCAGCGGTATTTAAATCTTCAAATCCAAATTCACCGTTGACTTTCCCTTCGGCTAAAATCTCCTTAATACTCTGTTTGAGCAACTGCTTACTGCGAAAACGCTCATGCTCCACCGATGGATCAATCGGCTCAAACATCAGCGAATAAGCCAGTTGTGGACTATTGAGGGCACGTTTTACAAAAGTTGTGACTGCTTTATGTAATTTCTGTGTTGCAGATAAATCTTGACGTTTGGCAATTGAATCTAAAATCTCAATCTCATACAAAATTGCCGCCGACAACACTTCAATTAAGACCTGACTTTTATTTTCAAAATAGCGATATACCAAGCCACTTGAAACGCCCGCTCGCTCTGCAATCGGTTGAATTTGTGCGTCTTTTAGTCCACCTTGTGCAATCAATTCCCGCGCGGACTGTAAAATCGCAGCACGATTTTGCTCCATGCGTTCTTGCATCAATGATGATCTTTTATAACTCATAATTTAATTCTCAACAAGACAAAAGTGAATTTTAAATCAATTTGTGAATTTATATTCACTTTTTCAAAAAAACATTGTATGTTAGTTTTAAAAGCACAAAAACAACGGCTTTCACCAAGTGATTTGGGAAAAATAAATACAAATTCAGGATGAACAACATGAACGCACATATTCCGTTACAACTTAGTCTACAGACACTTGATTTCGGTTTGGATGATACTTTACTGGCTTTACGCGATTCTGTGGCAACATTTTGTGCCAAAGAAATTGCCCCACTTGCTGCAAGCGTAGATCACGACAATGAATTCCCGGCGCACTTATGGAAAAAAATGGGTGACATGGGCTTACACGGCTTAACGGTGAGTGAAGAATACGGTGGTTCAAACTTAGGATATTTGGCGCATATTGTGGTGATGCAAGAAGTATCCCGTGCCTCTGCTGCCATTGGTTTGTCTTATGGTGCGCATTCCAATTTATGTATTAACCAAATCAAACGTAATGGTTCAGAAGCACAAAAACAAAAGTACCTACCAAAATTAATCTCTGGCGACTATGTGGGCGCTTTAGCGATGTCAGAACCAAATGCTGGTTCAGATGTGGTAAGCATGAAATTACGTGCCGATGATCAAGGCGATCATTATGTATTAAACGGCTCAAAAATGTGGATCACCAACGGTGGTGACGCTGATGTCTTGGTGGTATATGCCAAAACGGACATCAATGCTGGGCCTAAAGGCATGACCGCTTTTATTATTGAAAAAGGCATGCAAGGTTTTAGTCACGGCACGCATTTAGACAAATTGGGTATGCGTGGTTCAAATACCTATCCATTATTTTTTGATAACGTCAAAGTACCTAAAGAAAATGTCATGGGCGGTGTGGGCAATGGCGTTAAAGTGCTGATGAGCGGTTTAGATTATGAACGTGCGGTGTTAAGCGCAGGCCCGCTTGGCATTATGGATGCCTGCATGGACAGCGTGATTCCGTATTTACATGAGCGTAAACAATTTGGTCAAGCCTTAGGTGAATTCCAACTGATGCAAGGCAAAGTCGCGGATATGTATTCAACATGGTTGGCCTGTAAAGCACTGGTATATGCTGTAGGTGCTGAATGTGACAAAGCCGATCATAGCCGCAGCCTACGTAAAGATGCTGCCAGTGCCATTTTATATGCCGCAGAAAAAGCCACATGGATGGCAGGTGAAGCGATCCAAACCTTAGGTGGTAATGGTTACATCAACGAATATTCAGTCGGTCGTCTATGGCGTGATGCCAAACTGTATGAAATTGGTGCTGGCACTTCAGAAATTCGCCGTATGCTGATTGGTCGCGAACTGTTTAACGAAACCAAATAATGCTTTTGGGCACAGCCGTGCCCACATCCTCCCCAATACAACAACAAGATTACATACAAGGATGTTTATGATGAATGTATTACGTCAATTCAATCGCAGCGAAAATGCTCACGATCAACTCAATGTATTAAGCAGCAAACTTAACGTACGTAGCGAAGACTTTAAAAACAATCAAGCCGCAATGCAAAACTTGGTGGCTGACCTAAAAAATATGGCACAAAAAATTGCCTTAGGTGGCGGTGAAAAAGCCCGCGAAAAACATATCGCCCGTGGCAAATTACTGCCACGCGAACGTATTGACCAACTGATTGACGCTGGTAGTGCCTTTTTAGAAATTGGTCAATTGGCCGCTTACCAAGTCTATGCCGATGATGTGCCTGCTGCAGGCGTGGTGGCAGGTATCGGTCAAGTCAATGGCGTGACCTGTATGATTGTCGCTAACGATGCCACCGTCAAAGGCGGCACTTACTACCCGCTCACCGTGAAAAAGCATTTACGCGCGCAAGAAATTGCCGAGCAAAATCATCTGCCATGTATTTATTTGGTTGATTCAGGCGGTGCTTACTTGCCAATGCAAGATGAAGTATTCCCTGACCGTGATCATTTTGGGCGCATTTTCTATAACCAAGCGCGTATGTCAAGCATGGGTATTGCTCAAATTGCGGTGGTGATGGGCAGCTGTACCGCAGGCGGTGCTTATGTGCCAGCCATGTCTGATGAAACCATTATTGTACGTAACCAAGGTACGATTTTCTTAGGGGGCCCACCACTGGTTAAAGCTGCAACAGGTGAAATCGTTTCTGCTGAAGATTTAGGTGGTGGGGATGTGCATACGCGTTTATCTGGCGTTGCCGATCATTTGGCTGAAAACGATGAACACGCCATTGCCATTGCGCGTAACATTGTTAAAAACCTGAATAAAAAACCAAATCTATCTTTTGATCAAATTGAACCACCGCGCTTTGCTGCAGAAGAACTCTATGGCGTAGTACCAAGTGACACACGCAAACCGTTTGATGTGCGTGAAGTGATTGCGCGTATTGTCGATGGTTCACGTTTTGATGAATTTAAAGCGCGTTTTGGTACCACCTTAGTGACGGGTTTTGCTGAGCTTTATGGTATGCCTGTGGGTATTATTGCCAACAACGGTATTTTATTCTCAGAATGTGCACAAAAAGGCGCGCACTTTATTGAACTGTGCACTCAGCGCAATATTCCCCTGCTGTTTATTCAAAACATCACTGGCTTTATGGTCGGTCGCCAGTATGAAAACGAAGGTATTGCCAAACACGGTGCCAAGTTAGTAATGGCGGTGGCGACTGCCAATGTCCCTAAAATTACTTTAATTATTGGCGGTTCATTTGGTGCAGGCAACTACGGTATGTGTGGCCGTGCTTATTCGCCACGTTTCTTATGGACATGGCCAAACTCACGTATTTCGGTGATGGGTGGCGAACAAGCGGCCAGCGTACTGTCCACTTTAAAACGTGACCAAATTGAAGCACGCGGTGAAGAGTGGTCAGCCGATGAAGAAGACCAATTTAAACAACCATTCCGTGATCAGTTTGAACAACAAGGTCATCCGTATTATGCCTCGGCACGTCTTTGGGATGACGGTGTGATTGATCCTGCGCAAAGCCGCCAAGTCTTAGGCCTAAGCTTAGCTGCAGCACTCAATGCACCGATTCAAGAAACCAAATTTGGCGTGTTCCGTATGTAAGGGGGAATGACATGAGCTATGAATTTTTACAACTCGAACAACACGGCGCTGTGGCAACGGTTTGGATGAATCGCGCTGAATTACACAATGCTTTTAATACCCAAGTGATTGAAGAGCTACATACCTGCTTTGCGGCCATTGATCAACGTGATGATATTCGTGTGGTGATTTTAGCCGGACGTGGCAAAAGCTTTTCTGCCGGTGCGGATTTAAACTGGATGAAACAAGCAGGTAGTGCCTCGCGTGAAGAAAATGAAGCCGATGCTTTAAAACTAGCGCAAATGTTACATCAACTGGCGACCTTAAAGCAGCCGACCATTGCCCGTGTACATGGTATTGCCTTTGGCGGTGGCATGGGTTTAGCGTCTGCCTGTGATATTTGTGTGGCGAGTACGGAAGCCAAGTTTGCCACTTCAGAAGTGCGCTTAGGTTTAGCACCATCCACTATTAGCCCCTATGTAATTCGTGCCATTGGCGCGCGCCAAGCCTCACGTTATTTCTTAACTGCTGAGCGTATTTCTGCTGAACAAGCCTTAAAGATTGGCCTAGCACATGAAGTGGCAACGCCTGAAAGTTTAGATCAAAGCATTGATTCTATTGTAGAAGCCTTATTATTGGGTGGCCCTGAAGCGCAAACAGCTTCTAAACAATTGATTCAGATGGTCAATCAACAAGAACTCAGTCAAGATTTACTCAAACAAACCGCACAACATATTGCACATGTACGCCAAGGAACTGAGGCGAAAAATGGTTTGAGTGCGTTTTTAAACAAACAAAGTCCAAGTTGGATTCAAACCACTGCATAACAACAAAAATAGAAGGATACTGCTATGTTTAACAAAATTTTAATTGCCAACCGTGGTGAAATTGCCTGCCGTGTCATTCGTAGTGCGAAAAAATTGGGCATTGCTACCGTTGCGGTGTATTCCGATGCCGACGCGCAAGCTCAGCACGTCAAACAAGCCGATGAAGCGGTGTATATTGGTGAATCGCCTGCGGCACAAAGTTATTTACAAGTTGAACGCATTATTCAAGCGGCACTGGATACAGGTGCACAAGCCATTCACCCAGGTTATGGTTTTTTATCAGAAAACGACCAATTTGCTGAAGCATGTAAAAAAAATAATATCGTGTTTATTGGCCCGCCTGTAGAAGCCATTTTAGCCATGGGTTTAAAAGCCACCTCGAAAGCCTTAATGGAAAAAGCTGGTGTACCTTTAACCCCGGGTTATCATGGCAGCAATCAAGATGCCGAGTTTTTAAAACAACAAGCTGATGCCATTGGCTACCCTGTACTCATTAAAGCCAGCGCGGGTGGTGGCGGTAAAGGCATGCGTTTAGTAGAACGTAGTGAAGACTTTTCAGCTGCCCTTGCCTCATGTAAAAGTGAAGCCAAAGCCAGCTTTGCCAATGATGATGTCTTAATTGAGCGTTATGTAGTACAACCACGTCATATCGAAGTACAAGTCTTTGGTGATACACATGGCAACTATGTACATTTGTTTGAACGTGATTGCTCGGTGCAACGTCGTCATCAAAAAGTCTTAGAAGAAGCACCAGCACCTAACATGGCTGAGCCAAAACTTGAAGCCATGCGCCAAGCTGCGATTGATGCTGCCCGTGCCGTGAATTACGTGGGTGCGGGTACAGTTGAGTTTATCGTCGAACAAGACGGTACGGCCTATTTCATGGAAATGAACACCCGCTTACAAGTTGAACATCCTGTAACGGAAATGATTACAGGTCAAGATTTAGTCGAGTGGCAACTGCGTGTGGCTTATGGCGAAGCACTACCTAAAGAGCAACATGAACTGAGCATCCATGGTCATGCACTAGAGGCGCGTGTCTATGCCGAAGAGCCAGAAAAAGGCTTTTTACCAGCCATTGGTCAAATTCATTACTTAAGCTATCCAACCCAAAATGCACATGTGCGTGTGGATAGCGGTATTGTCGAAGGCGATGAAATTACCACCTACTACGACCCGATGATTGCCAAACTGATTGTGTGGGGTGAAAACCGTGAAGCGGCGCTCACGCAAATGCATCATGCACTAAGCCAATTCCATGTGGATGGTTTAGGCAACAACATTGCCTTTTTAGACCGCTTGGTACGCTGTGAATCCTTTGCCAATGCGCATCTAGATACGGGTCTAATTCAACGTGAAGAAGCATTTTTACTTGGCCCACAGCCACAAATCTCGCCAGAATTAGTGGTGTCTGCTGCACTCACTGAATTACTGTCGCGTTTTGCCAGCAATAAAACTGCCAATAATCCAGTTTGGCAAGCTGCATCGTTATTGCGCGTCAATATCAATGCCCGTTATGCGGTAAAATTTGCCATCAATGGTATTGAAAATGTGGTGCACTTTACTGCACAAAACGCAGGCTATATCGCAGAATACGACGGCCAAAGCTATGTGATAAATGGTCAGTTGTTAGATGCACATCATGTCAAAATTGAGTTAGCGGGTCGTAAAACCGATTACGCCTTTAGCTTAAGTGACAGTGGTTTAACTGTTTATCACAACGGTCAAAGCCATCATTTTGCTCATATTCAACCAAGCTTTAACAGCCAAGATGACAGCGCCGATGCGGGCAATTTAAAAGCACCAATGCCGGGGGTGATTACTCAAGTTTTAGTGCAACCCAACAGCCAAGTCAAAAAAGACGATGTGTTACTGACTTTAGAAGCCATGAAAATCGAATATTCGATTCGTGCACCGCAAGATGGCGTGGTGGCAGCAGCTTATTTCCAAGCCGGTGATCAAGTCAAAGCTGGTGATGAATTGGTGGAATTTGTGGCCTTGGAGGATGTGGCATGAGTGAATTTGTCAAAATCGTCGAGGTTGGGCCGCGCGATGGCCTACAAAACGAAAAAACACCATTGACTTTAACGGATCGTAAAAATCTAATTTTAGATTTAATGCAAACTGGCGTAAGTGCGATTGAGGTTGGTTCGTGTGTATCAGCCAAATGGGTACCGCAAATGGCGATGAGCGATCAGCTCTTTGCCGAGTTGCCAAAAGACCCAGACATCAGCTTAAGCTTACTGACGCCCAATATCAAAGGGTTTGAATCGGCTTTAGCGGTGGGCTGCCAAGAAGTTGCGGTATTTACCGCAGCTTCTGAAAGCTTTACTCAAAAAAACATCAATTGCTCAATTGACGAAAGCTTTGCCAAATTCGCCGATATTTTTGCCGCTGCTAAACAGCACAATATTAAAGTGCGTGGTTATGTCTCATGTATCGTGGATTGCCCTTATGAAGGTGCCATTGAGCCGAAAGTCGTGGCACAGGTCACTGAGCGCTTACTGGAAATGGGCTGCTATGAAGTATCTTTAGGCGAAACCATTGGTACAGCCACGCCTAACCGCGTTAAACAGGTCTGGGATGCCTGTTTAGCTACAACCGATGCCAAACTTTTGGCAGGTCATTTCCATAATACCTATGGCATGGCGATTGCCAACATTTATCAATCACTTGAACAAGGCATTCGCGTGTTTGATTCATCGATTGCTGGCCTTGGTGGCTGTCCATATGCCAAAGGCGCATCAGGTAATGTCTCCACCGAAGATCTGTACTATTTACTCTCCAATATGGGCTTTAGCACGGATATTA
Organism: Acinetobacter sp. CY05; assembly: GCF_059515805.1. NCBI lineage: Bacteria > Pseudomonadati > Pseudomonadota > Gammaproteobacteria > Moraxellales > Moraxellaceae > Acinetobacter > Acinetobacter sp. CY05. The sequence goes on along the minus strand of NZ_JCAKMW010000001.1, from coordinate 361,500 downwards.
ACGTGGATGCATTAATGCGTGCGAGTCAAAATATCAGCCAAGTATTACAGCGCAATAATCCATCCAATTATGCCAATGCCTACTGGCAACAGCGCTGCGCTTAAAGATCAAAAGAGAATAACAATGAATAAAGTATATGCAAGTGCAGCCGAGGCGCTGCAAGACGTGGTCAAAGACGGACAAAGCTTAGCGGTAGGTGGTTTTGGCTTATGCGGTATTCCTGAAGCCTTAATTGCCGCCTTAAAAGACACTGGGGTTAAAAACTTAACCTGTATTTCGAATAATGCTGGTGTCGATGGTTTTGGTTTAGGTTTATTGTTAGAAACCAAACAAATTAAAAAAATGATTGCCTCTTATGTGGGTGAAAATAAGGAATTTGAACGCCAATTTTTAAATGGTGAGTTAGAAGTAGAACTCACCCCACAAGGGACGCTAGCAGAAAAACTACGTGCTGGTGGTGCAGGTATTCCGGCCTTTTTTACCGCAACGGGCGTGGGAACTTTAATTGCCGAAGGCAAAGAACTGCGTGAATTTAACGGCAAAGAATATATCTTAGAGCATGCCTTAACTGCTGATGTGGCTTTAGTCAAAGCCTATAAAGCGGATAAAGCCGGTAATTTAATTTTCCGTAAAACTGCACAAAATTTTAACCCTGTGTGTGCTACAGCCGCCAAAATCTGTATTGCTGAAGTGGAAGAAATTGTTGAGATTGGCGATTTAGATCCCGATGAAATCCATCTACCGGGTATTTATGTACAGCGCATTATTTTAAATGCCACACCTGAAAAACGCATTGAACAACTGACTTTAAAAGTGGAGGCTTAAGCCATGGCTTGGACACGTAACGAAATGGCGCAGCGCGCCGCTTTAGAGTTAGAAGATGGCTTTTATGTCAATTTAGGTATTGGCTTACCTACGCTAGTGGCTAACTATATTCCTGCAAATATGAATGTCTGGCTGCAATCAGAAAACGGCTTATTGGGCATTGGTGAATTTCCAACAGAAGCAACAGTAGATGCCGATTTAATTAATGCCGGTAAGCAAACCGTGACTGCACGCAAAGGCGCAGCCTTTTTTTCCAGTGCCGACTCTTTTGCCATGATTCGTGGTGGTCATGTCAATATTGCCATTTTAGGTGCCATGGAAGTCTCTCAAAGCGGTGATCTTGCCAACTGGATGATTCCCGGTAAAAAAGTCAAAGGCATGGGCGGCGCGATGGACTTAGTCGCAGGCGTGCAAAAAGTCGTGGTGCTGATGGAACATAGTGCCAAAGATGGTACACCCAAAATTGTCGAGCAATGTGCCCTACCTTTAACTGGCAAAGGCGTAGTACAGCGTATTATCACCGACTTAGGCGTGATGGATATCACCCCTGAAGGGATTAAGTTGGTAGAACTCGCCAAAGACGTGACTTTAGATGAGATTCAAAAGGTCACGGGCGTAAAACTCATCGCCTAAATTACGCATCACATTTTCAGCCCTTTAAAGCACTAGGTTTTAAAGGGCTTTTTTAATTAAAAAAACAGCATGGAATATAAAGATGGAACAACAAAATTTTATGCAGCGCTTTGCGCTTCGCGTCAGTGATTGGTCAGAAAAATGGTTTCCTGACTCCTATATTTTTGCCCTCCTTGGCGTGGTGATTGTCGCCCTTGCCGCAATTTTCATAGGTGCTCCGGCACAGTCCGTGGCGCTCTCTTTTGGCGATGGCTTTTGGAGCCTGATTCCGTTTACCTTACAAATGTGTATGCTGATTGTAGTGGGCTATGTAGTATCGGTGTCTAAACCCGTACAAGCGCTAATTCGCATACTGGCTCGTCTTCCTCATTCAGGTCGCGGGGCAATTGTCTTGGTGGCCACGGTCAGTTTGCTTATTTCTTTAGTCAATTGGGCGATGAGTACTGTTCTGACTGCTCTATTGGTGATTGCCTTAGCGCAACGTAAAGAGCTGAATATGGACTACCGTGCTGCGGCAGCCGCCGCGATTATTGGTATGGGCGCCACATGGGCACTGGGCATTAGTTCATCAGCTGCACAAATTCAAGCCAATAAAGCCAGTCTACCCGAACCGATTTATAACTTAACTGGCGTGATTCCCTTTACCGAAACCATCTTTTTACCGCAATCGATGATTATGACCGCAGTGCTGATTGTTGCCTCTATCGCCATCGCTTTTTGGTCTGCACCTAAAGGCCAACACATTAAAACCATAGAGCATTTTGATATTCAACTTGATGAAGAAAAGCCTGTTGATCCGCAAGCTCCTAAACGCCCCGGTGATTGGTTAGAAAACTCACCTTTATTAAGTATTTTAATTGTAATTTTGGGTGTGGTATGGATGGTCAATGAATTTAGCAAAAGTAACCCGATTTTGGCGATCTCCAGCCTTAATACTTATAATTTTATTTTCTTAATGCTGGGCATTGCCCTGCATGGCACACCACGTAATTTTTTAAATGCGGTGACAAAAGCCGTTCCTGCTGTATCTGGGGTTTTAATCCAATTTCCTTTGTATGGCAGCATCGCCTTTATGATGACCAATGCCCATAACGCGCAAGATTTATCACTTTCGCATTATATTGCTGAGTTTTTTGTTTCCATTGCCTCGCAAGAAACCTTTGCCATTGTCATGGGGGTTTACTCAGCTATTTTAGGTTTCTTTATTCCTTCAGGCGGTGGCAAATGGATTATTGAAGCACCCTATGTCATGCAAGCTGCCAATGACTTAAAAGTGCATTTGGGCTGGTCGGTACAAATTTATAATGCGGCAGAAGCCCTGCCCAACTTAATTAACCCATTTTTTATGTTACCCATGCTGGGTATTTTAAAAATTAAAGCCAAAGATGTGATTGGTTTTACCGTGACCCAACTGATTTTCCATATTCCATTGGTGCTGTTTTTACTGTGGTTCTTAGGTCGTACTTTAACTTATACACCACCAGTATTTTCATAAATAAAAAAGGCGCATTCAGCGCCTTTTTTATGTGCAATTTAAAACTTAAACCACAACTTTTTTCACTAAGATTGAGCCTACTGAGTAGCCCGCACCAAATGAACACAATACGCCGTATTCACCGTCGTTGACTTCATGACCAGTTTTATGCAACGCAATCATTACGCCGGCAGATGACGTATTGGCAAATTCATCGAGGATAATTGGCGCACGTTCAATTGGCGCTTCTTTACCTGCAACATATTTTAAAATCAATTCGTTCATGTTGACATTGGCTTGGTGCAACCAGAAACGTTTGATGTGTTCAGGGGTTAAGTTGTTTTTCTCCACTTGGTTTTTAATGGTTTTTGCAACTAACGGACAAACTTCTTTAAATACTTTACGTCCGTCTTGACGGAACAATAAGCCTTTACCTGTCGCTTGTTCAGCTGGGTTTAAATAACCAAAGTTATTGCGAATGTTGTTTGAGAACTGGGTGTAGAGATAGGTATCTAAAATTTCAAAACCAGTTTTGCTGTCTGTCTCTTCAATGATAGACGCCATGGCCACATCACCAAAAATAAAGTGTGAATCACGTGAAGTATAATCCAACTGACCTGATGTAATTTCAACGTTCACCAACAACACACGGCGCGCGCCACATTTGATCGCGTCATAGGCTTGCTTTAAACCAAAGGTTGCTGCTGAACATGCCACGTTCATATCGTAGCCATAGCCTTGAATCCCCAATTCAGATTGGATTTCAATCGCAAGTGCTGGATAACCACGTTGTAATTGTGAACATGCCATAATTACTACATCGATGTCTTCAGCAGTGACACCTGCATTGTCCATCGCTTGTTTGGCTGCTGCCACGCCCCATTCCGCTTGTAATGAAATTTCTTCATTTGGACGTTCAGTTAAACGTGGACGCATAGTGTCGATATCTAAAATACCTGACTTTTCTGCCACATAACGGCTTTTAATGCCTGATGCTTTTTCAATAAATTCTGCACTCGAAGTACGCAGCTCTTCAAGTTCACCCGCGGCAATTTGAGCTGCGTTTTCAGTGTTATAACGTTCTACATAAGCATTTAAACTTTGAACTAACTCTTCGTTCGTGATGGTTTCAGCAGGTGTATATAAACCTGTACCTGTAATACGGATGCCCATGTAAAACTCCTATGGAAAAATGGTGAGTATATTAACGGATTCCTAAACGTTCCCAAACTTTTTGTAGACGATTGGCTGAAATTGGCATCTTGGTTTTCATCGGTTGAGAAAACAATGAGATGCGCAGCTCCTCGACCATAAAGTAGAGCTCTTTTAGGCGCGGGTCATTTTTAAAAGTGAACAATTTTTCCATCCAAGGGTCAACTTGATCAATGGCAGAATCATCCCTTTGTAAATTATTTGGCAAACGTTCAAGGCGCATGATCAGCGCTTTTAAGTAACGTGGAAACTCAAGCCATACATCGGATGGCTTAATATAGACAAAGTTAGCCAATGACATAAGATCAAGTTGATCTTCAATGTCATCCATACTTTTGCCAAATACGGCGTCATTTAAGCCACTTAAACGACGACGAATCTCTTGCCACTGAATATAAATTTCCGACATGACCTGTAGTGCAGTTTGTCCATGCGTTAAAAAGGTCTTTTTCACCTGTTGCAGCAAAGTTTCAAACTCAGCGGCATTGACAGGTAAATCGGTAATCGCCATTTCTAAAGTGGCATAGACCAACATTTGCTCAAGTTTAGCTTTATCGCCAAGTGGTGAATAAGCCAATGCCAAAGGTTTAGAAATTTGTTTTTTTAGCTGACGAATAAGATCACCGAGTTGCATATGCACCAGACGAATCACCCCTTGGCGATGCTGCTTAATGGCCTCCAACTGATCATTGAAGGTTTGAATCACCACACCCGATTCATCTTTTTGCTCTAATGCCGCAAAATCTTTCGTAGCGACCAAAGCTTGGTATTGTTTGACAATAACACCCGTAACTTTTTGAGAAGCCTCAAACACAAATTGCTCAGGGAAAGTTTTAAACTCACCTTTGAGCTGTTTCACTGGGCTATGCGTCTCTGCTCGGCAACGAGCTTTAAGTTCGTTTAAGTCACGCCCTTGCTCAATCACACGACCTTTTTCATCAATCACTTGAATAAAAGGCAATAGATATTGATCTATACGCTCAAGATTAAAGTCATGCGCTGTGACCTGCTCGCCGCGCAATTGGAAACTTAAGAAAGTTAAAATATGTTCGCGTAAATGTAGCGCATCCACACGTTGCATAAGCTTACGTGCGGTATCAGGGATTGGCACTAAATTACGACGTTTATCTTTAGGTAGTGTCTTGAGTAGCGCTTCAATTAAATCTTGACGCCAACCTGGAATCCCCCATGACCAAATATTTTCATCCACTTGGGCTAAGGCTTGTAGAGGAATTTTGACCGTAGCGCCATCTTGATTATGACTTGGATCAAAACGATAACTGGCGGCTAAACGCAAGCTGCCATTATGTAAATAATCTGGGAATTGCTGCGTGGTTGGACGGTCATTGAGCCACAGTGCATCATCCTCAACAAATAAGTAACGCGGCTGTTTAGGCTCAACTGTGGCACGCCAATCTTCAAAGCTACGACGACTAGCAACGTCTGTAGGTACTTTTTCGGCATAAAATTGATAAATGGTTTCTTCATCCACCACCAAATCACGACGACGTAATTTGTCTTCAACACGCTCAACTTCTTCAAGTTTGAGTAGGTTATGCTTTAAAAATGGCGGGGTAATGCCTAAGTTACCTGTGGTTAAGGCATCACGTAAGAAAATCTCATGCGCTGCGGCCTGATCGACTTTTTCATAGTTCATCAAGCGACGTGGTTCAATAATTAAACCAAACAGCGAGATTTGATCATAGGCATTCACGATACCGGCTTTTTTCGACCAATGCGGTTCAAAATAATGATGTTTAAGCAAGTCACCTGCAGCCAGTAAAATCCATTCAGGTTCAATCTTCGCTAAGGTACGTAAATACACTTGCGAAGTTTCCACCATCTCAAAGGCCATGACCCAAGGCGTATTGGTTTTATGCAGGGTTGAAGCAGGGAAAATACGTGCTTTTTGCTGACGCACCGCCATAAATACATTGCGCTCATCGGTTTTATTGGCAATAAATGACAATAAACCGGTCAGTAAAGCACGATGTAGATTTTCGTAATTGGCTTTTTTCGGGTTAAACGACAGTTTTAAACCTTGGGCTAAATCCACCAATTGTTCGTGGGTTTTTTTCCATTCACGTAAGCGTAACCAACTTAAGAAATGCTGACGCGCAAAGTTACGCCGCTTATTTTCGCTCATACTTTCACGATTGGCGTGCAGCGTTTCCCACAGTTTTAAATAGAATAAAAAGTCAGAATCGGCTTCACGGAATAAAGCATGCTTTTGATCGGCTTGCATTTGTTTATCGGCAGGACGTTCACGTGGGTCTTGTACCGCAAGCGCAGCCACAATTACCAAGACTTCATTAAGCACACCAAAATGCGCGCCACCTAAAATCATACGGGCAAGGCGTGGGTCAATCGGCATTTTTGCCATTTGTTGACCGATTTTGGTTAATCCCCCTAAAGTGGCTGACTGCTTTTTGTCAGCCACTTTAGGGGGATTAACTTTCTCCGTCATCGCGCCCAGTTCAATCAGCAACTTACGACCGTCATTGACTAAACGTAAATCTGGTGGCTCGATAAAATCAAAGTCTTCCAAGTCACCAAAACCTAAACTTTGCATCTGTAAAATCACCGATGCCAAGTTGGTACGTTTAATTTCCGGTTCGGTAAATTCAGGACGACTTAAAAAATCTTCCTCAGAATACAAGCGAATACACACACCCGGCGCAATACGACCACAGCGCCCTTTACGCTGATTGGCTGCGGCTTGCGAAATGGCTTCAATCGGTAATCGTTGCACGCGAGAGCGGTAGTTATAACGTGAAATACGCGCAAAACCACTGTCAATGACATAACGAATATTCGGTACAGTTAACGCAGTTTCTGCCACGTTGGTGGCAATAATAATACGACGCCCACCACCCGATGGATTAAAGATTTTTTGTTGTTCCGCTAAGGCCAAACGGGCATACAGCGGTAAAATTTCGGTATGCCGTGGGCCATATTTTTGTAAGGTTTCTTGCAACTCACGAATTTCTTGTTCGGTTGAGGCAAAGACCAAAATATCGGCATGTTCAGGATGCCCTTTGGCTTGTGCATCCGCAAAACATTCTTCTACAGCCGCAACCACCGCACGCGGTAGATTTTCTTCAAAATCATCAAATTCGTCATCATCACTGCCGCCAACAGGCAGCTCAGACACTGGGCGATAACGCACCTCAACAGGGAAACTACGTCCTTCAACTTCAAAAATTGGTGCGCCATTAAAGTAATTGCTAAAGCGATTAACATCTAAAGTTGCCGAAGTAATGATGACTTTTAAATCTTTACGACGTGGCAACAACTGCTTTAAGTAGCCCATAATAAAGTCGATATTCAGCGAACGTTCATGCGCTTCATCGATAATAATGGTGTCATATTTGGTGAGAAAACGGTCATTTGCTAATTCTGCGAGCAAAATACCATCGGTCATTAAACGCACAATAGAATCTTGCGAACCTTGTTCATTAAAACGCACTTTAAATGAAATCGATTCACCGAGTTTTTCACCGACTTCTTCAGCAATACGCTGCGAGACACTGCGCGCCGCCAAACGTCGCGGCTGAGTATGACCAATGAGACCAGTTAAACCGCGCCCTGCCAGCATCGCAATTTGCGGTAATTGTGTTGTTTTACCAGAACCCGTTTCACCTGCGACAATAATCACTTGATGCTGATTAATCGCATCGATTAATTTATCGACATATTGGGTAACAGGTAAATCTTGATTGAGGCGAATATGAGGCAAACGCTCAACGCGCTGTAACACTTTGGCATGTGACTGATCCCAAAGTGCCTGATATTGTTCTTGATTGGCATCCTTTCCTTTACGTAGTCGATTTAAACGATGAAGGTCACGCGCCATCACCAACTGTTCTACATTTAAATCTCGCTGCACTGAAAAGTATTCCTAAAGCTCACAATAGCGCGCTATTTTACGCTGTTATCGCATTTGGGGAAAGCATAAGACTTTTGAATATTTTGGACTTTTTTGTGTAGTTGCCCTTGAATTTTTTAATCGCATCCCCACGTTTTTAACAGCTTTGCAAACTATATCTGTTGTACTAATTTATATAGCAGGTTTACTGGTTTGAAACAGACTTTTGTGGCTTCAATTCGGATTTTCCGATTTTATTCATGCAAAAATTCTGTTTTAGCAAGCCGCTTAATTTCTATATGCTTATGGAAATCAAATTACAAACCTCAATCATGGAGACAATGATGAGCTTAATTAATACTGAAGTTAAACCATTTAACGCAACTGCGTACCACAACGGTCAATTCGTTGAATTATCAGAAGCTGATCTTAAAGGCAAATGGTCTGTAGTATTCTTCTACCCAGCTGACTTTACTTTTGTTTGCCCAACTGAGCTTGGTGACCTTGCGGACAACTACGCTGAATTCCAAAAATTAGGCGTGGAAATCTACGGTGTATCTACTGACACTCACTTCACTCACAAAGCTTGGCACGACACTTCTGACGTAATTGGTAAAATCCAATACCCATTAATCGGCGATCCAACTTGGACTTTATCTAAAAACTTCGAAGTATTAATTGAAGCTGCTGGTCTTGCTGACCGTGGTACTTTCGTTATCGATCCAGAAGGTAAAATCCAAATCGTTGAAATCAACGCGGGTGGTATCGGCCGTGACGCGCAAGAACTTCTTCGTAAAGTGAAAGCGGCTCAATACGTACACGCTCACCCAGGCGAAGTTTGCCCTGCTAAATGGAAAGAAGGCGACGCAACTCTTGCGCCTTCAATCGACTTAGTTGGTAAAATCTAATCTTGATTAGATCAAACTGATTCAAAAAAACCACGCTGTTAGCGTGGTTTTTTTATGTCTTTTCATCTATCAAAACTTATCTTTATAGTATTAATAGGGCAAAATATAGCCAAATATCGTTTAGGGCTTTATCATGCATAAATTTACCGCTATTTTCTTGTGCTTCATTGCCTTACCAAGCTTTGCTGACACGCTGATTTGCCAAGGTCAATTGCGCAATAAAAATATCAATGCTGATCTGGTGGTCGAAAAAAAATGTATCTTAGACAATGCTAAAATTAACGGCAATATTGAGATCAAGCAACATGGCAGTTTGGTATTAAAACGCAGCCAAGTCAGTGGCAATATTCAAGCTGATGCCTATTTTAGTGGTATACAAATTGAAGAAACCCATGTTGCAGGCAACATTCAGTTGGCCGCAGGACGTGAGATCATGTTAAAACGCAATCAAGTTGCAGGAGAGATTGATTTACAAAATAATCTCGGCGTCATTCAACTCGAGCATAATCGCAGCCAAGCATTATTGTGCGTGCATAACCGTATTGCCCCGCTAGGTGCTCATAATCAAGCGTCTTCTAAAGTGGCACAATGCCAAACGCTCTAAAAAAACCACGCACTTAGCGTGGTGGTTATGTTTAGTTTAAGCTGCTTGGTGTGCTTTTTGTGCTGTGGCTTGAATCACTTCATGAATAAATCTTAATTTATTTTGTACTTCAAGGTTAATGACAAAGGGATAAAAATCCTCTTGTCCCATACTGCGATTTAAGCTATTCATGGCAAAGGAAATTGGCAGCCAAGCTTGATAAATCTCATCAAAACTTTGATTATAATAAGGATTTTTCTTTACAGCCAAATGCATTAAATGGTCTTGTTGCTGCTGTACCACTTGAGGGCGAATTTGCATCCCAAAAGAATCTGCTGTTTCAAGCACATCGACAATATGTAAATAATGCGCCCATGTTTCCGCCCAATCTTCCCAAGGATGCATGGTGGCATAAGGGCTAATATAATGTTGCATCCAATCACTTGGCGGCCCTTGATGATAATGACGATCTAGCGCTTGCTGATAATCCATGCGTTCATCGCCAAATAATGCCCGACACGGCTCCAAAAATGCTGTGCCATCGACCAATACATCCCAATAATAATGCCCGATTTCATGGCGAAAATGCCCAAGTAAGGTACGATACACTTCATCCATATTGTGACGCGCCATGGCACGTTCCACATCATCAGCCTCAGCAATATTTAAGGTAATCAAGCCATTATCATGTCCTGTCATGACTTTAGGTTCATGAGGACAATTTGGGTCGGCTTTAAAGTCAAAGGCCAAACCCTGCTGTGGATTTTGGATTTTATTTTCCAGTGGTAATTGCCAACGCAATAAAGCATACACTAAGCGATGTTTAGCCAGTTCAATTTTATGCCAACGCTGACGATATTCAGGCTCGCTCAAATCAGGAATTACTCGATTAAGTGCACAAGCAAGACAAAATTGCGCTGGGTCTGTCTCTGCCAATAACCAATTACACACCTGATACTGTTTATTTTGACAAAATTTATAACGAGTTTGACTGTTGGGTTCACTCAGGCTGTGATCTTGTTCTGAGTAGTGTAAGGCGACCATCTGCATTTGCTTGGCATCAAAGCCTAAAACATGCTGACAAGCCGTACAATAATTATTATCAAAATACACTGGTTGATGGCAGTTAGAACATTCAAATAATTGCATTTTCATTCTCAATCATTGTTATTTTGCTGAATTTTAATTGAGTTTTTAACGCGACTACACCACACAATTGTTACTTTTTTCATCTGCCCCACAGCCTCGAATTGTTGATGAAGCTACAGCACTTTTGTGCTGCTGTTTGGCATAAATTTGGCATAGCAACTTGAATGTAGCAGTTTACAATACTGCTATATAGAAAAGCGGCTAATTCAAGTAATTTCAAATAAGCCGCAACATAATAATGATAGAAAAAACCTTTGTGAATAAGGAGTTGCCTATGGGAGTAGCACTTAGAGTCACGTCATGGAGATATAATTCGACGTCTCGGCATTTACATATTTTTTATGACAATGGCTCAGCAGAGCTGTATTACTCTGTACCTAAATTTGTCTATGCCAATTTATTACGTCGTAGTGATAAAGCCGCTTTCGTACACAAATATTTAGAATATGATGTGCATTTTACTAAAGTCAGTTTGCTCTAAGCCAAATCGCCAGTATCCCCTTATAAAACAGCGTGAATGTCAGCTTTCGCCCTATATTCACGCTTATGGCAGCAATCTCGTACATGTTGCCCCATCGTTGGTTTAAAGCCTGTGGTGACCGTTGGACTGTGGCAATCGCTCTACATATCACTATAGGTACTGGTTTTGACTGCTCTATCCTATATATGGACTTATAATGCTTGAATCAATTTAAAACGTGGCATAACGTGCCCCTCTATCTCGACATCTTCTAAAAACATCTCCAGTGGGCGCACCCACATCGAATAATCCCCATATAAACATTGGTACACCACCAATTGTTCTTGTGTTTCACTATGGCTCGCCACATGAAAAACTTGGTAGTGCTTGCCTTTATAATGCTGGTAAATACCACGCTGTAATTGCATAAAATCACTGCTCTTTTGAAATAAAGCGATTAAATTAACATAAATGAGTCGCTGCTGCTTTACTTGAAACTTAACATAAATCCCCCATATAGACTTATGAAATTGTTGATGAAACGATTTTTAAATCTATTTTTCCGATCATATTTATAAAAACTAACCGTTTTATCTATTTATAGATCTATTTTATGATTGTTTCATCAAATAAATATTTACTCCTTTGGAGACGTTAGCAATGTTAGATCAAAATACTCAAGCGCAATTAAAAGCTTTATTAGAACGCCTTGAAGGCCCAATCGAATTGGTTGCAGCCCTAGATGATTCAGATAAATCAGCCAAAATCAAAGAATTGGTTGAAGAAGTTGCGGCATTATCCAACTTGGTGACTGCACGTTTTGATGGTCAAAACAAACGTGTCCCAAGCTTTGGTATTGCCAAAGCAGGTGAAGCGCCGCGGGTATTCTTTGCCGGCCTTCCAATGGGCCATGAGTTCACCTCGTTGATTCTAGCGTTGCTACAAACCTCTGGTTATGCACCTAAAGTGTCTGATGAAGTTTTAGCTTCAATTAAGGACTTAGGCGTACAATCTGACTTTGATGTGTTTGTATCTTTAAGCTGCCATAACTGCCCTGACGTGGTTCAAGCATTAAACCTGATTGCTATTTATAACCCAGGCACAACAGCCACCATGATTGATGGTGCATTCTTCCAAGACGAAGTAGAAGAACGCAAAATCATGGCGGTACCGATGGTATTCCAAGACAACCAACACATTGGTCAAGGTCGTATGACTTTGGAAGAGATTGTTGCAAAATTAGATACCAACTCTGCGGCTAAAGATGCTGAAAAGTTAAATGCTAAAGATGCTTTTGATGTCTTGGTGATTGGTGGCGGCCCTGCGGGCAATACCTCTGCGATCTATGCTGCACGTAAAGGGATTAAAACCGGTATCGTGGCGGAGCGCATGGGTGGTCAGGTCATGGATACCATGGACATCGAAAACTACACTTCGATTCAAAAAACCCAAGGTCCAAAGTTTGCAGCAGAAATGGAAGCACACGTTCGTGAATACGGCGTGGACATCATGAACTTGCAACGTGTAGCTAACATTAAAGGTGCTGACGAGACTGCCAACGGTTTAGTTGAAGTAACACTTGAAAACGGTGCCAAACTTGAATCGAAAACTGTCATCTTATCTACAGGTGCACGTTGGAGAGAAATGAATGTACCGGGTGAGCAAGAATACAAAACCCGTGGTGTGGCCTACTGCCCACACTGTGACGGCCCGCTCTTTAAAGGCAAACGTGTTGCGGTGATTGGTGGTGGTAACTCAGGTGTAGAAGCCGCGATTGACTTAGCAGGTATTGTTGAGCATGTAACGCTTGTTGAGTTTGATACCAAACTGCGTGCTGACCAAGTGCTTCAAGATAAATTGAACAGTTTGCCAAACACAACTGTGATCAAAAATGCCTTGTCTACCGAAGTGGTGGGTGATGGTTCACAAGTAACTGCACTAAAATACAAAGACCGTGCCACTGATGTTGAACACACTGTTGAGCTTGCAGGGATCTTTGTACAAATTGGTTTGTTACCAAACACGGATTTCTTAAAAGAAACGGCTGTAGAACTTTCAAACCGTGGTGAAATTGTGATTAACGAACGCAATGAAACCAATGTCAAAGGTGTATTTGCAGCAGGTGACTGTACCACAGTGCCTTACAAGCAAATCATCATTGCCACAGGTGAAGGCGCTAAAGCATCGCTGTCTGCGTTTGATTATATTATCCGTTCTGGACAATAATTCACCTTAAACTGTATAAGGTCGAGTGTGCAAACACTCGGCCTTTTTTACATTTGTTCAACAATTCATCATCTTTATTTTTATAGTTTTTCAGCATATATTGCCTGTGGGCCGTTGTCGGACAGATAATTAAAAGGAATATAGAATGAATAAATTACTCGTTGCATTAGGTTTAGCTGCTACTGTTGCTTTAGTCGGTTGTAGCAAAGAAAAAGCGCCAGAAACAGGTGCAACTACAGGTCAACATCTAGAAAATGCAGCTGATCAAGCCGCACATGATGTAAAAGATGCGAGCCAAAATGCAGCGAATGCCACTGCAACTGCGGTTGATAATGCCGCTGAGTCAACTGAACGTGCTGCACAAAATGCAGCGGCCAATGCAGAAGCTGCGGCACATAATGCTAAAGAAGCAGCGAAGGATGCCACTGCTGCCACTGCCGCAGCCGTTGAGCAAGGTGCTGCCAATGTAAAAGAAAAAGCACAGTAATAACCACTTATGCTTCAAAAACGCCTCTGTTGAGGCGTTTTTTGATGCTGAATAAGAGTTATATATAAATTTAACTTATATATTAAATTAGTTATTCTCAACAACATTAAAGACACTATCACTCTATATATAATATTTAATTATAAGATTGCATTACAATGCAGCGCTATTGTTCGCTGTTGTTTGTATATTTCATGTCTATTGTTGCAGCTCCAGCCAATCGTTCGAATATTTCGATTTGGGTGGCGAGTATTTTCTTAGTGCTAGGGACCTTAGGTGCCTATCAATTTGTAGGCTTAAACCAAGCCCTACTATTTTTAATTGGCGGCGCCTTAGGGATGACGCTTTATCATGCTTCATTTGGTTTTACCTCAAGCTGGCGTGTCTTTATTAAACAAGGCCGTGGCCGTGGTTTGCGTGCGCAAATGATTATGCTGACCGTAGCGGTATTATTGTTCTTCCCAGCCTTAGGTGCAGGCGAGCTATTTGGTAATCCCGTTAAAGGCAACGTCAACCCTGTGTCTATGTCGGTGATGATTGGTGCCTTTATCTTTGGTATTGGTATGCAATTGGGCGGCGGCTGTGCCTCGGGGACCTTGTATACCGTTGGCGGTGGTAGCTCACGTATGCTAGTGACCTTGGTATTTTTCTGTTTTGGTTCGTTAATTGCGACCAGCCATCTCGAGTGGTGGTTTGCTCTACCAAGTTTAGGACCAATGTCTATGGTCACCAGTCTTGGGGTGATGCCTGCATTATTGCTGAACTTTGTGCTGTTTGCCTTAATTGCTTTGGCGACCGTATGGGTAGAGAAAAAACGCCATGGCAGTTTAGAAATTGAACCACAAAGCCAACATCAAGGATTTAAACGCTTCTTACAAGGGCCTTGGCCTTTGATTTGGGGCGGTTTAATTTTAACTGTGCTTAACTTTGCCACATTAGCCTTAGCAGGTCGTCCATGGGGCGTGACCTCTGCCTTGGCGGTTTGGGGTGCTAAAGCTGCCATGCTGGTAGGTGTGGATGTAAGCGTATGGGATTACTGGCAACAACCAAGCAATGCCAAAGCCTTAGCCAATTCATTATGGTTTGACATCACCTCCATGATGAACTTTGGCATTATGCTGGGTGCTTTGTTGGCAGCAAGTCTTGCGGGTAAATTTGCACCTAATTTTAATATTCCAGCACGTTCCTTAATTGCCGCAATTGTGGGCGGTATTTTATTGGGCTATGGTGCACGTTTGGCATACGGCTGTAATATTGGTGCTTATTTTAGTGGTATTGCTTCAGGCAGTTTACACGGTTGGTTATGGCTGATCTTTGCCTTTATTGGTAATGGTGTAGGTGTCAAACTACGCCCAATCTTCTTTCCAGATGAAAAACCACAACCTGAAAAATTAACAGGTTGCTAAGTAAAAAGCCCATTTCGATGGGCTTTTTTTATGGTGCTGACTTTAGTATTTAAAGCGGTGATGTTGGTTATTTTGTCTGTCATATGCGTTGCTTAATGCAGGCAAACTTGGCAAAGTAAGCCTGAAGACAGGAGCTTTGATATGCCTTTACAACAATTATTACAGTTACAACATCCCATATTTCTGGCCCCCATGGCAGGCGTGACTACCCCACAATTGGCAGCGGAAGTTTCCAATGCGGGTGGTTTAGGTGCCTTAGGTTTAGGTGCAAATACCCCAGCACAAGCATTACAGCAAATTTTAGCTACCCAAGCACTCACCGACCGTCCCTTTCAAGTCAATTTCTTTTGTCATCAAACTCAAGCACTCGACGCTGCACAGGCACAAGCATGGCGTGACTATATGGCGCCTTTTTTTCAAAAATATCAGGTACACCCCCCGCAACAACTCAGTTGTATTTATCCAAGCTTTTTAGACAATGATGATTATTTAAAAGTGGTCTTAGAAACGCACCCTCAAGCAGTGAGTTTTCATTTTGGTATTCCACATGCACACCAAATTCAGGCCTTAAAAGCCGCTGGCATTGTGACGATGGTATCTGCCACCAATTTAATCGAAGCCCAAGCTATTGAAGCGGCAGGGATTGATGTGATTATTGCCCAAGGCATTGAAGCTGGTGGACATCGTGGTATTTTCAACCAACATCTCGACAGCGCCATTACCACCAAAGATTTGGTGCAACTATTAACCGCACATTGCAGCCTACCCATTGTCGCGGCGGGTGGCATTATGAATGGGCAACATGCAGCAAAAATGTTAAATCTAGGTGCCAGTGCAGTGCAAATGGGCACGGCTTTTATTCAATGTAAAAGCTCAAATGCTAATGCAGCCTATCGGGCAGCTTTATTTAAACAACCTGTTACACAAATCACCAGCAGCATTTCAGGACGTCCTGCTCGCGGTTTAATTAATCATTGGCATACTCAAATCGATCATCCACAACGACCAAACGTCGCCCCTTACCCCTATGCCTATGATTTAGCAAAACAATTAAATAGTATTGCGGCTGAGCATGATCAGCATGATTTTGCTGCCTTTTGGGCAGGCACACGTGTGGCACAAATTCGAGCTTTAGAACCCGCCGATTTAATTAATCTTGTTGTACTCGAAATGAAGCTACCTCACACATTTTAGTTTAATATCAGCTCGCTTATTTTTTGGGGAAAAATTGTGGGCTATGTATTAGTTTTTTTAGTAGTGGTTGGATTTGGTGCGGATGTCTTGCAAAATAAGTCGCAAAAACAACCTGTAGCGCCAGTAGAGACTGTAGCAACACCTTAACGCAGTACATTAAAAAACCGCCTTTCAAGGGCGGTTTTTTTGCTTTTAAATCGTTAAGGTTGCAGTAAATCTACAGCTTCCACTTGTACATCACTCATGATTTCACCATGGGCAAGCAACTGATTAAAGTAGTCTTCGACCACTTTAAATTGATCGGTTGTACTTTCAACCTTATACATATTTTGCCGAAATTCATTACCTGAACGTAAACCTTTGGTATACCAAGCAATATGTTTACGGGAAATACGACAACCTGAATATTCACCATAAAATTCGTACAATTCGCTTAAATGACCTAGCAAGACCTGTTGCACTTCTGCAATAGAAGGTGCAGCCAAGTGCTCACCTGTTGCTAAATAATGAGCAATTTCACGAAAAATCCACGGTCGGCCTTGTGCAGCACGTCCAATCATCACCGCATCAGCACCAGTATAATCCAACACATATTTGGCTTTTTCTGGGCTATCGATGTCGCCATTGGCAATGACTGGAATACTCAGCATGCTTTTAACATCTTTAATCAGACTATAACGTGCTGTATTTAAATACATATCTTCACGAGTACGCCCATGTAAAGCCAAAGCCGCAATGCCTGCTTCTTCAGCACGTTTGGCTACACGCATAATATTTTCTTGACCATTTAAATAGCCAAGGCGGGTTTTTAAGGTTACAGGAACATCCACTGCCGCCACCACCGCATCTAAAATACGCGCGACTAAATCTTCATCTTGCAATAAAGCCGAACCTGCCAGCTTATTACAGACTTTTTTAGCTGGGCAGCCCATATTAATGTCAACAATTTGCGCGCCATTGGCCACTTGATAACGTGCAGCTTCTGCTAAATCCTGCGGGTCAGAACCGGCAATTTGCGCAGAGATCGGTGCTAATTCACCATCAAAATTGGCACGATATAAGCTTTTCTTGCTCATACGCAAGGTCTTGTCTGAGGTCATCATTTCACTGACCGCATGCCCTGCGCCAAAATATTTACATAAGGTACGGAAAGGTCGATCCGTCACCCCTGCCATCGGTGCAACGATCAAATTATTTGACAGTTGATAAGGACCAATATACATATATATTCTTAACTTTTACGATATTGTGAGTATACTGCATCTACCTTTTGAGCTCACCTGTTTACTGCGTGTTTATGGTTATGAAAAACGCTTATCTCCCTCTTGTTATAACAACCCTTAGTTTGAGTTTAACTGCCTGCGGTGATAGCGCTTGGTGGAATAATCAAGATGAGCCAACTTTAAATACTGAACAAATTCAAAAGCTCATCCCAAACCGAGTCAATCAACGCGACACTTGGGCAAAAGACATTTATGATATTACTGAGCAATTTGGCATTCCTCAAACCAAAGATAATGTGTGTAGTATTATTGCAGTGGTGGATCAAGAATCTAACTTTGTGGCTGATCCACAAGTCGCAGGTTTAGGGGTGAAAGCAGTCAAGGAAGTTGAAGATCGTTTAGAAGAAAAGTTTACTGAAAAATTAGGTGAAAAGATTGGCGGTACAGTGGCAGGTTACTTCCAAGATGTGCTACGTAACCAACCTACCCCTGACAATAATTATTTAAGCCAAATGCGTAAAGTCAAAACTGAGCGTGAATTAGATGAATTATATCGTGAAATTTTTGACTATATGTCCAAGCATTACCATGTCAGTGCCTTAACCGGCGCCGCAAAATTGGTGGGTCAAGATATTGGCGAAAAAATGAATCCCATTACCACCTTAGGTTCTATGCAAGTGCATATTAGTTATGCCAAAGAGCATAAACGCCAAGGGGGCAATATGGCAGAGTTACGCACTGACCTGTATAGCCAATATGGCGGCTTATATTATGGTATTCACCGGTTGATGATGTATCCAACCGACTATGACCGTGCCATTTATCGCTTTGCCGACTATAACTCGGGCATGTATTCAAGTCGTAATGCCGCCTTTCAGAAAATGTTAAATAGCGTGGCCGAGATTGATCTTGATTTAGATGGCGACTTACTGCTTTACAGCAAAGATGGTTCTGAGCGCCCCCAAAAAAGTCAGTCTGAGACCGCTTTAATTAATCTATTTGCTGTGGAAAAAGTACTGATCACACCACGCCAAATTCGTTCTGACTTAAAGAAAGAAAAAGACAAGAAATTTGAAGACACAGCAACTTATAAGGAAATCACACGTTTGTATCAGGAAAAAACTGGTAAAGACCCAATGTATGCGGTGATGCCAGAAGTCGTGATTTCAGGGCCTAAACTGAGCCGTGATTATAATACCAATTGGTTTGCGAGCCGCGTAAATGGACGCTATGAAACATGTATGCAACGTGCCAAACGTATCAAAATTTAGCCCTGTTTGATTTTGATGGCACCTTATGCTGCCAAGACAGTTTTACCGGCTTTATTTTTTACGCCTTAAAAAAACGCCATATTGTGCGGCAAGGGATTAAAATTTTACCTAAAATTCAAGCTTATTATTTACAGTGTTACCCTGCCGATCAAATGCGGCAAACATTGTTTTATCATATGTTTAAAGATCAAGATGCGGCCTTTCTCCAGAAAATTGCCACTGAATACGCTGAGCAATTGATCAAACATTTAGATAGTCAAATGTTAATTCGTTTAAAAGCCCATCAGGCGCAGGGTGATCGCGTGGCGTTGGTTTCTGCTTCTTTGGATCTCTACCTAAAGCCCCTCTGTGATTATTTAGATATTGATTTAATCTGCACCCAACCACAGATTGTACAAGGCAAATTTACTGGGCATTATCAAACCCCTGATTGTAGCGGGGAACAAAAAAGCCTGCGCGTACAAGCAACTTATGATTTAACTCAGTTTGCGAATATTTATGCCTATGGCAATAGTCATGAAGACGAAGCTTTGCTGGCGCTTGCCGACTACCCGTTTATGCTTGGACGAGATCTAGATTTACCACCTTTAGGGTTAAAATCAGCATAAAAAACCACCCAATTGGGTGGTTTTTACTCGCAAGTCATAGCAAGCTTATTTTTTAAATGGGAACGCGTATTTCACAATACGTTTTAACACGCTGCCATATTGTTTCACTAAACTAGCATTGTTGTAGTTTAAGCCATATTTTTCACATACTGCTTCTACTTTTGGTGCCATTTGGCGATAACGACGTGCCGGTACATCAGGGAACAAATGATGTTCAATCTGATGACTTAAGTGACCTGTTAAAATATGGAACGCTTCTGAACCAGTGAGGTTTGATGAACCACGAATTTGGCGCATATACCAATGACCACGGCTTTCATTTTGCATCACACTTTTTGGGAACACTTCTACATCTTTGGTAAAGTGACCACAGAAAATAATACTAAATGTCCAAACGTTACGAATACCATTGGCCACCATATTTCCTGTCAGGACAGGCAATGCCGCTGGACCTGCAATCACTGGGAAGAAGACATAATCTTTAAACAATTGTTTAGAGATTTTCTTTTGCAGCGGACGCCATTCTTCTTTAAGTTGTTGTTTGCTCTTGCGTCCCATCCAGACTTTACCAATTTCTAAGTTCTGAATTGCCACGCCCCATTGGAACAAAGTACAAAATGGGATGCTATATAAAGGCTGTAATAAATGTCCTGGCTTCCACCGTTGTTCTGGAAACAAACGTACTAAACCATAACCAATATCATCATCCATCCCTTTAATATTGGTATAGGTATGGTGTTTATAGTTATGGGTTTGACGCCAGTTATCTGCGGTACCTACAATATCCCATTCATAAGTCTGACCATTGAACTTTGGATCATTCATCCAGTCGTATTGACCATGCATGACGTTATGACCCAGCTCCATGTTCTCTAGAATCTTGGCTACACCTAATAAGCCTGTGCCTAACACCCAAGCTGGTGGGAACCAACCTGCAAATAAGCAGGCACGTCCTGCAATTGAAGTATAACGAATGGTTGAGTAAACTTTACGGATGTATTTGGCATCTTTTTCACCAATATCATCCAACACTTCTTGTTTAATGGCATCGAGTTCACGCGCCAAGTTGTCCAATTCCGCCTGAGTTAATTCGCGGTTTTTCGGATTTTTAAAATATTCGATTTTAACGGGCATATTCATAATTTTTAGGCTCCATTACAGATCAATAATTAGATCCGACTGCGCGGAATTAACACAAATTTTTAATAAATTGCCAGGTTCGGCATTTTGACCACCATTGACAATATTTTTGGTGCTGCCTTCAACCTTGTTACATGCGCATTTATTACAAATACCCATGCGACAACCATGCTTTGGCTTAATATTTTGTTGCTCAAGACTCACTAAAATTGACTGACCTTTAGGAATCGTCACAACTTTATTCGATTGAGTGAGTGTCACATTAACAAAACCTGTTTCAGCGCTTGACTCAGTGCTCATACTAAATGCTTCAGTATGAATGGTATGCGCCTCTGCAAACATCTGTTGTGCTTGTTTGGCAAAACCAGATGGCCCACAGGCATACACAATGGCATGTTGAATCTCGCCAAGCGATGCTAAATGCTGTGTATTTAAGCGTTCAGCTTGTGGCGCCTCTTGGGTACATAACAGTTCAAAATTAAAGTTGACGTATTGCTGTGCCCACGTTTGAAATTGCTCAACAAAGGCCGCATCAGCTTGGGTTTTGACCCAATACAAGAGCGTTACCTTCTGATCGGTCATTTGCTGGGTATGTACTAAGCTTTGCACTAAGCTGTACATTGGCGTGATGCCACTGCCTGCTGCTAATAACACCAAAGGTGCAGTGCTTTTAGGCAAAGTCATTTCACCAAAAGGTTGACCTAACTCTAAAATATCGCCCACTTTTGCGTGTTGGGTTAACCATGTGCTGACCTTACCACCAGCGACTTTTTTTACCGTGAGCAGGACATGTCGATCATCAATTTTCGTTAGGCTATAGCTGCGTTCATAACGCACCCCATTGACCACCACAAACACAGGATGATGTTGACCTGCTTGACCCATATTAAAGTGTTTATTGACTTGTAATGTGAAACTTAAAGTATCTTGTGCTGTTTGATCTTTATGAACAATTTTACCCAAGGCCTGCTCTACCGACCAAAGTGGGTTAATTTTTTGTAGCCAAAAATCGGCATCACGTGGCTCTAACACCGCATTCAATAACAGATTAAGAGGAGATTTTTTTACTGTTGTATGCATATTGATGCACCAAAACCGACGAAACTTTAATTATTATACACATGTATATATATTTGTATATATATTAGATCAGATTTTATCCAATCGATAAACAAATCACAATCCAGCAGTAAAACTCGCTATAATGCAAAAGATGTCTTTATATTCCTCATTCTTATGAACCCGTCTTTGATTCATGCCAGTACCGATGTGCACACTGCTGAACCGCTGTCTACACAGCCGGTGATTACGCGTTCAGCAGGACGTAAAGCCACCATTACCAAAGAAGAATTATTCCAAGCAGCACTCAATTTAATTGGCCCAACCAAAAGCATTGCTGCTTTAAGTTTACGTGAAGTAGCACGTGAGGCAGGTATTGCGCCCAATAGCTTTTACCGTCATTTTAAAGATATTGATGAACTCGCAATTGAATTGATTGAACGTTCTGGGATTGTATTACGGCAAATTTTGCATCAAGCGCGTTTAAAAGCCTCTAGACAAAGCAGTATTATCCGTACTTCAGTTGAAGTGTTTATTGAACAGCTCGATGCCGATGAAGGCAACTTAAGCTTATTATTACGTGAAGGTTATACAGGTTCTAAATCTTATAAAGAAGCGGTAGAACGTCAGTTAAATTTTTTCCAACAAGAACTGCAAGAAGACCTGATTGTGTTAGAAAAAATTAACCGCAGTAAAATTGCGCATCCTGATTTAGTGGCCAAAGCCATTACCCAGTTGGTGTTTAATATGGGCGCTAAAGTGATTGATATGCCAAGTGAAGAACGTAAAGTGGTGGCTGAGCAAACCATGATTATGTTACGCATGATTTTAGAAGGCGCACGCCATTTAGATGAAGCCAAAATTCGTTAATATGTGCTTTATTAGGTAATAAAAAAAGCAGCTCGAAAGCTGCTTTTTTTGATGCTCGTTATGGTTTAACTACCACCATGACTTGAATCGCTTCAGGTGTTACGCCTAGGCCATCGAGTAAACTTAAACCTTCTTTTTGCAATTTTTGTAGACGTGTAATTTCATCTTCACGAATACTTGGGTTAAATTGTTTCAGGTAAGTTAAACGATCAATTTCGTATTGCCATTTACCACCATACACTTCTTTCGCTTGTTGCTTAAATTGAGGTAAAGCTGCTTTGGCTAGTTCTAAAGCTTGAGCATAACGTGCTTCAATCACATCACGACGGGCTTTCACCACTTGGCGGCAACTGTTGCTATCTAAATGATGTAAGTATGGCTTTAACACTTCAGGTGCAACCTTTTGTGATAAATCCTGACCTTTTTCACTTAATAATACACGTACCAATTGTTGCGGTAAGCTGGCTGGCAAGTTCAAGGCTTTTGGTGCCACCACATCGACTTTAAACCATACTTCGACCAATACAGAACCTTGTGGCAGTGCCGCTGATTTTAAAATCGCAACATTGGTACTCCCAAAGCCTTGTGTATTGATCATCTCCATCACGCTTTCGGTAAATGGATGCTCTAAAGTTAAATACTGTGCATCTTCGCGAATTTGGGCTTGATCACGGTAGAAGGTCGCGGTCATGCCTTCTTCATCAAGGGTTAAACCTTGCACTTGCATTTGATCAGTTGGCTTGATGATCACCGTACCATTACTTTGCTCATCAAAATCAATGTTGGTTGAGGCCATAAAGCGCTTCATAAACATTGGCAAGGTGGTGTTATCATCATAGTCTTCAAGTGCGTTCACAATCTCTTGCGCCACCATTGGACGGCATGAGTTGTACTCAAGCAAACGGTCACGACCGGCTTGTAATTCACGCTCTAAGGCTTCACGCTGTACAGACACTTCCTCAAGCAAATCTTCAAAACGCTGACCTTGATCACTCAATAAGCAATCTTTTAAGTCCACAATAAAGTTTTCTTGTAGGGTTTGCGCCGTTGGTGAAATATTACTAAAGATATTTAAACCTTCGTTATACCAACGGAACATGCGCTCTTGTGCAGTCCCCATCAGGTATGGCACATGAATTTGAATACGATTTTCTTGACCAATACGGTCTAAACGACCAATACGCTGTTCTAACACATCTGGGTTAGCAGGCAAGTCAAATAAAATTAAGTCAGAGGCAAACTGGAAGTTACGCCCTTCTGAACCAATTTCTGAACAGAGTAAAATTTGTGCACCATATGAGTCTTCCGCGAAATAAGCCGCAGCTTGGTCACGTTCTAATAAACTCATGCCCTCATGGAACATGGCTGTACGAATACCAGCATGTAAACGTAATACGTTTTCTAAAGCTTCAACCACAGGGCCACTACGGGCAATTAAAAGCACTTTTTTGTGTTTTAAATCGACACGAAGTTTTTCCATCAGCCACATGACGCGTGGATCATGTTCCATCCAAGCACCGTCAAGCTGTGCTTCTTCTGGCCACATTTGTTCACGTAATTTACCATCTTTTGACCAGTTTTCCGGTGCAATCAGTGGCGCAGGCTGACAATCACGACCTGGGAAACCTTGAATCGCTTCACGCGTATTACGGAATAAAATACGCCCTGTACCATGACGGTCGAGTAATTCATGAATCGCACGGAAACGTTGCTCAGGCTGATCTTCAATACGATGACCGAGTAAAGCTTCAAGTGCGCTTAAATGCTGCTCTTCAAGCGGCAAATCCGACATCAACACTTCAGCAATTTTAGCGGTATGTTGATATTGTTCTTCTTCATCTAAGAAGCGATCAAGCGAGCTAAAGCGCTGTGGATCAAGTAAGCGTAAACGGGCAAAGTGACTTTCGACACCCAATTGTTCAGGGGTTGCTGTTAATAGTAAAACGCCAGCGGTTTGCTGTGCTAGTTCTTCAACAAGATCGTAACGGTCGTTACCACCTTCGTCTTCACTCCACATTAAGTGATGCGCTTCATCCACCACCAATAAGTCAAAACCTGCTTCTAAGGCTTGTTCACGCAAATCATCATGGTCAATCATCAGATCGACAGAGGCAATAATGCGTTGTTCAGTTAAAAACGGGTTTTGTTCTGGGTCGTGTTCTTTGATCGATGCCGTGCGGGTTAAGTCAAACAGCGAGAACTCAAGATTAAAACGACGACGCATTTCAATCATCCACTGATATTGCAGTGAATCAGGCACCAAAATCAAAATACGTTCAGAGCGACCGGTTTTGAGTTGTTGATGGATAATTAAACCAGCTTCAATGGTCTTACCTAAACCCACTTCATCGGCCAGTAACACACGCGGTGCAAAACGCTGACCAACTTCGTGTGCAATATACAATTGATGTGGAATTAAACCGACACGTGAGCCGACTAAACCACGTAAACGGCTGCTTTGCATATTGGCTTGCATCAGCATCGCTTCAATACGTAAGTCATACCATTCTTTATAGTCAATTTGGCTGGCCAAAAGACGCTCTAAGGGTTTAGACAGCTGAATAGTCGCGCCAATACGGGTTTCGTTTAACGATTTACGTTCATCTGTACCATCTTCTAATGTACGAATCACGTTGTAACGCAATACGCCACCACGATCTTCAAACGACTCAACTCGCCATGTGATGCCTTCTTGGTCATGCAGTTCATCACCCGCATTAAACACAATACGAGATAAAGGCGCATTACTACGTGCGTAGACACGGGTTTCATCGCTCTTTGGGAATAAAATGCTGACCGATCGCTCATCTACATCAATAAGAACACCTAGACCGAGTTCTGTTTCTGTGTCTGACAACCAACGTTGACCAATAGCAAACTGCTGCAATTTTTCCACCTTTATCTGTAAAATTA
Source organism: Acinetobacter sp. CY05 (assembly GCF_059515805.1). NCBI lineage: Bacteria > Pseudomonadati > Pseudomonadota > Gammaproteobacteria > Moraxellales > Moraxellaceae > Acinetobacter > Acinetobacter sp. CY05. The sequence continues at coordinate 335,991 of NZ_JCAKMW010000001.1, read as the reverse complement.
TGACGGCGCTCAACACTTTATTGGAGCAGAAAACGCCATCTTATCGCAATATATTGTGACATAAAGCCCACCAAAAAGTGAGCTTTGTTGAGGTTATTTGTTTGGGTGTTTAAAACGGGACTGGGCAATCAAATGCCACAGGTTTATCACGAAATGGATGCATAAAACTTAAATGTGCCGCATGTAAACATAAACGCGGCATTAAGCATTGTTGTTCTGGGCTGGCATATAAAGTATCACCGACTATCGGGTGTCCTAAATATTGCATATGCACACGAAGTTGATGCGAACGACCCGTAATCGGTTTAAGTTTAACGCGTGTGACTGGCTGGCCTTGAATCTCAAAATGCTCTAGCGCCTGCCAATGGGTTAAGGCTGGTTTGTCATGTTCAGGCGCAGCAATATGCAGTGGCGGACGACTTGGATCATAAATCACTGGCACATACACAATGCCTTCGCCTTGTAGCGTACCTGCCACCAAGGCTTGATAGACTTTTTCGGTTTGGCGTTCTTGGAACTGACGTGCAATGGATTTTTGCCCCATTTTATTTAAGGCAAAGACTAAAATGCCTGAAGTATCCCGATCTAAACGGTGAATCAGTAAGGTATTTGGTTCAATGACTAATAAGCGATTGATTAAGCAATCTTGTAAATCCTCGGTTTTACCGGGAACCGTGAGTAGGCCTGCGGGTTTATGAATGACCATAAAATCCCGATCACGATGAATCAGGTGTTCAGTTAGAAAATTACTCAAGATTCCAATCCAAGCTGATCACAAAAATAAGGCGGCAATGATAAAAAGCTTAAGGCATAATTACAATGCAGAATTACATAATTGCTGGGCTTTTTTTCGCTTTTCAGCGAAAAAGCAGCATTAACGCGAATTTAACAAAAACTGCATTAATGCTTGTACGCTGTTATGCTCGTAAAAATCCTCATAAACAATCTCAGCACCATTGGCACGCCATAAACCAATCAAGCTCACAATGGCCACAGAATCTAAACCATAAGCACGTAGATCTTGTGTGGGATCAATTTCTAAAGCTTCTAAGTCAAGCTGTTCCGCAATGGCCAATAAAATTCCTTTGGGTGACAAAATCTGTTCACTTGGCGCACTTAATGACCATAAGCGTTTTAAGCTATAGCTATTGATATGCTGAAAACCTTGTGCAGTTAAACTATCTAACCCTTGAATATGTTGTTCTTGGTTGCCCAATAAAATCGCATCTTCAATCAGGCAAATTTGCTCGGTCACGCTATATAAATGCGGCAGAATTTGTTTCAGCATTGGGGTAATTTGTCCCGCAATCATTAACTGCGGATAGTGTGACAATAACTCACCTAAACGTTGCATGCCTTGAGTTAAATCATCACCATAAATATCGACTATAGGAATATCTAAAGCTTTGGCCTTTTTGACTAAAGCCCTGAGGTTTAGCAATAACTCATGCTGTTGATTGTCTTGCTGACGTAAATCATGTAAACCCACCAACAATAAAACCGCTTTTGTCGAATCAATAGCCCATTTGGCGTGAGAAGGACGCAATTGGATTTTTTTGGGCATGGGGTACAACATCAATTTTCTCAGCAAACAAAAACGCCATTATAGCAAGCTTGAGCTAAAAAGATTTTTAAATGACTGGACAAGTTAGTTTAAACCAATAAAAAGGCCCGACGTCCTGTCGGGCCTTTTGTGGGTATGGGGTTACTTGAGGTATAACTCCTGTCGTACCTAACTTTCCATGTGTTGTAGAACTTATCATTGTTGTTTTTGGTTCTGGAAACTTCCTGTTCCCTATGGGTTTAAGATAATAAAAATCTAAGCTCAGATATATAGGCAATTATCGCTTTATTTTGTACGCTCAGGCTTACAATACTTAAGCACCTTGTTGGCCTAAAAACTGCTGAATTGCATGCTGGGCAATTTGTGCATCTTCATAAGATTTAACTCCAGAAACACCCATCGCACCCACCAATTGACCTTGATAGATAATCGGCTCACCACCTTCTAACATGCCTGAAAAGCTCTGCATGGTTAAAAAGCCCATTTGCCCCGCTTTAATGATATCTTCAAATAATTTTGATGGACGACGACTCATCGCGGAGCATTTGGCTTTTTCTAGACATAAGTTGGCCGTCATAGGTGATGCGCCATCCATACGCTTCATGGCAAGTACACTGCCCGTTTCATCCACCACCGCAATACTGACATTAAAATTATGCTGTTGAGCATATTGATAGGCTTGTTCTAATAAAAATTCGGCATCTGTGAGAGTTAAATAATGTTTAGTTTGCATAAGCTTTCTCAGCATAAAAATGTATAAAAAAGCCCGTTGATACAACGGGCCTTTGACAATAGTAAAAAGTTAAGCTGACGCTTTCATGGCAGCAAAGGTTTCACGTGCGGCTTGAATGGTAAATTCAATATCTTCATCCGAATGCGCGCTTGAGAAAAAGCCTGCTTCAAAAGCTGAAGGAGCTAAGTTTACACCGCGTTCTAACATGCCATGGAAGAATTGACGGAATGCCGCCACATCACATTTCAGCATTGAATCAAAGCTGGTGATGTCATCTTGATCAGTAAAGTACAGACCAAACATACCGCCTACTTGTTGCGTTTTAAAGGCAATACCGGCTTCATCAGCAGCAGCTTGTAAACCTACCAGTAACTTAGCCAGTTTGGCCGTTAAGTTTTCATAAAAACCCTCGGCACGTAAATGTTTAAACATTTCAATACCCGCACGCATTGCCAATGGATTACCTGACAATGTGCCTGCTTGATAGACAGAACCGAGTGGTGCGATACATTCCATCACTTCGCGTTTACCACCAAAAGCACCCACAGGTAAGCCAGCACCAATGATTTTACCTAAAGTGGTAAGATCAGGTTTTACGCCATAATGCGCCTGTGCACCGCCTAAGCCAACGCGGAAGCCAGTCATCACCTCATCAATAATAAAGACCGAGCCATGCTCGTCACACACTTCACGAATCGCTTGTAAGAAACCTTGAATTGGTGCGACCAAATTCATGTTACCTGCGACAGGTTCCACAATCACACCGGCAATTTCAGAACCAAATTTAGCAAAACATTCTTTTAAAGTTTCAATGTCGTTATACGGCAGAGTTAAAGTATGTTTGGCAAAATCGGCTGGTACGCCTGCTGATGTCGCCTCGCCTTCACCTTTAGTTAAAAGGCCTGAACCTGCTTTAACCAGTAATGAATCTGAATGACCGTGGTAGCAGCCTTCGAATTTAACGATTTTGTCACGCCCTGTATAACCACGCGCTAAGCGAATCGCGGTCATGGTCGCTTCTGTACCTGAGTTGGTCATACGTACCAATTCAATCGATGGCATGATTTCACAGATAATATCGGCCAATGTGGTTTCATGTACGGTTGGAGCACCAAAGCTTAAACCATCAACCGCAGCCGTTTGTACAGCTCGAATAATATCAGGATGGGCATGACCTAAAATCATTGGCCCCCAAGAACCCACATAGTCGACATAACGTTTACCGTCGACATCAAATAAATAAGCACCTTGGGCTTTTTCAATAAATACAGGTGTCCCACCAACGCCATTAAAAGCGCGTACAGGTGAGTTCACCCCACCTGGAATATGTTTGCTGGCTTGTTTAAATAATTGTTCTTGCTTTGCAGATAAACGCATGTTGTATTCTCAAATAAAAATTAAATAAAAATTTAAGCTTGGTCGGCAAATAGTTCTGACCAATCATAGACACGTTGGCCAACCACAGACATCGAGCGACCCAATACATCACTCACCACAGCACACAGATCAGCACCCGCAGCAATGACTTCTTTTGAATTTTCAACAGTTAAACCACCAATCGCACAAATCGGCACATTCAACTCAGCTTTGGCTTGTTTTAAGGTGTCTAGACCAATATTGCCCGCTTCTGGTTTAGTGTCTGTGGCAAAAATCGCACCAAATGCCACGTAATTCGCGCCATCTGCGACAGCTTGTTTGGCAAGTTCTAGCGAGTTATTGCAACTACGCCCAATAAGGACGTTTTTAGGTAAACGTGCCACTGCTTCTACAATCGAACCATCATCTTGACCCAAATGTACGCCTACACCGTAATGCACCGCTGCTTCTAAATCATCATTAATCACAAAGGGTACTTTGTATTGGGCACATAAATGTTTCATGTACTCAATTTCATAAGCTTGCTGGTCTTTTGGCACTTTTTTGCGACGATATTGCAATACAGCCACTTCATAAGTTGCCATTGCGCCTTCTAACTTAGCAAGCAATAGCTCAATTGGATCATCATTGGTAATTAAATATAAACCGCGCATGTGCCAAATACTCTAAATTTAAACAATGCCGCATTATGGCACTGTTCTGTTATAAGCAAAAGATCGTGGCTGAAGTGGTGGCTTTATTCGCAGTTAATTTTATCTAAACTCTGATTTTTTAGACTAATCTTGCCGCGTAGCACATCGGCCAACATGCGCCAATCCGAGATAAAACTGTATACAGGCTGTTTAAAACTGGCAGGACGATTACGTTCATATTTAAAATGTCCAAGCCATGCACAGGCATAGCCTGCGGCAATACCATACAATATATAACGTGGCTTTGCTTGGATGATGGCTGCCGTTACACTCACCAAAGCTAAACTACTGCCTAAAACATGTAAACGACGGCTGCTGATATTGCGATGCTCGCTTAAATAAAAACGATAAAACTGCTGATAATTTTGAATGGGCAACTGCGCTTGTAGCAAAGCGTTCATGTTTAAATCCTTTTGTTATTGTATATCGTGCTATCTAACATGCGATAAGCTGTGCTCAAAAGCAACACAGCCGACCTGTTCTTGATCTGCTTTTTGGTTACAATGAGGCATCCATTTTTATAAAAGTGATTGATATGCTTGAAGTCGAACTTAAATTTCAGATTCCTGAGGGGCGTCGTACTGCGTTAATGAAAGCCTTAGATCCGAAAAAATCTGAACAGCTTCAACTTCAAGCCAAGTATTACGACACTCAAGATAAAAAATTAGCTCAAGCACGCGCTGCGATTCGGCAGCGTTTAGAAGGCGACAGATGGGTACAAACCTTTAAAGCCAGCCGCAGTCATTTGGCCCGTTTTGAACATAATCATGATTTAGGCATATTAGAGCACTCGCCAGCATTGGATTTAAGTATTTACCGTGCTGTGCCCGAAGCCGAACAATTACTGAAAGACGCCTTAGCGGATAATCTTGATCAATTGCAACTGATCTTTGAAACCGATATTGAGCGTACTTTACGCGTCATGCCCTATGGCGAGAGTCACATTGAAGTCAGTCTAGATATTGGTGAAATTCGTGCTCAAGGGCGCATCATGCCCATTCATGAGGTCGAATTTGAATTAAAAGCGGGCTCAGTACAAGATTTATTGACTTTTAGTTTTGAATGGGTAAAAAAATATCAACTTTGGCTCGATGTACGCAGTAAAGCTGAATTTGGCAATTTGTTAGCAGACGACCTACAAGTGAGCCCGGCTCAGCTGGGTAAAGCCCTGCAATTTTCTAAAAAAGAAACTGCCGATCGTAATGTACGTCAATTAATTTCCCAACAAATGCAGCACTTATTGCCCAATATTGCTGCTATGTCAGCAGGTGTTGCCAATGCTGAACATATTCAGCAAGCCCATCAAGCGTTGCATCAATTACATTTAAGCGTGTTATTGTTTAAAGATTGGAGTGCCGATATCTCTGACAAATGGGCGCATCAATTAGCTGCATTTAAAGGTCAATTTGAACAGCTGAAGCATTTACAACATATGCAAAGCACCTTAGAACAATTGCTGCAAAGTCCCACGACGAGTGCCAGTCTCGCACAAGACTTGCTCTATGCAACGGAAAAGCTCAATAACTTAGTTCGCTCAACGCAAAATGTGCATCACTTCTTAGAGTTGCTGACCTTTAGTTTAGGACATGCCGAGCCAAACTCTTTATTTGATTTAAAAACCACCGCGCAGCACACCTTACAGCAACACTACAAACAATTGGCTGATGCCTTACATCAGGCAAGCCCTGAAAACTTAAACTCCATTGATGTGCTTATTACAGCCTTGCAGCAACTTAAGTTTAGCTTTCCCTTACTCACGCAAATTTATGATGTGAAGAATTTGCAAAAATATGCCAAAGCGTTGAATGATGCCGACATTGCTGCTGAGGAATATCATTTACTTCATTTAGCCAGTCAATATTTACAAGACACTGAACTGGCCGCCAGTGACTGGTTTGCTTTAGGTTGGCTCACGGCTAAACAAGAAGTGTATGCTGAACGCGTGCTAGAGGTGACAGGGCAATTTTTACTCAGTCGTAAATTTTTAAAATAAGACCACTTTTGCTTACATGCAGTGGCTCAATTTTTGTATATAGTGATACATATACTAAAAAAGAGCCGCTAAAATGTCTGAGATAGAACTAAAATTTCAAATTCCTACCGCACAAACAAAAGCATTAACCAAGGCCATTTTACAGCTAAAGCCTACTCTTTTAAGCTTAGTCGCACATTATTATGACACCCCCGAGCTTGAATTAGCCCAAGCCAATATCTCATTGAGGCAACGTCTGGAAAATCAAGTCTGGAAGCAAACCTTAAAAGCTCCAAGTTCACAAGCCGCCACCCGTATTGAAATTGATATTGCCTTAAAACAAGCACCTGAAAATCTTGATCTAAAGCTTTATCAACAACATCCTCAAGCACAAGCATTATTAAAACCAATTCTGCATAGACAAAAATCTCTGGTACGACAACTCAGTACCGAGGTGCAGCGGCAAATACTCGAGCAACAACAGCCAAATAGCACAATTGAAATTGCTCTAGATCAAGGTTGGTTGATCACAAAAGATAAAAAGGTCAAGATTTCAGAAATTGAGTTTGAGCTTAAAAGCGGTCCAATCACTGAGCTCATTAAGGTAATACGTCCTTGGGTGCAGAAATATAGCTTATATTTAGATACGCAAAGTAAAGCAGAACGCGGTTATGCGCTGCTAGACGCAGATCAACAGCCAGCGACTTATCAAAGCAATTTTCTCTTACAGAAAAAGCAATCTACTGAACAAGCTCTACGTCGTATGGTCAATCACTGTCTACAACATCTATTGCCCAATGCCAGTGCCATTGCCCGCAATGATTACCATGCAGAACATGTACATCAAGTAAGGGTTGCTATTCGACGCTTAAGAAGTGCCTTTAAAACCTTCCAACACTGGACCATAACTGACTTAGCGCCATGGCAACAACAATTAAGGCAAATCTTTCAACAGTTAGGTACGACACGCGATCAAGATGCGTTAAATGAAAGCTTAATCCCACTCCTCCAACAAGCAGGCTCACCGCTGGATCAATTGCCTCAGACACCTACAAAAAGCGTGAACTTAAGCCACTTGTTTCGTGAATCAACCACGACCTTGCTTTGGTTAGATTTAATTGCTTTTAGTCAAAGCCAAGTTGCCCAGCCACCAACTTCACTGCAAACACAGGTTAATCAACGTATTGGCAAGTTACATCACAAAGTTGTGGCGCAACAGCATGTCTTTATGGATTTATCGATTGAAGAAAAGCATCAATTACGCAAACAGGTTAAACAATTACGGTATAGCTTAGAGTTAACACGTGGCGTGTTAAAACCTAAAGTGGTTAAAGCGTATTTAAAGGCGTTAAAACCGCTGCAAGAAGTGCTAGGAGAGTTTAATGATCTAAGCGTGGCTGAAACCTTAATTGTGCCTGCACTTCAACAAGAGCCGCGTTATTGGTTTATGTTGGGTTGGATTAGGGCACAGCAAATGCATGTCTTAACACAGGCAGACCTTGCCTTAAAACGCTTTGCCCAACAGGCAAAACTTTAAGGCAGACGAATCAGCTGCGAAAATAGAGGCTGTGCCTGATCTGGGCCTTGTGTTAAGTGTGCAGTCTTGGGATTGACATGGGCACGCTTTTTCCATTCGTCAAGACTGATGCTTTGATCCAATTGACCATGAACATACAGATAATCAGGTAATAACCCCGGTAATAAAACACGGTAATCACGCGGCACGTTGCCCATAGCATATTCAATCAAGTCAAATAAAATCGTAGTGCAATTACTGACTAAGGTATTGTACCAACGTGGCTGATGATTGAGGCGATTGGCTTGATTGAGATATTCTAAAAATAACATCTGCATTTCAGTGGGCTGCATACGTATAGGATAAATATAGACCTCCTCATCACGAATATTACTGCGCGCATAAATGACATCGTTCTCATCGCCTACCACTAAAGCCAATTCGTATTGCCGAAAAAAGCCACCCAAGACTGAAAAGCCTTCATGTTGTTCTTGGCGTACTTCTAAAGAAAATGCCAAATGTTGACCATCTTGAAACCCAAAGCTGATAAACGCGTGTGCCACTAGACCTTGAATAAAATGTGAAACAATTAAATCCACACGCTCAATATTTTCTAAAGCATAGCGCCGAGTTTCCCATTGGGTGGTGTATTGCTCATCACTGTGCCAAATAAAATTACGTACGTTTTGAATCTCGACTTGGCCATCGACAAAACGATAATTGGCTATACGTTCAACATTGGCTTGCCATTGGCGGTCATTTTGCGGTTTAAGTAAGAAAAAATAGCCCACCACTACAGTAAAACTAATGAAATATAGGGCTTGTACATATTTTAAATGCGCTTGGCGAGGCGCACGTAAGTAAAAACATAAGCTGGCAAAAATCAGCCATATCGCTATGAGTAAATAACTGAGTGCTGCTGAAATGGGTTGTTGCACCCAAATCAACAGCATCACCCACAGGCTGGTGGCCATTAAAAAAACAGCATAGCAAAACGCGATCCATGGTGGCATATGTAGTCTTTGTTGTTGTTTTATTGCCTTTAGCCTAGCATGCGGAGCTCGGCTCAAGTGTTATGATTTTAGCGATTTTTGGCAAAAATCTTCCATGTGCCGTTATCGGCAATGGGGTCACTATAACTGTCATTGCGTTGTTTACGTGGTTTGTCTCGTGCATCCACCAATTTAAAATGCGGCTCTACACTTAATACAATGCCATTGACGTAAAAGCGCGTGCGGGTATAGTCACTTTGCCCATGCTGAAACACATAGGTACGTAAATCAATAAATTCACGGTGTGCCACCAATGCTGCGGTGCTATCGGTTGCCAGCCAATCTTGCATGGCAAAAATTTGATCTTGCTCAAACTGACCACATTTTTCAATGAGGCTGGCTACCCCACGAAAAGTTTTAGACTCTTTGGCCCGGGTTTTGTTAATCCGAATCCGATCCACATGAAAATAAAATAACGGTAGATTTAAGTGACTCGGCAGATGAATAGCATCCATGACCTCGCCTTCTTCTGCCATAAAGGGTTGGAATAAATCTTGTGCCCGACTAATGAGGTCTTGCCACTGTGCAGCATAGCGCTCTACCTCTTGCGCTGTCCCATAATAAATTGGCAAGCCTTCGACATGTGCCAAGTCTTGCGGTGGCCAAATGTGTTGACGTAATAGCGCAATGTCGTTTTTTAAACTTTGTATAGCAATTGCATTGTCCTTCATCGTATCCCTCTTTTTAAAATACTTAGGCTATTTTTAGATTAAGGCAAAGGTTTAGTTTCTGCAAGGCTTTGCCTATAATGGCGCTTTAGATATTGATGTTTAGGAACAGTTCATGGTTCAAAAGATTGAAGCAACCGATGTAACCGAAGAAGAAGCGTTAAATGCGGCTTTTTTTGAACGGGCTGATGCGTTTATTAAACAAGCCAACGAATTTTGCCATATTGAAAAAGGCTCAACTGTTAAACCGCATGACCTCCGTGGTCAAGTCAGCTCTGCAATGCTGTTTGCTGCATCACGCTTTAATACTTGGGTGGCTGCCAACAACTTTAAAGATGGCGAAGAAATGCGCGCCGCTAAAGAACAAGTGATGTCATATTTATTGCAACAATTCCAATTGATGCTAGAAGATAACTATGACGAATATTGCGACCAATTTGAAAATTACTTACGTTTCCGTCGCACCGAAGAACATCATGCGCATAAACATGAACATAAACCACATGATTAACTAAAAAAGCCCCGTATGGGGCTTTTTTAATGGGCTATTCAACTTCAAGCTTGGCTTGCATAAAAAGACGCGCATAACCTGAAATTTCAATGCGATCATGTTCTAACATTTTGCAATACAACGTCCCGCCACGGCTTGAAGCCTGATAAGCGATCAGTTCGGTTTTGGCTAATTTTTCTGCCCAGATTGGAATAATACCTGTATGAATCGAACCTGTGACTGGGTCTTCAGGAATACCATTGGCGGGTGCAAAATAACGTGATACACAGTCATATTGCTGATCAAAACTGCTAATGGCAACATCCAGTTGGCTCGCATCTGCGGTAATCGCAGTACGGATTTTGCCAAGCGTTTTGAGCAGTTCCATATTTGGGCGTTCATCACATACATCTTGTACCGATTCGTAGATGACAATGTACGCCTGCTGGTTTAAATACACCGCTTTAAAGGGTTTGGTTAAAGCTTGGCGTAGCACTTCAGGCACATCTGTCACCAACTCAGCACGGCGTACTGGAAAATTCATGCTCATTTTGCCATCTAGATGTTGATGAACAATAAAGATGCCCAAATTTTTAACATGAAAATAAATGGTTTTTTGTTCAGTAAAATCTTTAAATAAGACAAAGCTGCTGGCTAAAGTGGCATGGCCGCAAAAATCGACTTCAGTGGTTGGCGTAAACCAACGAATCTCAAAATTTGTTGCATCAATCTGTTTCACAAACGCTGTTTCTGATAAATTGTTTTCTAGCGCAATCTGTTGCATTAATGCATCATCCAGCCACTCATCGCGCACAATCACCGCAGCAGGGTTACCTTTAAACAATTTTGTTGTGAACGCATCTACTTGATACATCTGCATATTATGCTTCCTAATTGATGATGCTATATTTTAGCGGTTTTTCTTGTTAGGCTCAGAAAAATTACTTTTAAATGAGTCAATATCATGCTTCATCATTTACAAGCTGTTCCTTTAGAAAAGGCTTATCGTTTGCTTAATCATGGCCCAACTGTGTTGGTTTCTAGTCAAGACCAATACACCACAGGCGTGATGAGTGCGGCTTGGGCCTGTGCTTTAGAGTTTAGCCCAGCTAAGGTCAGCGTTGTACTGGATAAAAGCACCAAAACCCGTGAAATTATCGAAAATTCAGGATTTTTTGCCTTACAAGTCCCCACCGTGAAGCAACTAGATTTGGTTTATGCACTGGGTATGATGAGTCAACGTGACGCACCAGAAAAATTACGTCAATGTGGGGTGGAGTTATTTCATTTTAAGGGCCATGAGCATCTACCTGTAGTTCAAGGCTGTAGCGCATGGTTGTTGTGTGAGTTAATTCCTGAACCACATCACCAAGCTGAGCATGATTTATTTATTGGTCGGGTGGTGGCTGCCTATGCCGATGATCGAGTTTTTTGGGATGGCCACTGGCATTATCAAGATGCAGACCCAAGCTTTAAGAGTTTACATCATGTGGCAGGTGGCCATTTTTACACTATTGGCGATGCAGTATCGGTACATCAAGCAGATCAAGCTTGACCTACTGTCTGACAAGACTAGGCAAATTCTAGTAAATGCGCTTAAATTTAACCAAATAATAAAAAATTAAGGAACAGGATGTTCTCTACAACTCAACGTTTAAGTGTGTTTTTAATGTTAAGCACCGCGCTTGCCGTCGGGATTTTACGTTTTTCGTATACTGCGCTTTTACCAAGCACCCGATTGGCCTTTGAATGGACAAGCCAATTTGCCAGCCTATTGGGTAGTGCCAATTTACTTGGTTATTTAATGGGGGCTTTTTGGGCGATGCGTTTGGCGCAAAATGTCAAAATGTTGCACTATTTAAGTACTGCGGGTTTGATGGGCAGCATCAGCCTGCTCTGCTGTGCTTTTTCAGGCTTCGATGAGTTTTGGTATATCGCTTGGCGGATTGTTTCTGGCATTTGCGGTGGCTTAATGATGATTTTAGCACCTACTATAGTGGCACAGTGCTGTGATGCGGCAAAACGCCTACAAATTAATTTTATTGGCTTTAGTGGTGTCGGTATTGGGGTGCTGGCTGCCACCTTATTTTTACCCTACTTAGATCGTTTGAGTATTACCACCGCATGGCTAATTTTATTTGGCTTTGCATTAAGTTTTAGCGTGCTTATTGCCGCGATTATTTATCCCTTTAAAGCGCAGTTAGATCACAACACCCAAACTGTTGCGCCCAACACGCCTGCTGATGGCTTATATAAAAGTTTAATTTTGGTGTATGGCTGTAGTGCCTTTGCCTATATTCCACATTCCTTGTTTTGGATTGATTATTTAACTCAAAGTCTAGGCTTGTCTTTGTTTTGGATAAATTTTAATTGGATTTTATACGGTTTAGGCAGTGCCTTAGGGGCTGTCACTGCATATATGTTGGCTTTACAATTTGGTAATTTTAAAGCCTTAAAAATTTTATACAGTTGTTATATTGCGGCGATTTTATTTGCTATTTTTAGTCAAATTCCCTTCTTAACCTTTTTATCTTCGTTTTTAACTGGTTTACTCAATCCTGCTGTGGTGTTTTTAACGTCTTATACAATTTTACAAGTGTATGGTTTGGCCTATAAAAAACTCTGGGGTCTGGCCACAATTACTTTTGCGACAATACAACTGATTGGTGGTTTAAGCTTTAGTGCCTTGCAAAGTCTACAGGTTTCTTATAATCAACAATTTATTTTAGCAGCCTTAGTCTTATTGGCGGGCTTAATCTACTTTTTAGTCTCTTTAAAACGTGCGCATCGTCAGCAGCAACAAGCGCTTACTCAAGGTGCTTCATCATTTAAGTAAGGATAAGGATTGACTACACCTTGTCCTTTTAAGTAAATTCCATAATGTAAATGTGGCGGTGTATTTTTTGCATTGCCACTGTTGCCCACATAGCCAAGTAATGTGCCAATTTCAACCCAATCCCCTGCCTGAATATCTTCCGCATAATCATCTAAATGCGCATAATAATGCGAACTCAACGCAGGTCCTGTCACCCATACCACCTTACCTCCCAAATTATTAGTGCCTACTTCACGTACAATGCCTTGAGTTGTGCTGAGTACTGGCGTACCGCGTTTAGCAAAAATATCTACTCCTTGATGCTGCCGTCCAGCACTTCGTGCTGCGCCCCATGTATCGCTAATTTGGCGTACTTGCACCCCTTCTACCGGCACGATAAGTGACGCTTTTAATTGCTGGCGTTGCAATTGCCAATACCAATAAGGGCTTTGCCAACCTACAGATTCTGTGGCAGGCGGTGGTTGACACGCTGAAATTAAGACACTTAACACACTCACTACAAGCAGTTTTGGCATATCTACTCCAAACAATAAAACCCTCAAACTGAGGGTTTTATTGGTATTGGGTTTAGAGGTTATTTCGCTTTTTTACGCGCTTTTTGCGGTTGTTGTTGCTGCTGCTGTTGATCATTTTTATTTTGCTCTTGATCTTTTTGCTGCAGCTTCTGCTGATGTTGCTTTTTCTTATGTGCCATGTTCACTCACTCCTAGATTGATCTTGAGAGATTTATACGGACGAGTTCACTGTAACGGATTTTTGCAAAGCACCAAGTCCAACAATATTGCAATTTATTGCAATGTAAATTAAACATTCTTAATGGTGATTAAAATCATCATTTTAGGTTTTTATCTCTTACAATAAATACCTAATTGATTCATTTATTCACTCAATGTAACAGCCCTATTTATTTCTTTAAAATAAAAATAATTGGCAACAAGCAATACTTTCTTGGCATCTTGACGCATAATATCAACATCGAATTTTTTGCTTTATTTTGGACTGCGGTTTGAGGCCACAGCAAAATAGCGCAGTTTTTATATGTTTAACATTATTGAAGAAGCTTTTTTATGAAAATCGTCATTCTTAACAATTATGACAATTTCGATCTTATATAGTTCGTTATAGTTCGAAAACTTCTATATCATATTAAATTATAAAAATAAGTTAGTTCGTTATAGTTCGATTCATATTCTTTCAATTCGCACATAAAACGGGTATTTTAACGGGTAACGCTTCAAGTTACCCGTGTTACCCGTATGCTATCAGACACAAAAGTTAAAACATTAAAACCCAAAGATAAGGTTTATCGCATTCTTGATGCTGAACGACTTTATATAGAAGTGCGTCCAACGGGCACCAAAGTGTGGCGTTTTAAATTCACGCTTAACGGAAAAGAAGGCACAGTAAGTTTTGGTGAGTATCCTGCAGTATCACTTCAAGAAGCTCGCAGACTAAAAGATGAAGCTAAAATAAAATTAGCCAAAGGCCTAAATCCATCGCTTGAAAAAAAGAAGCAGAGACTAGAGCAACGAGTTATTGCGAATAATACTTTTAAGAGTATTGCTGAAGAATATGTTGTTGAACAGATGCAACATAAATCAGAAAGCTATATATCTAGATTTAAGCACTGCATGGAAACCGACATTTATAAAGAAATTGGCAATATGCCGATCACAGAAATTACGTCAGCTCACATTTTAAGTATTATGCGAAACACGGTTCAGCGTGTAAAAAATTCAGAAAAATTTGGTACGGGTGAAGCAGCTGCAAATCTAAATAGAAGATTTATTGGCTTGGTGCTGCGCTATGCAATTATGACATCAAGACTTGATAACGATCCGACGTACGCTCTCAAGAATGCTATGCCGACACCTGAAGTTGAGCATGCACGTCCACTTGATGAGAATGAGAAAAAAGAACTCAGAAGAAAAATTGATACTTACAATGGGACATCTACGGTTAGAAATGCGGGACTTGCCCTGCTCTACTCTATGTTGCGAACTGTAGAAATTAGAAAAATGGAATGGGCCCATGTGGACTTTGAGAAGAAGTTGATCACTTTACCAAGAGCAACAAGGCAGACTAAACAAGAACGCATTATGAAAAAAAATAGAACTCATATTGTGCCTATGTCTAAGCAGCTCTACGATCTATTACTTGATCAACGTCAAATTACTGCCGATCAAACTTACGTGTTTGCATCACCGCAAAAGCGCAATTGCATGATCTCGAGAACAACATTAAATCGAATGCTTGAATATATGGGTCTGCTTGGTGTGACTGCTCATGACTTCCGAGCTACTGCATCAACTTCACTTTATGAAAAAGGCTATGAAGAAGATCATATTGAACTGCAGTTAGCCCATGCTGAAGATAATAAAACGAAAGCCTCCTACAACCACGCCAAATATTTGGAAGATCGGAAGAAGATGTTGCAGGATTGGGCTGATATTGTTGATAGGTGGAAGGGGTAAAATGAAAACATATATCTACTTTTACATAGAGCACACGATAAAGAATTGGGATATGTTTGGGAAGGAACCTGTGTTGATGTTTAAATTAAAAAGTTTTTTTAAAGTAGAGAAGTGATGAGCAATAATATTATTCAATTTAAAAAACCTAAGCTAGAACGTGGCATAGTTGCACCTGCTGGTATTATGTCTATATCTGGTACCAGAATGCATATTGAAAGAACGTATTCAAATGAAGATATTTTTTATTATGTAATGTACTGGGATAAGATTGCCATTCCATCATCATCAGCTTTTCACTGCGGTCTACCATTGGAAAGGGAGTTGGCATCTTTAGGTATATTAGAACGCCCACAATTACCCGTTATCGGGATAGTGGATGTAGCTCAGCATACTCACTGGACTTTTGGTGAAATTGCCAAACAAAAACTTAAAGAGGATAAGTCGGATTGGATGATACACCACATGTCTGGTGATCCAATTTATTTACCTCAACACTCAACTAAACAAGATTCTATAAGATTAAAAATTACAAAGGCATTGCCTATACCATCTAATGATGGAAATTTTTCTTTAGATGATCTATTAGATTTTAAACTTCGTAGAGCCTCTGAGTTAGAGGGGTTGCACACAACAATGGATAATTTGCTTAAAAAAATTCATTATGAAGAAATTACTGTTATTCAAAAAACAGAATTAAAAAGATTTGAAAATGCAATTAATGAGTTAGATAAAACCATATTTGAACGCTTTAAAATTTATAAAAAAAGTGATTTTGAAGTAAATATTGATCTTAAAGGTGATGCACTTGTTGCCTTAGCACTTAATGCGCCAGTTATTGGATCAGATTTACTGACTGGCGAGATACCTGTTGCAACTTTAGCAACCTCGATATTTTCAGTTTTTTCGTTATCCAAAAAGTATGGCGTAACTTTTAATCAATACAATCATGGCGACTATAATTTGGAATACATTTCTAGCGCGCGTTCTGAAAATATAATTTTCTAATAAGTAATGACGAATAGCCCTCACTTGAGGGCTTTTCCAATTTCAATCCATGCGTCATTTTGCGCTGCACACTCATTATATTTTGCTACAGTGTCCACCCCCCACAACATAAAGTCTTTACCTGTTGTGCCTTGTACTTCTTGAAGTTGTGAACATGGCTGCATCAAGTTAGCCGGTATCTCGACTTTTGATAAGCGAGTTGAGTTCTGACATGCCGTCAGCATCAGCACAGTTGTTAATGTAAACAGGCCGATCAACGATTTTTTGTACTTCACGTATGCGATATTCGACTTCTGTTTTTCGATCGGCTTTGGCTTGCTCATAGTCTGCGCTCAATTGATTGATTGTTTGTTGTTTTTTAAGCAATGCTTCTTGATATGCTTTCTCTGCTGCTGTTGCTTCAGATTGATATTTAGTGTTAATAGCATCTTTCTCTTGCTTACACTTAAGCTCAGCATTCTCAAACTGCGTTTTATAATGTTTTGCTTGCCAGGCCTTAAACCCGCCAAATAAACATGCGACCAATAAAAAAGCCATCAGTACAAGAATGATGGCTTCATAAAACTTTGCGATAAATGCACTCATAAGTTCGCTCCCATACATTTGTCATAACGTGCAACTTGACGCGTCCAAACGCCATAGCAGTTATTGGAGCGGATTGAACAGTTTTTGCCGCCAGCATTACGCCACTTTAATAATGATTTACATGCAGCTACATATTCACCTTGTTTTAGATTTTTCAGCATTGAGCTTTTAAGCCAATTGCCTGTACCGAAGTTGTATGTAAAGTCCATGTACAAGTCATATTCAGTCTGCGAAAGCGGCACACCCAATAATGATTTATTAAAGATTTTTGCATCTTTATTCATATGAACTTTTAGTAGTTCTGCTGCACGTTCTTTAGTAATCGGCTTATCAGTCATTTTTACTTTAGTGCCGTCTTCATAGACTGTAGATCCAGTGCCAATTGTTGCAACACCAACACTATCGCGATACGGCTTCAACACCGTACCTTCTTGCTGCTGAGTAAAGGCCACACCACCCGCACTAATAACGGTAGCCATTGTCACCACTTTTTTGTGATTCATGCACCAGTTGATAAAATTACTTGTCTTTGACATCACAATCACCGTTTAGTTTTTTCAATGTAAGTTCGTGGATCTCTTTTTCACGCCTGTTGCGCTGCCAAGAAAAATAACCATTAATGATTAAGCCAAGCACCATGCCACCAATACCCGCCCACCCCATCCAGTCAATACCCATAAAAAAACCGGCAAAACTTGTTGCTCCGCCGGTTAATGTTGCTTTTGATCCAATCGCTGCTGCTGATGCTTCAGCAACGTGTGTTGCAGTTTCAGACATCACGCCCCCTTTTAACATGCAATAAAAAGCACCCCGAAAGGTGCTAAAAACAAATTTTTACTTAAGGACTAACAGGTGCAATCAAATCTTTGATTGGTGCATTCCATGTATTACCAAGCTGATCAACGCCCACACAATAAACTTTCTCAGTTGCAGGAATTGGAAGACTGAAGGAAAATGCGCCTATTACGCTTGCCAAAGTTTCCCCCAACAGATATCCGCTTTCTCGGTGATAGCAACGAACCATATATCCATCCGCAGGCGAACCATCTGGCTTTAAAAGCGTTCCCGCGACAACTCTATTTCCACCAGGAAAAGACATTGGCGCAGGATCTCCGTTAGTACCTACTGAAAAAAAAGGAACCACATAAGCCGCTCCGCGCCCTAAGCTTAAGAAAACGTCACCCGGTCCCGTAAATAAATTATTGGTTGTGGAAAGCATCCAAGAGGAAGGCTCTGTCTCACTTTCTTTCCAAGCCTTCGCCATTAAATTTGTTCCTTGGACCTTCACGCGAAAATAAAAAAATTCGCCGAACATTTTTAGCGGTGAAATCGGTGCGCCCATTAACGAGGCACCTTCAAAATTAAGCGTTCCGTAATTTCCGTTTTCGTAACTATGAACCCTCAGCGTTCGTGAGTGATTCGATAAAGTTGCAGAACCATTCAAACAAAAATAATATCCGTTTTTTGCACGACCTGCAGTCCATTCCGAATTTTGCGCTCTTAAAAACAGCGCAGGTCCTGCGCTGTTGGTATAGTCTGTGCCGTAATTGTAAAAGCTAATAGAAGATTTTAGCAAAACTTCAACATCAGTAGCAGATATACCCGCAGCTAAACCTGGTTCCGAATCGACACCTGCTGTTGTAAAACCCAATTGAGCAAACATCCCTTTCACTTTGCCTACTTTTGCATTTGCTGAAGTCCAACCTGGAGAACGCGGCCCTTTCGGCATAACAGGAACACCACTTTTGTCAACAATGCTTAAATCATAAAAATACTGTGCCATAAAAAACCTTATTCAATAAATTGAAGAACAACTGCATTTCCATTGTCTGGTGCATAAGCACCATCAAACATCATTAAGTTTTCACCAGATGACCATTCCATGATGTGCCTTTGTGGTTGATATGAAGAATGTCCGTCACGAACTGAAAAAACCTCAAGACGAACGGTTGAAATACCCAGTAATGCAGTAACACCTATTACATGTGTAGGCGTTGTTATATCCGTTGCACTGTATTTCAATTCACCTGTTGTATTGTTATAAGCATAAACACTGTATGTCGTGCCTTCTTCTGGCGTAACAGAACCATCTTGAAACCCTAGTGGCTCACCACCTGTTTGCTGCAACCGATTACGAGACGCCCAAGATAGGGAAATAGGTCCTGTAATACCTAGAGGAAAATATTGATTATTTATCTTAAAATTACCTGGTACATACGGCCTAATTGCTCGTGCTGAACAAGTTAAGTCATATTTAGTCGCCTCATTTAATTCAAGAACATCAGATCCGGTTAGAGTAAGCGCTTTGAGTGATAAAACTTCGCCACTCAAATATTCAATATCATCAATCCCCGAATAATTATCCCATCCAAAAACCCTTGAACCTGCATCATGCTTTTGTGGCACCGTGTCAAAGCATCCTCGCTTCACAGTCAGCATATTGGTTGCTGTGTTAAAACTCACAAATGACATAATTTCATCATTGACTTGGATTCGATGATTTACTTCAAGTAACTCAAACTCAGCAACATTTTCAATTTCAAAGCTCGAATCCATATAGCCGATGTCATTTTTCAAAGAAGCGCTAGGACAAAAGTCTAAAGTCGTTCTTTCATCGTAACCTGCACCTGCATCCACATATAAACTTGCATTGACATGCTGGTTATTTGGGCGTATTGCTGCCATGCCGACATAGCCAAGCTCTGGATAATTCGCAAGTTTTGAATCAACCTCATCCTGACCATACTGCTCAACAAGTTCAATGTAGGGCACTTCAAAAGCAATCGCATCAGCATCTTGAGCAGTGCTATCAGCTCCAGTTACTGGCGGTACATATTCAATAACTGACTGCATTGGACTACTGAATGAATCTTCAATCGCTTCGACATAAACCGTATTATTGATGCCATCCCCACGTTTAATTGTTCGAATACGCATCACTGCTTCAGATAAGCCATAACTTGAATCTGACAGCTTAAACGGCATACCCTCATGCCATGATTCTGAGAAACGCTCATCTACATCAAATGATACTGATGCCAAAGTACTGGAAAGTGTTTTCAAATCACGTAAAGCGATACGCCCAGCAATATTGCTATTAGTGAATCCCTTATAGTCGATAGACTGAGAAATCACACCGCCTTGTTGTGCAATCCTCGCAATATCTTGAACAGTGACAGTAGAATCTTTTGCACGTTCACGATCATAATAAGTCACAGTAACCGCATTCACACATTCAGCTAAAGTACGACGTTCGAAGTCAAGATTACGAATATTACTTTCATCTAAAGAAATTAGAGCATTAAAATCATAATCATCACGAATTAAATAAAGCTTCCACTTATTTGTCGTACGATCTAAATAAAGCTGTGCATTGATATGCTCTTTAATGTTATCAATGAACTCGTTGATCGATGTTGAATCTGTCCACTTAATAGAGATTCCCATTTCTTCACGAAATAGAATATCTGCAGCATTTCTAAAAGAAACATCATCAATACTTGATTCAGAAACACCAATTCCCCAAATCTGATTGGTTAGGCATTCACGAATAATATGTGCTGGGTTTATATCAAATACGTTAATTTCTGCTTTAGTGTCGTACCATTGTTGAATCCCATCATGTCGCGTATGAATCCGCTTCACCCGCCACTTTGAGTCTGGCAAACTTGGAGATGTACCAATGTACAAATTGTCAAATACAACTGAACATACACCGCGATATGCAGAAATTAAACCATCAAATTCATTTGAAATCTTTGCACAAATTCTTTGTAAGGTACTGCTTTTCTGTTGATTAGCATGCCCGAACAAGAGTTCAATATTGCCTCGAATACCACCCTGCTGTTCATCCCCGCCAAATAAGCTTGGCTTATTGATATAGATTGTTTTATTAGTATTTTCTTCATTCAAGTACGCATCTTTGTCTTGAAATGAAATTTTAGTGATTGCATCAATCGGGCCATGGCATAAAACAAAATGACCACTGGCAAAGTACTTATAGCCAATCGTTTGCTTTTTCTTTTTAGCCATCTTCTTTAGCCCTCATAATCACTTGCTGCGCCATCGCATCATGGCCAAACAGTTCTTCAAAACGTGCTACTGGCATTCCGTTATCAAAAAAATCTTTTATTTCAGCGTTGGTTAAGCCTTGATTCAAAAAAAAGCGTCTTGCTTTGATCGTACACATGCTGCAAGCACGTATATGATGGACAAAAATAAAGCCCGCTTTGTGCGGGCTATTTTGTGATTTCATGACTCACCTATTTTTTTATGGCTTGTGGCGTACCGGCTAAAAATGCTGTGACGTTTGGAGCAACATCGCACGTTCCAAAAATGACAGGAATTGATTTACCCTCATCTGCAGAGGTCACATCAAGTTCACCAGGTGTCAAGCTGGATTTTTGACCTTTACGCATCTGAATATATGAAAAGAGAGCAACTGCAACCGCAACGACTGCAGCAATAATGGCAAACATTACACAATCCTCGTTGTTGTTGGGTTATCTTCTGGCATATATGGGGCTCCGAGAAAATTATCTGTATTATTGAATTGATGGCAGGCTTTTAAAGACTTCATGCAACCCGGATAGAGTTTGATTTTCTTGCCTACAAACTCACTCAATGAATCTAATCGTCGTATCAGCGTCACTGAATTTTCTGAATTTGATTCAATACCAACATAAACCCCGTTCACTTCCACCATACCCAACCGAAAATAGTTTTCTCCTGCATTTAAATCATCAAAAGTGATTTTCAATCTATCAACAACACTAATTGTTGCTTCAACCTCAAAATTACTTTTATCGAGCTGACATCCAATTCCGTACAGATCATGACAACAAGTTCGCTGATACTTATAACGTGCACCAGCACGCCCCAAACTTGTATAGTCCGTCTCACATTTCAGTGTAATTTCTACACCATCCGGCTTAACTGCAGTAACACGCCCTTGCCACAACGTTGAAATATTTCCAAATTGCAACTTGCTCACTTTGACCAGGATATTTTCTTCAAGTGCTGAACGTAGGCAGTCTTGTGCAAATTTGCTGTTCAGTGCAAAGGTAATATCAATCGAGTTTTTTTCTAAATCTGAACTTGAATCAATTGCCGATCTCGTTAATGTGATCGCCTCATAGATTATTTCTCCGTCTTGAACAGACTTATCGCCAGATGTGTAATAAAACTTTGTATCGCCACGAGTGAACTCATATAGTTCGCGGCGAACAGGCGAACTAACAAGTGATTGAAAGAAGTTTATGATTCCCATATCAAACTCCTATTTCTAAAATCGGTACACTTGCTTCAACAAATCCCGCACCCAAGTAATGTAAATCCACTGAATCTGCATCAAGTCGATGCAGTCCTAAATAAGAAATAAGCTCGATATCCGAAGCATTCTTATTCAGTGGGGGTGCAACAGTAATCTGGACGGTCGTTGCGGAAGTGATTACTGACGCTGTAATTGTGTGTGCTGACCATACGCCATTGCTCTTGATAGCAATATGTTTGCGATTACTTAATTGCTTGTATTGATCCGACTCAATCAACATGACTGATGAAATAAACCCTGTGCTTTTACAGCGCATATTTGCTTCGTATGTTGGCAACCAAAATGGATGGTATTTCCCTTTTCGTCTAAAAAGAAAACGTCGATAGTTGTAAAGATCTTCGTGGCCTTTAATAATTGCTCGATACTGTTTTGAGTATCGTGCAAAATCCCAATCTGAGTTTTGGAAAATAACCCCAACTTCATTATCAATAATGTTTTGCTGTTGAGAGAGCGTAGCGCCCATACCACTTCCCGCATAAGTCAAGCAGAAGAAATACAAATCTTTACCTAGGAATTTAGTTTGAAATTCTGAAAATAAAAAATTAAGCGCTGCGACAATTCCGTCAGCATCAACAACTTGAACTGGGTTTCCCGTGTTGTCGAAATCATTCAAACTACCGACAGTTCCCATGCCCAAGCCTATGAATTTTGCATTTTCAAATGCAGTTTCAATCATATTCTTAGCTAGATTAACATCTTGCATTTCACCATCAGATAGTGTCACAACTATCGCATTTTTAAAATTTCCGTCAAAAAAACTATTAATATTTTCGTATGAATCAATTGCCGAAGTACCCCCTGATGCAGTCAAATTATTTACAAATTGCTTTGCTGAAACATTCGAATTTTCATCAAAATTTTGATAAATAACATGACCTGTATTCATCGCCTGGATCATAACACTGTAGTTTTCACCAGCTAAATTATCGAGTATTGCGCTTACCCCTGCTTTCATATTTGACATATTCGCAGTTGACATTGAGCCCGAATCATCAAGCACAAATACTATTCGACTTGAACTCATCTCGATTTCAGGCTCATCAATCACAACAAAGTTAATCGATGCTTGGGCATGAACACCGCTTATTTGTCGTGAAATATCACCGCTAATGAAGCAAAAGCGCACAGGGTAAAGCTTAGCGTTTGAAATATTGACTACATCAGCAAATAACAAACGATCACTTTCAACTGTTTCAACTTCAACTAAAACCTGCTCTGTATCATTTTTCAATAGTGCTAAACAGCCGTCATAAAACGAATAAATGTCCGTTCTACACAACACAAAATCGGCTGATACATTGCCGACAAATTGAGATTCTTGAAACAGTGGAACCGCCCAATTTTGACGAATACCACCCCACTGAGCATTAAAGTACTGTGCAATCTCATTTCTAAGTGCAACAGAAGAAAAGCTCAGCGTTTGCCGAGCTTTATCCTTAAGTGGTATGCGGGTTTCACTCCCATTTTTCGACTCAAATACATCCGTCTTGAATGCGATACTTTCAATAGCACCAACCAAAGCTGGCGAAGTCAACAAAATAACCTCACCAAATTTTGCAGTCATTAATTTCATGCAATCATCGCCTTAATCGAAGATCGATTATTTTTAATAAAGTTCATGAATATTTTGGTACCTGATGATGTCCCCATATAATCACCAACAATCGAAGGATCTAGGATATTGTTGATCTGAAGATTTTGAGGTGTGCTTGATTGCTGTGATTGCTGCGCTTGGCTCAAATAATTCGTCAAATCCTGATTTTGTTTCGGATTAAGCACACGTTCACCACCATCTAACAACCAAGTGCCCTCTTTGGGAATGTTATCAATACCATCATGCGCCATACCCACAGGACTTAATGCTGATACTGCAGCTTGCAGTAAGCCTGTTTCCACTGTCACCATACCAACGGCAGGCAAGTTATAAGGAAATGGCGCAGAATTCCAAGCTTTACCAATCGCATCAATACTCGACATTGCTACAGAATAAAGCGTAAAACCCTTTTGAATACCGCCAAGAATTGCATAAGCAGAGCTTGATTGATCAACCAAACCCATCAACATGCCAGCAAATTCACCACCATATTGAGCACCGTATGCTGTCTGAAGAGCTAAGCGTTTCTGCTGAAACTCCTCTTCAGTGATAAGCATTTGATCGCGAGCAGATTGAAGCAATTCAACATCGCTTTGATATGGTGATTCTTTGGGCTCAAATCGACTTTGATAATCACCCCAAATATCCTCTCGCTCTGAGTTTTCTTCCATCCCCTGATTAAAGTTCGCTTCTTTAACCAAGCCATGTTTCATTTCAGGCGAGTAACTTGGTGTATTTAAGATTTCTTGGCGTACAAGTGCATAATACTGACGAGCATACTCACCAGCCGTCATCCAGTTACGCTGCATCTCTAACAATTGCTTGTTTTGAGCAATCTTAAGCACACCAAACTCTTGTGCAAATTGCTCATTTAGAGATTTTAGCTTCTGTTTTTTCTGATCTTCGTTGAATTGTGTAGATGCTTTAAGTTCTTGCTCTTTAATGTTGTAGCTATAGCGAAATTTCTGCTCTTCAGTTAATTGATGTTCACTCAACTCCCAAGCAAATTGCATATCAGCAAGTTTTTGAGCTTCTGCATAAATTTTATTTTGAATGCTGACATACTTTTCAATTGCAGTAGTATCTCCCACATAAGCTTCTTGAATCTCCTTTTTTGCATCTTCATGCTCAACCAATGATCTTTCATTTTCAGAAAGATATAAACGATCTACATTTTTTTGACGCTCAAGAGATTCTTTTTTTAACTGCTCCGCATTTTCATAATACTCACCCAAATCTTTAATACTTGTAACAGCTTCTTTTCCAACCACACCTGAATCTCTTAGAGATGAGCCGTTAAGTGCAGCAAATATCTTGTCCACCTTTGGTACAAAGTTAGCGACTTCCTTATTACGTGCAGCAGAACCATTCACTCGCCCATTTTTCTCAAACTGACGAGAACCCTCAAGACCAGCATTATGAGATCGGATCGCAGCTTCCCATGATCCCAATTCTTCATAAGCTTTTGCTAAATTCTTTGCTACAACTTCAGCAATCACTGGTAAGTTTTTAGAGTCTTCAATCGAGATTTTATTATCTTGACGATAACGACTTGTTGTTTGGAAATAACCAATCGCACCTGTAGCACTTACAGCATTAGGATCACCGCCTGATTCATGTGCCATTAATGCAGCAAGCATGTTTTTAGGTACACCATGTTGAGCACCGATTTCATTTAAATTATTTTCAGCAGCAAGTTTAGCGATGCGCTGATATAACGCTAACTCCGATTTTGTATAAGAATAATTTTTCTCTGCAAAATCAGCTCTCTTTTTCTGCTCTTCTACAATTTTTTTCTCAGTTTCTTGTCGCTGCTCAATTTGTTGCTGAAGCTTATAACCTTGCTCAAACTGAAGATACATTTCTTTGGTTAGAAGCTTTGAATAAGGGATACCCGCCTCAGCTCGCTTGTCAGCGAAATATTCAGCCTTATCTCGAGACATAAAACCTTGAGATACATTGGCATTAATATAGCTTTCACGCTCTAATTCTTGCCCAATTGAATTATAAACCTCACGTTCTTTCTGACTTAATTTAAGTAATGCAGCACCTCGACGATCAATTGAGCTTGTAACATCATCATTTATCTTAATGAATTGTTTATCGCGCTCAATCATTTGACCGACCAAGTTTTTATGTTTGTTGACTTCATTAGAAGCATCACGAACACTTGCCGCTTTTTTAACAAAAGCATTCTTTTCTTCATTGCTTAATGCTGTGCTTTTAGAAAGAGCATCAGAAAGTTCTTCCAAAGTAATCTTGCCAGATTTGTAATCCATAACAAGACTAGAGAATGCTTGTGCCTGATCCGAAGTCATATCGGCATTACGCACCACATTTAGCGTATATGAGATGAGTTTAGAATTTGCTGTTTCATAAGAATCAGAAAGTTCTTCTAATTTTTCTTGTTCTCCAATCAATTGTGCAGCACGTTTAATCTTATCTAAATCACTATATTTCCGAATGGCTTGCTCAACAGTTTCATTGTTTTCTCGCAAAGAAATTGTAGATTTATCAGTATTATCACGAAATAAAAGATAACTACCTGCAACCGTTGCCACAGTTAAAGCTAAACCTACTGGTCCACCCAAAATACCAATCATGCTCGTACTTGCAAGTGCGGCTGTTCTTGTTGCTGCTGCCTGTTTATAGGCTGCATTGGCATTTGTAATCATGGCTGCGGTTTGAGCGTTGGCAACCCCCATTGCTCTAACCATGGCAACAGTTGCCGCTAAATTTGATTTGGCAATCTCATAATCAGCAACCGCCTTTTGTCTTGTTGCAATAGTGTTTGATACTTTTAATGCTGTATCCGCAATAAATGCTGGTGCAGCCTTTACAGTCATTACTGCCGCTAAAGCTCCAACAGACACAGCGACAACATCTAAATTATTGGCAACGGTTTGAATTACAGGAGTAAATCCATTAATTAAACTAACCTGCATACCCTCAAATTCAAGATTAAGCAGCTGTATATTTTCTTTAGCTAATGCCAATTCACCTATAAGCTCATCAGACATAATTGCGCCTGCATCACTTGCCGCTTGCCCCCATTTTTCAAAACCCTCACCACCATTTTCCAATAAAGGAATCAAGAGCGATGAGTCAGAGATAATAGATTCCATATAGAATTTAATATCATTTTTGGTCGCACCCACTTTTTCCAAAGAACTATAGAAAAGCTGCAAAGCATCTGGACCAGATAGTTTTTGAAACTGATCAATAGTCACACCAACCAATGGTGCAATATTTGCAAAAAAATCTGCTAATGGGCCACCACCGGTCTGCTGAAAATCACCAATACGGTCCTGCATGTCTTTCATTTGTTGAGCAAATGAATCCATGCTGATACCCGCTGTCTCAGCACCCTTAGCATAAAATTGAAAATCAAAAGTTGATGCATTTGAAAGTTGAGATAATTTTTTAATTTCATTACCAGCGCTGATTACCTGATTGGTAAATGCAGCTAACCCACCTACGGTTACACCAGAAAAAGCAGCACCTAAGGCATTTACAGCAAGTGTGGATACATTAAAATTCTCTGCAATAACCTGACTCAAGCTTTTTGTCTTTTTTTCAGCTTGATTTATAGGCTCAACAAAATTAGAAATTTTTGCAACCAAATCAAGTGTTAATGTTCCAAGTTTAGTACTCATATAAACCTCTAGGCGTAAAAAAACCGCCTAGTGGCGGTTTATGAAGCTAACTTACTATGCAATCTAATTACTAGAAATATCAAATGCTTCCATACATGCTAAATAATACTTAGCAGAATATTCATTGATTGACTCATCTTGATATTTTTTGGTTGAGAATTTAGGTTTGCTATAAGCATCTCTTAAAATCATTTTTACTAAATTATATTCCCATTCTGACATACCATTGTTTTTATACATTTCATCAATATTTTGCAAAGCTTTAAATAATGGCAACCCTTCCTGTCTAACAGACATGGCGGCTTGTGCCATTGCCATCGCATTTAAGCACTTAGCTTCCTGCTCTACACTTATAGCTGCTGTAATATTTGATGAGCTAAATACCACTACAAAACATAAAAATAAAATTTTATTCATGATTATTTACTCTTAATCCATTAAGTCAGCATAACCCCTTAAATTATCCTCACAAAACTTTTTTTCACCAAAAACTTTATATCTATCTCTTGAATCAAGTAATACTTCTTTTGCTAAATTATCAACTGTCGTTTGTGGGACTACTGATCTACAATTCCCTGAGTCATAAATATTTTTTAGTTTATCTTTTACGCCACCCTCAAATCCACAAACTTCTTCCAATACTTTATTGAATAGAGCAGCCCCTAAAATTTCCTCACAAAATTCCCGTTTAATTTTCACATTCTTTTTTTCTACTTCTGCATAGGAATAAGTAGCTTGTAAACACAATAAAATACACAACCCTAATATTTTTTTCATTCTTCACCCCAAATATTAATTATTCAGGACAAGATACCTATTTGACTATAAAAAAACCACTCCGAAGAGTGGTTTTATTTTTATTCAATCGCCAATTGTTCGATAAAATTCAAATGCCAAGCGTGTTGTTTAGATTTTTCTTGAACCCTTAGCACAGTAGGCCGATCGACAAAATGATATGCAAAACTAGCACCATCTATAAAATGATCATGAATAGAGCTTGCCATTTTAGGACTCAAAGAACGCATTGCTGGGCCAAAAGTATCCCACCACTGATGCAACCAAAGCATGTGCAAAGCTAAAGCCTTAGCACTGGTTTCATCATTTGGCTTATTAACCCCATTAGCTTCTTGTTTTTTTGCTGCCTTGAATTCCATGGTTTCTAAATAATGCACTGCTTCAGAAAAATGGATTGCTAAAAGCTCTGCATAACGTGGAATCTTAAAGTGTCGGTTATGGCGACTCCACATTTCAGCGTAAATTTTACGGTTCCCTTGTGAACGACGATCTACAATTTCATGCAATAAAGCCTGCTGCTCTGGTGAAATAGATTCACGGTCATTAATTTTCCATTGCATCACCATCGCATCATAGGCACGAATAACAGTTAAATGAAATTTTGCAGAAATCCACATTGCATAGTAGTAAACCAATTCCTTAACCACAAATGTACCTTGCTCTAAACTCCTTCCTTTAATTGAGCTAACTGCTTTCTTTGATCTGCAAATTTGCAGATCATCATTTTCAGCTTCAATAACTTCAATTAAGTCTTGAGTTTGTTTGTTACGGATAAAATAAGCGGGTTGGTGTTTTTTATCATTACCACTCGCTTTATGTAAATCATTTAGGCAATAGCGACCATCTTCGTCCTGACGAATTGAAAATTCACCAATCACTAAAGCTTGATTGTTTGGGTTTACGAAATTTTGTGTTAAATTAGACATAGGTTTAATTCCTTTGGTTAGGGTTGAACATAAGCAGATTGATCTTGGCGGACATCTGCTTTTTTATTGTCTAGATTTTCTAAAAGCCCCTCTTGTTGAAGAATTAATTTTAAATAGTGATTGAATTGACCGCGATAAGTGCGATTTTCACGTTTTGCAGCAGCCTTGACAATATCTGCTAATTCGTCATCATATGAACATGTATACATAACCTCTCCTTTCATACTATCAAACTTTACAAATGATAACTTATGATAGGTTTTGATAATTGTCAAGGATTATTATGACTAAAGATTTTTCTGAACGCCTTAAGTTTTTCAGATCACAACAAGGGCTTTCGCAACAAGGGTTAGCTAACGCTGTTGGTATCTCAAGAAAACAAGTTTCAGACTATGAGGTTGGGTCTGCAAAACCACGCCAAGCTACTTACTTAAGAATTCTTCATGCGCTAAATCTAACTAATGATGAGTTTTACGGAAATCAAATAAGTGTTCAGGGCGAATCTCCATTAATCCTCAAAATCCCTATATACAACTGGGTTAATGTTGTAGGTATTAATTCTATTGATATCAGCCCCGACTCCCATATCTATATGGATTCCAATATTTTAAAACGAACATCTACGAATGGCTTGTTTGCAATGAATATTGGTGGCGTATCAATGTATCCACACTACAAAGATGGTGACTTTATAATTGTTGATGCCAACCTGAATAACATTAAGGATGGTTTTCTATATATTCTAGCAATGAATGATGAACCTACGATAAAGCAGTGTTTTAAACAACCAAATGGAAAAATTAATTTATCTGCATTCAATAATACATTCCCTTCATTTGAGGTGGATCTAAGCGAAATTAATGTTATTGGTGAAGTCATCTTTAAGATGGGTTTTGCTTGATGCTCATATATGAGAAGCATAAAAAAAGCACCCTAAGGTGCTTCCCCGTTCAGGTTTTACTTTATTTGGACTGATTGTCATAAGCCAGCCAAACAATTTCTTAACAGGCAAGCATGTCATTAAGCGCTCTTTACCATCGTTTGCAACCATTGTGATTTCCACAATAGTTGAAGAAAAGCGTTGTTTTAGCTTTACAAACTGCGCAGCCCAATCCAAACCCATACCATCAACAATAGGCTTCATTGGTGTGTATGGCTGCCCGTCAAATTCCACAATATAAAGTTCAGCATTGTGGAAAGGTACGGTGATTTGTTGTAAACTCATAGTTGTCATAACTATTTTCCTTTTAGTTGGTAGACACTCAAAACCTTGTTTATTCTTGGCGGAAGGCAAGGTTTTTTTGTACCTGTTGGTTTCATGCTTTCGCACTCTCTTTTTGGTTTTTAAGCCACTCTTCAACAATCATGTTCAATTGGGCTGTCATTGAACGATGGTTGTTTACTGCTGCCTTTTTTAACTTATCTACAATTTCGTGAGGCATTCTCACATTCACCTGCGTATCATTCATTGCTATTTTAACTCCAATTAAAGCAAAATGCTTTATAGCGTTTTAATTTATAGCAAAATACTTTATTGAAGTAAAGCATTTTGCTATATATGATTACATGAATTTTATAGATCGGCATTACTCCCATGGCGCAAAATTACTCACAGGTCAACTTTAGAATACCTACGCAACTAAAAGAAAAGATCGAAGAAGCATCTATTGTCAATAATCGCTCAATAACATCCGAGCTTGTAAGTAGATTAGAGGACTCATTTCAAATTGATGGTAAACAACCTGTCTACTTACCAGAAAGCAATGCCAAAGAATTAAACGCTCTTATAACTCTTTCTCTTGGCTCTATTGTTAAAAATTTATTGTTAAATGGTGTACCCGTTGAGGTTGTTCGAAAATCTTTTCCATCAGATGATGTTTTTCAAGAATTGGTTGATGTTTTTATAGATATAAAAACATCAGATAAAAAAGCACCCTAAGGTGCTTCTCCATCCCCGAATTTCTGCATCATATAGTCTTCAAGCGACATTTCTTGAGCTTGTGGCTTCTGCTCATGTGGCATAAAGCTATATGTATCAACATCCTTAACACCCTTACCAGACATATAAAGCGCAGAAAAACCACCAATGGCTTGCTCAAGCCGTCTACCAAAAAAAAGTGAACCACGCTTAAGTCGATATGCTTTCCATATCAAATACTCAGCTTGACTCATATTCCTTTTAGCTTCAGCTATTGTTCTTCCGCCAATTCCATTGATGACGAGCTCACACCAGAATTCTTCTTCTTCAATTTTTGCATCAGATACTTTCCCGAGAAATCATTAACCTCATCAGATACTTTATGTAAGGCATCAAAAAGTTGAGGAAGTACAACACCAACTGTTTTTTCTGTAAATAAAGGTTTTTTGGTTTCTTTATTAAAGATTGTTGCAACAATGCGAGCCTTAGATAAGTCAGCCATAAGAACCTTTTGAGGGTCTTTACCACGCATTAAATTAACAACCTCATCATATGAAAGGACTTTCACACCCACATTAACCACATATTCCTTATCGCCAATAAAGAATAAAGCCTCTTTATCAATAAGGTTTACAACGGTGTCTTGTGATAGCTTTAAAAGTTCATCCACACCTAAATTAACAGGCTCTTTAATCTGATCAACCTCTTTTTTCTTCGCCATTATGCAGTTACTCGCGGTGTAGTTGTGACCTTGGATGTACGAACCAATGTAAAGGTGTATCCAATCAATGCATCGGACTCAATGCTTGGTGTTGCTGGGTTAATGTAGCCCTCAAAAGACCACCAAATCCGATCTTCAGGCAATTCAATACCTGTAGTGGGTTGATATGTTGGTGGTGTTTTTGAGTGGCTTGAACCGACATGCCACTCGACTTTTTCGCCCGAATCAGCCAATTCAATCAGTTTTAAGTGACTTGCATTTTCATCATCTAAATCAATTTGCAATGAACCTTCACCCGGATCACGCATTCCACGTTCATAGTCTTTTGTATCGGAATCCAAGCAAGTTGTATCAATTTTTGAAAACGAATCATCACCAAATGAAAATGCTTTTGGGCATGAAAAACGCACCACTTCGTCATTTACCACTGCAAATACTTGCGTACCTTGCGATTTAATACGTGACATGAGTAGCTACTCCTTTTTTTGGCATAAAAAAAGCGCCCTTTCGGACGCTATATAAAAAAATAAGTTTTAAGGATGAACATTGAATATTAGTGCGGCATCACAAGCAATAGCATCTAAAGAACACCATGTATCATAATCACTGAAGCCAAGCTTCTGACAACACTCAATAATTTTTTCAAGTTTCTCGTGTGCACTTAATGGCTTTAAATCAAATATATTTACGCCAGCAGGCTTAAACACTTCATTGTTTACAGCATCAACACCGTTAAAGTTATCCGGTGCTTGCATCACATACCAAACATCAAAACGTTCAGCAACAGTAAGATAAATATCTTGTTTTTGCTCTTCAGATAACTGCATATCAATCCCACCAATTCATATCAAAGCCACGACTACGCAGCTTGGTTTCTGAGTCTTCACCATCAGGATGTTTACCAACATAATAAAGACCAGCATCTTCTAATGTTTGCCGAGCCAATTTACGCAAAGCATTCAGCTGCGGTATTTGAGTCTCATGCCCCCAAATCACGAACTGATAACCACCATTTTCATTGATGGTACCACAGTCGAGCGTATTCTCAGGCGTGGATCCAATGCCCTGCCATACCAAATATGGTGTCTTAGTTCCAATTGGTGCAGAGCTATTAAAAATACGATCAACCAAAGCTTTTTTAAGCTCAGGTTGGGCTGATAAGATTTTAAAAACCGCAGGTTCACTCATAGTTTTGCTAGTTCCTTATCAATTTCCGCCATGACTACTTGAGCAAATTTATCTGTCACAGCCTGTACATTTTGAGCAAAAGCAGGACGCATAAACGGTACCGCAGGCATGTGTGCTGTACCAAACTCTAAAAACCGCCAATAAAAATGATGACCATCCGTTTTATACGTCTTGCCTACACGGCCTAAGCGTCGATTCTGAGCATTGTTTGTATAAGGCACTCTCGCACCACCTTTAACACCCACACGCATTGCAATCTCGTTTTTATTACGAGATTTACCTGCTTGCACAACGATCTGTTTCCAAATCTTATTGCTCGTGTTTGGGTTATCAAGCGTCTTGGCTTTTTCTCTTGCTGCATTGCGTACAATGTTCATTGCTTGACGGGCCGCTTTACGGGAAATGCGCTTAGTAACTTTGACATCACCAAGTTTTTTCAACTTTTCTTGCAACTCATCTAAGCCATGCATTTGCATTTCTACAGACATAGTGCACCTACTCGTCAGTGTGTTTCTCGGTACCATTACTCAGCAAAAAAGTAACGTACTCATAAGAACTATTCGGATCGTCAAGCGGTGGTCCATCTATCGCATAGATTCGACCTTTATGAATCACACGCATGGTGGTATCAATATCTTCACGATATCGAATCTTCATACGTGCAACCGTCTTTGCCTGCCCGGCCTGTGCTGCAAGCAAGTCTTTAGCAGACAATGGCGTGACTTTTGCCCAGAGCTTGGCGTAATCAATCCAAACCTCAGGCAGCGGATAGTTATTTTCGTCGCGACCTGATTGTTTGCATTGAATCGTGACACGATGACGGAGTTCACCAACTCTCATAAGTTCACCCAACGATGGCGTTTCCAAAACCAATCTGTAGATTGTGGAATATTTACTGCTATAGCACCTAATGCAACAGACTCTCGATTTGCATACAAGTGACCTATCAGCATATGAGCACCTTGGATAATAGATGGTGAAATGTGTATCCCATTTTTTACATCATCGGGAATCTTCACATCTTGTGCATACAATTTTCTATTTGTGGTTTGTTCAAAAGTTTCAAAAGCTACAGCTATAAGATCCTCAATCAATCGGTCTTCATCATCATGATCAATACGTAAATTAAGTTTGACTTGATCCTTGGTTAGAAACTGCGTCATTTTTTACACCCTTTCCGCGTGTCCGCTTTGGTTTTTCTGCTTGCTTTAATGTAGCATCGGCATCGGCATCGGCATCGGCATCGGCATCGGCATCGGCATCGGCATCGGCATCGGCATCGGCATCGGCATCGGCATCGGCATCGGCATCGGCAGATGGTTGCACAGGAAATGCTACTTGCAACTGTTCGATCGCAATCTTAGCCACCCGTTCATCTACCTCATGCGTACCTGGTTCAATTTCAATCACCCGATTACCATTATCAACAGCCACTTTAAAAGTCTTTATCACATCAATAATTGGTGGCAATTTAAAATACTCCAAAAAAACAAAGCCCCATATTTGGGGCTTTATTAATATTTAGACTAAGCAGCAGAAAGAGTTAACACTTTGATAGCATTTGAATCCAACAGCATGCCACCTACACGTTTTGTTGTATAAAACTCAATAAATGGTTTAGATGAGTACGGATCTCGTAATACATTCGTACCTAGACGATCAACCACAGCGTAACCACGTTTAAAGTTACCAAACATGATTGCATTCGCATCTGCTGCAACATCCGGCATATCTTCATTTTCAGCAATGCCATAACCGAGCAATGTAGACGGCTGATCCAATTGCGTACTAGGCTGCCAGATATAATTACCATCTTGGTCTTTAATTTTGCGGACACGAGCAATCGTTAGACCATTCATCATCCATTTAGCGCCATTACGGTAACCCTTACGCGTCCCATAAATTAGATCAATTAAATTATCGTAATTGAAGTCACCAGCAATGCCTGAGTTGAATTTTTGTAATTGACCAAAGGTACGAGTCTTATCACCTGCTGCTGAAAGTGTATGTGCCAAAATACCTTTTGGTTTTTTGCTGCCATTACCTGTTAAGAATGCTGCTGCTTCCTGTTCAGCAAATTCCATTGCTACTTCACTTGCAATCCACTGCTCAACATCAAAAAACATATCGTCAAGTGCTTGCTGTGTAGATTTTGGTTTAGCATAAACCTCACCCATAGTAGCAATGATTTCTTTAAGTTTTGGTGAGTTCGTCTCTGAGCGCTCATCAGTTTCGCCTACCCACCCAGAGCTTGCACCACCAACATTGACCATTTTTTTATAACCAGATGCACTAATAATAATTGAACCACACTCTTCACGCATCACGTTGTCTTTACGCAAGATTTCAAGAAGCGATTGATCGAGTTCAGGAGGTGCAGCATAACCACCATCTTCTGACACACCCACTTGAACCGCCTTTTGCTGTAGTTCTGCAAGCCCATCTTCACGACCTTTGCGAATAAACTGACCAAAAGCTGCCTTATGCTCATCCGCCTCTTTACGATCAACACCACCTGGACGTTTAGCGGCCTTAAGTTCTTTTTCAAGTTCGCTTTTCAACTTATCCAACTCACCGAGCTTTTCATTCAGTGAGTCAACTTGACCAGATAGTTTACTTTTTTCAGCTTTAATCGCTTCAAGTTCTTTATCGTTTGCTTTTTTGAAGTCGTCAAATGCACCTTTGATGTCGTTTGCAACTTCTTCAATATCTTTCTTTTCAATCGTCATGATTTATTTACCTGCAAAAATAGATGTTAAGTTTTTCAGTGCCTCAAGCGCATCTTCACCTGTTTCAGCATCTCGCTGATGCAGTGCGCTATAGCCTTTAGCCATGAAGCATTTGGCCTGTGTACGTGAAAAACCCAATGCCTCTCGCAGGGCTCTTTCAACATTTGATGGTGATGGAACTTCACCCGCTTCAAGCTGCGATTTCACTTCTGAAATGCGTGCTTCATCATTTGCAGGAAATGTCACTAAAGACACTTCCCACAAATCAATATCTTTTAATTTATAAATACCAAGTTGTTTATCATATTCATAATCACGCAGAATATAACCAATCGACAAACCACCAAGTGATCCAGCTTTCAAATGAGCGTAAGCACGTTTTGCCAACTGATCATCATCAATTAGCAATTTCCCTTTCACCCATAATCCATGCTCATCTTCTTTCATTTCGGTATAGATACCAATTGGTTCAGATGTTTTGTGCTGCCAAAGCAATGCAGGAAGACGACCTTTCTTTGACCACTCTTCTAATGTGCGTTTAAACGCCCCTGGCATTACTGCATCACCATAACTGTCTTCAACTCCAAATACGGAGCCATAACCAGTAAATTCACCTGATTCAGAAACAGTTACGTCTTTTAATTGAATATTAAGATGCTTTAGTTGCATCGCCATCCCCCTCAGGTTTTGTGGTCATATTAAGTGGCGTTAAATAAATATCACCGCCCTCGCGTGGGTTTAAATCTTCTAATTCACGACAATCATTTGGGCTTAAAATCCCCCACTGAATACCCTTACCATAAGATTCGTAACGACCCTTTAAGTCACCTCGAAGCAAGGCACCAGCATTAAATTTTGCATAATGATTTTTACGATCTTTTTCACTAAGCAAACCAACCTTGATGCGCGATTCAATTCGAGTCATATAAGGTACAAGTGAATAATTCACAAAGCTCATACCCATGTGCTCAATATTGTTAAGCGTCATTTTTTCCATATTTGCTACAAGATGAGGTGGTACGCGAAATAATCCACAAATTTCCGTTGCCTGATACTGACGTGTTTCCAAAAACTGGGAATCTTCAAGATTAAGTGCAGTTGGTTTCCACTTTAAGCCTTGTTCTAGAATCATAGGCTTATAAACATTGGCCAAGCCTGTGTGATTTTCGGTAAATTCTTCTTTTAAGCGACTAAATGCAGCATCCGAAAGCTGTTCATCTGTTTCTAAAACACCTGAAGTTACAGCACCATTTTTGAATAAATTGGCACCGTGATCTTCTGTGTCCATACCTAAACCAATACATTTTCGTGCATATGTAATCGGGTTAAGCCCAAGTAATCCATCAAGAGTAAAAAGACGCACATGCCAAATTTCATCTTGACTCAATACTTTAGTTCCATCACCTTTAAAATTAACCGAATATTCAACAGTCCAATCATCTTTTAACTTTGGTGTAACGCTTGCTGGATCAATTGGCAGTAACTCAACAACATTACCTAGTGCATACACCTTGTAGGCATAGAAATTTCCACGCAAACATAGGCACACCATTAACAACTCCCAAAATTCTTGAGCTGTCATATAGTCATTTGGTGCTACATATAGCAAATCATGTAGTTTGTGATTTTCAGCAGGCTCTTTATTACGACCATTTTTCTTATACAATCGACAAGGAAGCATACCTATTGATTCAGAGAGAACCCGAACACATGTAAAAACAGTTGACAGTTGCATCGCAGTTAGAGGGGTTACCGACCGACCACCTACAACTGCGTTTGCTCCAAACATTTTTGCTAAATCATCTGGGCTGGAAATTGGATTGGACTTCATGTTAAGCCCAAGCACATCCATTAATTTTGTCTTGAAACTCATTACAATCTTCTAATCCCGTATTTTTCCAAGTGACTTGAAAGTGTTGTTTTACTATCTTGATCAGCACACATCGTCATTAGCGCAACTGCGTTAAACAATGCAATCAATGGATCAATCTTGCCCACGCCCGACTCTTGTTTACTGATCATCATGCCGTTGCCCTTCACGACTGCACGCGCATTACCCACACACCAAGTCATCAGCTCAAGGCCCTCATGAAAGAGATTACCTTCCGCCAATTTGCGTTCAGTAGTCATGATGTAGCCCATTAACTTAAAGCCCTGCGGTACTGCAACCAACTTTTCTTCAGGAATGCCCGCATCGAGTAAACCATCGAGTAAACCGCCCAAGCCAAGCGGATCAAGCCCAACTTTGTCGAGTTTTCCGCTGTCATAAACTTGCTTGGCCAATATCGCTAGTTGGTCAATATCATCACCAACTCGCTCAACGATTGTTAAGCTTTCCTCTTTTTCATAGTCGGCATACTTGGGTGCATTTTCCTTACGTCTTTCGACGGCAGTTTTATTGCACCAAGCTCTTGACCATGTAAGCCAAATACGTGGGTTTGTTTTTAATCGACCAACAGCGCTAAACCCGAGCAAGTCATCAAGACCGCCGCCATCAATTCCAAGCGTGATGACATCGCACACTTCAATCATGTGTTCAAGTGTGATGTTTTTATCTGCTTGTTGAAGCCAATACTCAGCACCTGCCCAACGATTTGCCCTAAGATTTAACCCAATTGGTACGTTTAAATGCTTGGCTAAGAAGTCACGCAATGACTCTTCACCTGCGTCACGTACTTTTTCAAACTCATTGATTAAATAATCAAGATCAACCGATGCGCCCAAGTTGGGATTAGTCACATAAAAGTTTTCAGGCTTTAAATGCTCACCAGCTTCAAGCATCCACTCGGGAAACTCATAAATCAGCGGTAAAAACTGCGGATTGACTTTGATGCCATCTCGAATGTCACGGGCATAATCAAGCAGCTGCTTAAACACACCACATGGCACTTCATCCGACATGGTAGACAGATAAATTACGCATCCCTCAGGACGTGATGCCAAACCACCTTTTGCTTCACGAAACATGGATTCAGCATTGGCACGTTTACCAAACAACCAAATCTCATCGATCAAGATGATCGTGGCCTTTTTACCTGCAGCAGCATTACTTTCAGCAGCAATCACCTTAAGCACAGCACCGGTACCCAAATGGGTTACTGTTTTAGTGTGCTCAGAAATATTAAACATTTCTGAAAGTTCAGGATCAGCACGAATAAAGTCACGAATCGGTACGAATGAGTTGTCAGCAACTTCTTTTGTGGGTGCTAATAAAATCAATTCTGCTGACATACGATCATTCAAGATCAATGCCGTCATCATGACACCGGCAGCAATCGTTGATTTCGTATTTTTTTTACTGATCAACAAGAAGAATTCACGAATGAGTCGCTTCTTCTGCACTGGATCGTAGGCACCAAAGATGGCACGAACAAACTCAATCACCCAATCAAGTGTAATATCACCCATCTTGGGGCTACCAATTACATCAACTAGAATTAATTCTTTAAAGATTCTTTCTGCTACGTCCGCAACTTCAGGGAAAAGTGGCTTACATGGCATTAAAGATTGTTTAGCAACAATACGCTCCTCCCAG
The DNA here is from genome assembly GCF_059515805.1 of Acinetobacter sp. CY05. Classification (NCBI taxonomy): domain Bacteria; kingdom Pseudomonadati; phylum Pseudomonadota; class Gammaproteobacteria; order Moraxellales; family Moraxellaceae; genus Acinetobacter; species Acinetobacter sp. CY05. The sequence goes on along the minus strand of NZ_JCAKMW010000001.1, from coordinate 296,633 downwards.
TCTGGGCAAGCTGTTGTCCATTCTGGAAGTTGTGCTGACATTATTTAATCTCTCTTTAAGTTATCTTCACTTAAAAATATTTCGCAATTTTCAATGAATGCCTTATTCCCGCAGTAAGCGATCTCACCGAAATAAAACATGAATTCATGCATTTGCAATTTGACATACCCATCCGATTCAACCCTTAAATCTTTCAGGATATCTAAGGTTTTTATACCTTTTTGCATTTCTAGGCGTTTTTTACGATAGTGATCGTTACCGAATTGAGTGGGTTTGAAGCGAACATAATAATTAATATTAAAAGATACTTGAGACATGAGATTAACTCCGCATTTGTGAACCAAGTGTTCCAAATTTCCCACCACCATTGGTTTTGTTTTTGGCTTCCTCTGCTTTTTTCTCTTTCTTGCCTTGTTCAGCAACTTTGCCGTGCACATAAGGCAATGCAGCACGGGCAGCATTCACCCGAAGCATCATTTCGTTACCGCCGTTTTTCATCACAGCAATTAAAAACTCAAGCGGGTCATCAGATGTAAACTCATCTTCAAGTGGGTCATCATCTTCATGACTTGATGTATTTTGAGCTTTAACTTTTGGTTTTTCAGAAGTTAAACTTTTACCCTCTTTATCTGCCTTTAACTTTTCAATATAAACACAGACTTCAGGGTCTTTTCTTAATTTCGAACCTGCTTGTGATGCTGTTTTTTCCGCATAACCCGCTGAAATTGCTGCGTCTTTATTGGTCATACCGTCAACCACGGCATGAGCAAATTTTCTCATTTTTTCACTTAATGCCATGACTAACCTTTAACTTTTAACCTTTAACTTTTTAACTTTTCGCTTTAACTTTTGCTGAAAAGGGAAATTTTTTTATAAATGAGATGGGGTGCGGTGTCCGACAAGCAAAAGCTGTGAACTTTTTACCTCCCCCCTCGGGATTCTTGGTGAGTTTTCTTTTTATGGCATGGTACGCACAAACTTTGCAGATTAGATTCATCATCCGTGCCACCTTGGGCCACATTCACAATGTGATCAAGCTCAAGCTCTGTCGTCACACGACCACAGCACTTGCATGTCCAATCATCACGTTTATGGATCTCAGCCTTAAGCCTGCGCCAAGGTCTACCACCACGACCTTTTCCCCAGCTCTTCTTTAATGGAGTATATAAAGGCTTTGGTGTCTTAGCTTGCAGCTTGGTCTGTAGTCTTAGCAACTTCATTCAATGTCACCCGAACATCAACACCATCTTTCAGATCGATAGCGATATAACTAATATCAAGACCCTGACTAGCATACTGCTCAACAGTGGTTAGCAATGCCAACTCAAGCTCTTTACGTTGTTTTGATTTGCTGGCAACAACAGAAGCACCAGCATTCTTAAGACCAAACATATTAGTCATCCAAAGATTTATATTTAGGTGAAGCATCTTCATCATCTTCACCACCATCTAAGTGGATCAGTAGCTCATTGATCTGAGCGTTCTGCTCATTGTTAATCTGAATCAGATGGTTGTTTTGTTCGATTAGCTTGTTGTTCTGCTCGATGAGTTGCACTAACAAGCTGTGCGATTCGCAGTTTGAGTTTTGCTTTGGCATCTTCAGTCCACTTTATGATTTTGCGTTGACGTTCTTTACAGGATTTACAAGCCACTTCAAAGCCTCCTCCAAATCATCTAAGCGATAGTAGTTATGTGGATTATCACGACCGACATAAAACTTGTCTGATGTGTAACCATGTAGACCGCCGAAGCTATCTGTCCACTCATCCACGTAATAAACAGCTTCAGGATGTCGATTATCTATTTGCCATTGAGCTGCTTCTACGCCAATCTTCTCAATCAGATCCAAACACTTTTGCTTTGGCATATCACTTACCCAACTGTTCTTCTAAAACACGCACACGATCTTTCATCGTACGAATTTCATCATTACAAGCACGAATAAAAATCGCACTTGAGTAAGTGTGATTGTATTGCTGCAGGTAACGAATCTTGCTTTTATACAAATCGATGTTGCTTTGCGCTTCTACACGATCCATAACCACTCCAACCTCAACCGAGGAAACGTTGCTAAATGACTAAGCAAACGTAGCGAAAGCCATTTGAGAATAAGAAAAGAAAAACCCTGCTGAGTATCTAGAATCAGCAGGGTTTTATGTGCCGTAATCCGTTCGGCAAAAAGCTCTTATTTCTAAGAACTCAGGGAAAATCACTTGGGCGAAGTAATGCGCAGGTAAGCACTCTAATCATTAAATCTGCAAAAGATTAAAGTTACTTAAACAGATTAAATCATAAATACGTTACTCCCCAGATTGACCAATAAAAAAAGGGCATGATTATTAGCCACACCCTTAACATATAGATTTTATATCTGGTAAAAATTAATCTTCTATTTTTTCCTGCAAACTTGCAATGCTAACTATCACTGCATCTTTGTAATTATTGCCAAATTTATTTACATTCATGTTCACACGAATAGGTAATCTAAGATTGGCTACACTAGTAAGCAAATCAATATTTTCATTATTTGATGTTAAATCTTCAAAGATGGCAGATATTTCAAAATCACTAGTATGATCTTTTAGTTTTATACGGTAAGCCTCTGTATTAGAGTAATCAATATTAATAATTTGATAAACACCATCTAGGCGAGAAGGTAACCATTTATTTTTCGGGGTTGTTACAATTTCCTTCGCTACAGAAGCATCTAAACATATGCCCTGAATCTCTACTGTTTCCGCACCAGAGTTTGCCATGGCCCGAACCATTGTTTCTTTAGATTCATTAACAACCTCAGATATCTCTTTAAGCTTAGGATGCATTGCTATAGCTTGCGTGAAAATTTTCATATTTTCTTGATTGATTTTAGAGTGCTCTAATGCATTAGAGTTAGCTTCTTTTAAAACCTCAAGTTGGTGAAGCATATTTTGCTTTTGTTCATCAAGCTTTACAGCACCTTCGAGCTCTGTAATTTTTTCATTACTTTTTGCTTGGACATAAGTAGCCCAGGCTTTATTACCAGCCCATCCCACACCGAATAAGATAAAAACAGCTAATATATATTCACTAGGCATTTTATCCACCGTAGATGCAATAAACTTTCCACCTAATTCTTGAAGATCAATTCCTAAAATCGAACTACCTTCACTTACCTCAATATCAATTTCAAGATCTGAACGTTCTTGATAACTTAAGAATCTTGTTGATTCCATATCTTTCGCTATTGCATAAGATTGGTAGATACCATCTTGTAACGCCAGCAAACCCTTCATTACCGTAGCATTAATACTTGAATGAAAGTCATCACCAGTTAAGCGAATTTTTAGTTTCGCCCAATCACCAAATTCGATATTAGCAATATCAAATTTATCTTCCCCCCGAAGTACTCGGCTTAACAGCTCTAAAGCTTCATCTTCACTATTAATTATTAGTTTATCAACCGCCATGATAATTCCGATAGTTTTTACCGTACAAAAATTGTCACAATTATAAGCTTTTAATATATTAAATCATTAATTTTTCAGAAAATACTTCTACCAAAATAGAAAAGCCCACTACTAGTGTAGTGAGCTCTTCTGAATTTGGTGCGGCGGGCAGGATTTGAACCTGCTCATGAATGTTGGGCTTCTCACTTATGAATCAAAACTTATTAGTTAACATTATCATTCAGGTTCGCCGCAATACCCAACAACAAACCGCCTGAATGCTTTTTAAATTCATTCCTTTCTCCACTCTTAAAGTATCATTTACTAGACCACGACATGTTTGAACAAGCGAAGCGAATTGGATCCCGAATGTAATGCACACAAAAATAAATCTCTGATCCACCTCTCCCGACCATTGATCGACTGGACTTACAATAATGCCAACTTTCATAGCCAAGAACGCGAAACTTTTTTGGTTGTCGTAGATTTAACCACTATACGACCAGTATAGTGAAACTATATATCATTCAGGAAAATATTCCTAGAACTTTTTCTAAGCATCTTTATAAGTCTGTTTTTTGTATTCTTTAATCCATTTTGCAGCCTTATCAATAGCCGACTCAATGGCAATGACCATAAGTTTCTCATATTGCTTCCAAGTACATTCGTAAGCCTTCAAAGTCATTTGATTTGATCCGATACCTGCATAATACAATCGACCATGTTCAGTGAAGTTTCGTTCTAACGCAGGATTCAAAGCAAAATCAATCACCATACGAGCAATCAAGAAAGATAGATGAACACTATTGATATTCTTTGGTTCACGCTTTCCGTCAGCCTTCGCATTAGTCAGCATAATATTCATAAGGTGGTTTCGCACACATTCATAGTCACCTTGACTATTGCCACTAAAAACAATCAATGCCGTAATAGATTTCTCTAACTGATTTTCCATTTTACCAATTACCCCCAAGCGATCCTGGTAATCAATTGGCTTTTCGCCGGTACTATGCCCCTCATTACCAAACTGTGGTGACTTAGCAGTAATCCCCTTTGTTAACCATTCAAATTCCGCAAATTTCTCTGAAAAAACTACATTTGTCATACTTTCATTGACTGCTACATTCATACCCTATACACCCTAAACCTATTAAATTTTAAAGAATCGCCCGACTACCAACATTGCTGCATCACGGGCATGTTCACTTGTTCGTTTTGTCCAACCAGTACGCTTTGCAAATTGATCCACTTTAAGCTTTGTTGTATTTGCCTTTGGATGGACCATCAAATAATGAAACTCTTGCTCTTTGCACCAATCTTCCCAGATCAGCGCATCACGCTTGACTGAGCCGACCCCTTGCAGCTTTTCACGTCCACCTGTAACAAAAGTGCGCTTTCGTGCATCTTCGATATACAGCTTCATATTTTCTTTGCCGTACTGCTCGGCTAGTTGTTTGACACGATCCATTGCCTTGGTAATCGAAAGTGTCTGCACTTCTTCTAATTGGCCGCCGTTACCCAAGTCATGAGCAACGGCGTAACCTGTTTTAACGCCTGTATCGATGCCAATTAGTATCTTCAAAGATCACCTTCTGTTAGTTCAGCACTAAGAATCTTGTAAGCGCTTGTCCATTCATCTAACTGATTCATTGCCGACTGCATTGTGTCTTTTAAATTAGCAATTTGGTCTTGTTGTTCTTGCAACTTCCCTTTGTAGACTGCGAGTTGTGTCTGCCACTGCTGCCAAGTCTGATAAATCATTTGAACTGGTAAAACTCGGTACTGATTCTTCTCATTAATAAAAAGCGCATCACCATGGATGTAACGCATTTTTGGATAGAATTCCTGTTGCTCAAACCACTGTTCAAAATCACCCATGGTTAGCTCCACACTTACGTTCGGCATCCAAAATGGCTTGTGGAAAAAAACTCTCTTGCAGAAAATTAGGTGAAATATTTTTAGTAATTGGCTTATTGCTCATTGGTCCAACAAACCAATCTATAAAGGATTTAATGCGCTCAATTGTGAGTGGACCGTCATAATCACGATTGTGAATGCAAATCAAATCAGAGCATGGCTCATCTTCATCAGCACAAAGAAACACCATCTCATTACCCGTGCCAACACAGATCGCTTTTAGATAACGATTTCGGCCTAAATCAAAGCGCATCGTATTACCTAATGTGAATAATGCTGAGAACTTAAAAAAACCTATTTTTGCAAGATCATCATTATTTAGATCTGCTCGATGTGTTTCAGGATAAAGCTGCTCATCGCTATAGCCCGACTGCATCACATCCCAATCGTTTTCAATTTGATTTGTCATTTACCTATCCACCTAAATTTGTTTTCAAAATTCTTATTTATTGGTCCTACGTACGGTGCCCATACAAAGTGATACCAGTAGAACCATTGGCCGCCTTGGTTTTTCCAAAGCGTGCCGTCATCTTCAATATGTGTGGCTTCGGACTGCATTGCATTTGCCCACGTTTAGTTACCTGTTATTTGGGTATCTGTAGCACCAAATAGCTGTTTAGCTTTACCGGTTAAGAAGTAGCGATACTCAAGCTCATCTTCTTCACGCACTAAATACACAAAACCAACTTCACGCAGTGATGTTAGATAGCGCTGTACTGTCCTGCGGCTCGCTTCAGGCATTGCTTGTTTCCAAATTTCACCTGTTGTTGAGGCTTTGGTATTTTTAATTGCAAGCAATACATCAATACCTTGACTTAGAACGATAGCCCGATTGCATTTACGCACTTCGTTCACGCTGCACCACCTACACGCTTACCAACTTTTCCAAGCTTGGCCGCCAACTCAGGCGGACATGGCACACCGTTACGTGGCGCATTCGAATAACCAAGCTGCTTAACAGGTACAGGCGCTACCCACATTTCTTGCTCATAGCCCTTTTCTGTTGCTTTGCGTAGGTAATCCTCATAAATATCTTTAAAAGCTCTGTGTGCGGCTTTTTGACCCTCTACATTCATGATGTGACGTACTTCGTCGAGTGCAGCTTTGGTTAATTTAGTGATCTTGGCGGTTGGATCTGCTTCAAACTGTAGCGCCTTAGCCCAAGCCTGCTCTGCTGTCCACCAATCTGATGCCAAACACATATTTCGCAGCTCAGGTAAAGATGGACACCATTTTTCACTTAGCATGCGATTTAGACCGCGCTCCAGCTGCTTAGGTGTAATCCCGTTCAGCACCAAGCAAGTGGTTTGTTGAAGTTGCTCAGGATCAATTGCAGCAAACTTTTTGTCGAACTCAGCACCGTAAAGCTGTTGCATACGACCCAAGACTTGATCAGCAATCTCAATAGGGAAATTAGAAGCCAATGCGTTTTGAAATGCTTGAAGATTACTCATTAGTTCACATCCTTAAATTGTTGCACTGGTGCTTGTTGACCAAAGCGATGGCGTTGCATTGGCTGTTGGTTTTGAACTGATGTTTGTTGTTTGGGTGGGTAAACACTTTGATAGCTTCCAATGATTGAAGCTTCCAATGACTGGTTTGCCTGATCACCAAAGCCAATCAATTTTTTAATCAAAAGATTTACGGCGTTTTCAGTGAGTGGTTTTCTGATGCTGTTGCGCATATCAACAAATTGAATCCATAGATCACGATTTACGTTCAGTGGTAACTCAATTTGTTTTGCATCGAATGCATTTGGTTTTTCAGCCTTAGGTTTCTCAGATTCACTCTTACTTTTTTTATTTATTTTTTTATTTTGTAGAGTGTCTTTTGATAGTGTCTTTTGTGTGTAAAGATTTTTTACTAGTACTAGTAAAGATTTTTTACTAGCGTGGTTAAATTTCTTTACTAGTAAAGATTTTTTACTAGGCACTTTTAGCATCCAACCAACGGCACAATCGTCATTCAATTTGAATGAATTTCCATGCACAGTAGACTCGCACTCAATAACCAAACCAACCTGAATTAACTCAGCAAGTGCCTTGGTAATTGTTGGTCGGCTTTTACCAGAAATCTTCTGAAATTGACTCAGGGAAATTGAATCAACCTCTTTGTACCAGCCGCGTGTTTTACGGCAGATAATCAGGTATAACTTTGCAGCAACGTCACTGATCTGACACAACACTTCATCAACAAATGCATTCGGCACCTGGAAGCTATTAGGAATAAAACTGCTCATGCCGCTTCTCCTTTCTCTAACCAAGCAGAAATGCGAGTAATCAGCTTTTGAGTCAGCTTAACTTGCGTGAATACCTTTTCGCCCGACTCAAACAAACGTGGTGCAGAAGTCACAACACGTACAAGTTTGCTATCAATTGATTTTTGATAAGCTTGGATTTTCCCAAACTGATCTCTGTAAACAACTTTGTGATCAAGGAGATATTGAGTCAGTTTGTTCTGCCCGATCTGTAGCGCTTTGGCCGCTTCACGAATACCTAAAACATTGGTGCTATTGGCAATGCGATCTAGGCCTTTAGCCTTTGGCTCTAATACAGCAACCTTTTCACTCAATTCGATATTGAGTTTGGCTTGAACTTCGATTGCTTGTAGTAAGTGCGCAGGATTTGTAATGTCAAAAGCCGTGCGTTGTTCTAGTTCTTGCCAACGATCCACAAGACGTGCAGTAAATTCAGGATAAAGTTGAGCAACAACAATAATGCTGTCTCGCTTACCCTGCTCACCAGTGAAGACATAAACTTTTGGGATAATGCCATTGGCAGATTTAATCCCGTCCTCAATTTGAGGATGGGCAATAACGCCATGCTCAACAAGCATTTCAATTTTGCGTTTTACATTGTCATGACGTTTTTGACATAGCTCTGAAATTTCAAAACTTGTCATACGCTTTTGATTATGATTAAATTGTGTCATCATATTCATGTTCATTTACCCTGTTAGTTGGTGAACAACCGAAAAAGCCTGACCTCGCACGTCAGGCTTTTTCTGTTTCTGAGTTATTGTTTTTAATACAAGCTTGAAATTGCGTATCAAGCTGCGCCAGTGCAATATGCATTTGATGAATAATCTTTGACATATCTGCCACTTCACCTTGAGTCACACGACCATCTGCCATGATTTCGCGGAAAGTAGACATCACATCGCCACCACGCATGCCAATACAAAGCACCTTGTCGGTGAGTGATATATCGCGGCTTTCAGGAATATCGGGAAGATCAATAGCAACTTTCCCATGTTCAGCAGCTAGTGCTTGCATGATTCGATAATCACCAGTTAAGGCCATCAGTTTTGATGCTTCAGCAAGTGTTAAATGATGCGTCTTCGTGTTTGGATTCACTTTGCTATTCAGTACCGCAACACTCATACCCATACGTGGTGCTAATGATGATGCGCCACCCGGATAATCATGCACTGTGTTATACGCTGCATCTTCGATGTTCATGTATGCCCTCTTTGAACGTGTTTTTGTTTAGTGTGTTAAGCGATAATTTGTTTAAGCGGTTAGAGCTTTTAAATTTGCTTTCACCTTACCTTGCGTAAGAACTTCAAAAGTTGCTTGTGTACGAAGTGGGATACCATTTTTCCCCCACTTCCATAATGTGACTTCTGAAAACCCAATTTTTTGGGATAATTCGCGTTTGTTTTTACAGCCGTAATGGCTCATAAGATCACTAAGTTTCATCGCCCTCTTCACTTAACTACAGTTAATAAACCAAAGTTACCACACCTTAACCACAGTTTCAAACTAATGCATTAACATTAGTTAAGATTATTGAGAATGGATTTGATCATGTCTTTCCACTTACGCCTTCAAGAAAAATTAAAAGAAAAAGGCTATAAGCCTGCTGATTTAGCTAGAGCGGCTGAAGTTTCAAATGTAGCTGCTGGAAAGTGGATTCATGGAGATAGCCAACCAAAAGCCGGGAAACTAAAACTTATAGCGAGATTCTTAGGTGTTAGTGATGATTGGCTTTTAACTGGTAGAGAGGCATCTCCACGACTAGATAACAATATAGATTTATCTCAAAAATTTTCTATCGAAGGTCGTCCAGTCCCTGTGATCTCATGGGTAGCTGCTGGTACATTTGACTCAATAGAAACTGTTCTAAAAGACGTTGAAGTGGATGAATATCTACCACCCATTAGAGAATGTGGGAAAAATGGATATGGTTTAGTTGTTGTTGGCAACTCAATGAAGCCTGACTTTAAGCCGGGCGATCGAATTTATGTAAATCCCGATATCCAAACTTTTGATTTACATACAGATGATTTGGTGATTATTGCGTGCTGTGGTGAAAGTGAAGCCACATTTAAAAAGTTAATCATTGAAGGTGGTGTTAAGTACTTGCAGCCACTTAACCCAGATTGGCCTGAACAAATTATTCGCTTAACTGAAGATTGTCGTTTGGTTGGCAAAGTGGTTGGTTTGTATAGAAAAATTTAGTTGAGTCTTTCTAATGGAGTTTGGTGTGGTTGACTTGATACAAATCCATGAAATACGACTTAAAAATACTCGAGATTTAATGAAAGAATCGCGATTAAGCCGTGTTGACTTTGGTTTTTTATGAAAAAGATAATTCAAGCAATAAAGATGTGGTGGTGTGGAAATGTCTTCACCTATAAAGACGAAAATGTCTTTGGAATTGGAGTTGATAGACACTGGACTTCAAGAACTGCGCATTCCGTTGTTAATTATATGATTAAGCATCAAGCTTGGATAATACCCACAATTATCACAGCAGTTGTTGCTATAGTTTTGGCTAGACCTTGGAAATGGTAATTACTTAAACCAAGTCCACCAAGGGAACCCATATATAGTCTTTTTTTTATTTAATGGTTTTGAATTTTGACGAATCTCCCTCATTAGTTTTTTTCTTTCTGCAATGTGATTGTTTAATCTTACTTTTGCTTTAGATAGTTTATGTTTTTTGATAACAGGGAATTTATCTATAACTCGCATTAATATGAATATGATTGTGAAAGTATTCATCAATAAAGAAATACAAAGTAAATTAATATCCACTTAAAAAAGCTCCACACAACCCACCCCTTGCGGTGGGTTTTCTTTTGTCTATTAAAGCATAGTTAACAAAAAAAGCTGACTAAATAAAAACCATAGTTAATTTTATTGTTGACTATTTTATTAACTATAGTTAATCTTTTAATCACAAACAACAAAAAACCTCGCCAGACGTCGAAATCAAGGGCGAGGTTTTAGGACTAAACAGTGGAGTCATTATGACAAATCAAACTACCGAAAAGCAAATGCCAAAACTCTTTGAGCGTGTGGTTGTTGTAACTGCAGCAATCACCGCAACACTCTTCGTTTATTTCTTGCTGATTCAGCAAACAGATCAGATTGAAGTCGATGCCGAGTTTAGTCGTGCATACGCTTCTGAAATGCAGGCCATTCGAGCCGAAGCTGATCGAAAACACTATTTCGAAAATTAAATTAGGTGATCTATGACTTCAATCAAAAAGCAATCTCGCCCTGCCTTCCGTGAATTTTTGGGTGAAGCTGATGGTCAGTTCAAGGTGCGTGTTGGTCAAACCATTTATCTCGTTGAGCCGCACCGCCTAACTGCAAATCGCTTCAAGATGATTCATCCGGGTTTTAGTTGGCTGAGTCGCACAAAAGTCATTGATCGTAAAACACAAGAAATTCGTGCGCTTACTGTTGAAGATTTACAAAAAGAATGGCTGACAAAGAATCTACAGGCCGTTGTAAATCAGAACGTACGTCGCTCCCAATATAGTGAGACTTAGAATGTCAATTATCTATAAAGCAAAAGATGTGCAGCCATCTAATCCAGCTGTTGTACCTACCCGCCTTTGCAAAGCTTTCACAACATTTTTATTGAACGGCGGTTACCAAGGGTTTGATGTGGAAAATCATGCTGAGTTTAAGAAGCCTAAAAGCCCATCAATTCATATTTCACTAAATGGGGCTATTTGTAAGCAAGGTCAGAAGCAGTATGCACTTTTCTTGCAAATCTACCTGCGCACTGGTGCTAACTTTTTAGAGCGCTTAAATCGACAAGCAAACATGGCGATTCGTAGTGGTAAAGCTGGATTTAAATTTATCGATAAGGTGGCGGCATGATTCCTCAAGTTAATGTTCATCACATTCCGTCATCAGATGAAGTTACTCAAATCGATATGTTTTGCGTTAAGCATCCTGATGGCCAATATCAAATCACTATTCGCTGTTGGGATCATGCTTGGACTGCTTATCGTGAGTGTTGTGGCTTCGAAACCATTGAGCAGTATTTTACTGAAATGTGGTTTGAAAATGGTTTTGAGGAACATTTAGTTAATTTGTTCTTACGTGCAAAACATACGAAAGCCGAGGAAAAATGGCTGCGTAAAATTATGAAAAATATTTGCGTGTACTTAAAAAATCTTAATTCTGATAGCGTTCAGGAGTCAGCCGCATGATAAACGCACCAATTAAACAGGGATACGGTGATGCCATTGCTCAGTTTCTAGCAAACGGCGGGCAAATCACACCTGCAGTTAATAGCAATAAGTCGCCTGATTTTAACCCCAACCTGCCCACTGGTGGTCTTGAGAATTTTCAGCTTCGCAAAGAAGCTGAGCAACAAGGTTTTAAATCTTATTCAACGTTTGTGCCGTGCGAAAAGTGCAATACGTCAGAGCGTTCAGTCAAAACAAATGCTTGTCTTGCTTGTGATCGACGTAGAGCACGATCAAAAACAGGCTTAAGTGATAAGACTCTGCAAGATGTTGGTCTCTACTTACTAGATAGCGGCAAGTCTATTGAGTTCACCAGTGGTGGCCAAACGTACGTATTAAAAATTGAAGCAGCTCAGGAGTCAACCAATGTATGACTTTCACTGCCCATTTTGTTCATGGGGTATGGATCGTGAAGATATTAACGATCAAGTACATGAAGATGATCATGTTGGCGAATGGGAAGTTAAGTGCAATCACTGTAAAAAGGACTTCACACTCGAAGCTGCACCAAGCATTGATTATTTTGTTCGTATAAAGAAAACACAGCAGACCACCTCTTTTTGAGGTGGTAGTGAAAAACTATCAGGATTAGAAGAAATGAAAAATCAAGAAACCAACTTATCTAAAGTTATGGCTATACATGCCGAACTTCTTGAAGAAAACCCTTATTGCTACTTTGAACTTGCTTATACACGTTATACAGATTGGATGGCTTGGATCTGCACCAATTCTCGTGACCACGACCCAAGCAGAAAAGTTTTGCTTTGTGGTCAAGGTTCAACAGCTGAAGAAGCATGTGCTGATGGTTTAGCTAAATATGAAGCGGAGCAAGCCGATGCAAGCGAATGAAATAATTAAGCGACTTGGTTATGAAAAAGCCAAAGTTATGCTTCAAGGTTTGGGTAATGAATATAATGCTGCATTGCTTGAATACCGCCGCCAAAATGGTTTTTTTGAAGTTGGGGATACAGTAGTAATAATTAATCATCCAACTGCGAGTAAAGGTACTTACCAGGTTAGAGAGCCAATAAACAGTAACTCTGTTGGAATTGCGCCTATTTGTAAAAGCGGCAATGTTTTGGATATGTGTGCTCAATTAGCATCACCATACTATTTGCGACATGCTGAAGATATGGAGATTGAAGCTCAGCGACAATTAGATCTGCCAAAGCGTAACTCAATCATCAAAGCTAATTTTAAAAATGCTGCAGGTGAATATATTCAGGTTATTGGCAAAGTTCGAGAATTAAAAGGCCGAACAATTTGCTGTAATGAGGTTGGTACCGGGAAACCGTTCTTTTGTTTACCTGGCGAGTTTAAAAAATATGATCTGCCTGAATCTGTAATTTTAAGTTTGGGAGAAGTGTCGTGAGCACTACTATTGATCGTCGTGTGCGTGCATCTGAGTTTATGCAACTATTGGCGGTTGGTCGTGAAAAGTTTTACAAAATGATCAATCGCGGCGAAATTGAAAAGCCAATTAAGATCACTGATCGTGATGTCTTCTGGTACGAATCATACGTTAAAAACAAAGTTGAAGAACATAAGCCCAAATCTGATACAATGGCCCACATCTAAGTGGGCTTTATTTTTATCTATACGGTTAGGTTTGCAAAAACGGGTAACTAAACGGGTAATAGGCAAAAGCCGTAAAACTTTTCATATATTTATCAGTGTGTTATTGTGAAAATTGTAATTCTTAACAAGCCTTATGACGTCCTCTCCCAGTTTCGTAAAGACGAAGCCCATATGACCATGTCTGACTTTGTCGATGATCCAGACTTACGTCTTGCGGGTCGTTTAGATATGGACTCAGAGGGCTTGGTGTTTTTAACTGACCATGGCGGTTTAAACCAATACATTACCAACCCTGCCAATAAAAAGTTTAAAACTTATTTGGTACAAGTCGATGGTGATATCACTGAGGACGCGCTTGAGCAACTGCGTAAAGGCGTTGAGCTCAAAGATGGTATGACGCTGCCTGCTAAAGCCATTAAAGTGCAGCAGCCTGAATGGTTATGGGATCGTGATCCTCCAGTCCGTTACCGCGCTAATGTACCAACCTCTTGGGTTGAAATTCAAATTTGTGAGGGTCGTAACCGCCAAGTACGTCGTATGACTGCTGCCGTTGGTTTTCCAACACTGCGTTTAATTCGTACCCGTATTGGTCAAATTGATTTAGTGCAATTGGGTTTACAACCGGGCGAAACCAAAGAAATTGAACCTTTGTTATATTCAGATTTCCAAAATGTACCCAAGGAAGAACCCTACCGTTCACGTTCTTATGTGAAAAAACCGGGTGGTACAGGCGGTAAGCCAATGGTGCGTAAAAATAAAGATGGTTCTGTGAAAAAATCAGGCACCAAACGTATTTGGCAAATGGATGACAGTGAAAAGCCACGTCGTAAGACCAATGGTACTACACGTCCAAACACCAAAGCACCACGCGGTCGTGGCCGTGGTCGCGGTTAAGTCATCGCTTATTTAAAAGCCTGCCCTTGTGGTGGGCTTTTTTATGCTTGTTATTTAAGATATAAAACTTAGGCTATTTTTAAACGCTTGAATTCACTTTGATCTTTATGTTATCTATACGCACACAATAAAAATTTATAGCTAAAACAAGGAAAATATTGATGGATCAAATGGTGAATCCCATGTTTAATAATGACATGCTGATGCAACAATTAGGCGCACATTTAGTTAGTTTTGCCGAACATACTGCAACGGTTGAACTTAAAATTACCGAACAGCATTTACAGGGGCATCAGACTTGTAATGGTGCGGTGATTTTTGCGCTATGTGATGCGGCTTTTGCGATTGCCTGTAATACAGGTGAGCATCCTGCTGTGGGGCAGCATTGTAGTATTAATTATTTAAAAGCAGGTGCTTTGGGTGATGTGTTAACTGCAACGGCAGAGCATAAAACCACCAGTGGCCGTACAGGGATTTATGACATTAGCGTCACCAATCAAAAGCAACAGATTATTGCTGAGTTTCGCGGCACTTCACGAATTATTAAATAAAAATAAGCTCACGAAAGTGGGCTTCTATAATCATTTTCAAATCTTACACAAGCTATTTTCTCAATACCATTAGATATAACGAGCGTAAAGTCATAATAATCACTATATATACCACCAAGCTGATTGCTATATCGTATTTCTATTCTGAAAGTAGTGTGCTTATGTAGAGTTAAACTCATTTTATCATTTTGATTTAATGCCAAAGTAAACTTATATTCTTCATTAGATTTTAAAATATCTAATCCCATTTGATACTCTTCATTAGTATCCAACCTGTAAATCTCAACACATCTTGCGGATTGTCCAACATTCAATACTTGGAATGTAATCTCTTTTTTATCTGCTTTTGAATATTGAATATTATATATTTTCAATATTGGTTTAGCTGCGTTATGCATAGCTTTCATTTGGTCTGCTATAGCTTGAATATTTAATGCGTTACTCTTAGTCTGATCACAATACCCATAAATAAGCCATAACAATGTAAGCGGTGTAAATACTCCTGCTAATACGCCCGATAGTTCATAAAAAGTTGTCGGTCTATCGAATAACTCAAGAACGTAAAAAGCTACAAAGACGATGATCCATACTATAGAAGTAATAGCTACGAATTTAGTAGAAATAAGACTTTTCTCTTCCATATTAAAATAAAAAACCCATGTCGAAACATGGGTTTTAAGTTAAAACTGCTTCAAATGCAATTATGCTTTAAGCCATTTTTCAGCTTTGGCTTGATCTGCCACTTTTAACTCAACCGAAGCTAAGCCAGTTTCTGCTGCTGTCACTTCAAATTGCATTAACTCATCACGGCGGAAAGCAAGTACCGTAAACCTACCTTGCTGCTTGGCATAACTTGCAAGTAATTTTTCTGAGGCTTTTAAACCATCAATCGCAATAATCACATCATTGGCAGACAGACCTGCTTTAGCGCCTGCACCATCACGACGCGCTTGCTGAACCACAACACCTTCAGGTTTGTCGCTGAGCTTTAAACCAAAGGCTAAAGCTTTGTCATCTTTGACTTGATACGAAATACCAAATTCAGGGAATAACTGATCAAGTGGCAATTCATCTGTTGTATTGACTAAATGGTTGATTTGTTCAAGCCAGTTATCACCCGTTAATTCTTTACATAACTCGTAAATGGTACGTTGATTGACTTGAATACCGTTTTGCGCATTTTCATACAGTTTACGCATTAAGGCATCTAAACTTGAACCACGTAAACGTAAACCTAAGTCTAAACACAACGCCACTAAACAACCTTTGTTGTAATAGCTAGTACCTGCATTATTTGAGTTTTCATCTTGACGATAGAACTTAATCCACGCATCAAAACTCGATTCAGCCACAGTTTGTACAAAACGACCCGGATTTTGTAAATAACGATCAATCTGCGCTTTAAGCAACTCTAAATAGGCATCCTGATTGATCACCCCACTACGTAATAAAATCAAATCATCGTAGTAAGAAGTAAAGCCTTCAAAAATCCACAATAAAGAGGTATAGCCTTCTTTATTCAAATCATAATTGACAAAGTTTTCAGGACGGATAAATTTCACCAACCAAGAATGGAAATATTCATGGCTGCATAAGCCTAAGAAACGCTGATAGTCTTTCGATGGCTGTTCAGGCTCATTGGCTTTGGGTAAATCGGCACGCGGCGTAATTAAACTGGTGCTGTTTGGATGCTCTAGACCACCATAACTATTGCCCGTTGCCATGGTCATAAATGTATAGTCTTTAAATGGCGCCGAACCAAACAGTTGAATTTCTGTGGCACAGATTTTTTGAATGTCTTGCTGCATACGCTCAGCATTCATGGCATGTTTACCTGACACCACAAATTCGTGGGCAATCCCTTCAGCTTCAAAGCTAAAACGGGTTTGCTCTGCCAATTCAAATGGTGAATCAATTAGCTGCGCATAGTTATCCGCTTCTAAAGTAAAACGACCTTTGACTAAACTACGGGTTTTTAAGCCTGTGGCAATTTGGAAATGCTTTAATTCGTCAGGTAAGAAGACTTCCACCTCAACCGCTTTATGCTCTTGACCTTCTAAGCTTAAACAAGCACACGCTGGGTTAATGTATAGACGTGTTGCATCCACATAGGCGCCACGTACCGACAAATCATACGCATAAACATCATATTCAACCGTAATTAACTCGTAATCGGTATTAAACAAACGCCATTTATTTTTCTCAAATTTTTCAATTTCGAGTAAACGCCCTTCTTCATCATAAGCGCGTACGCTTTCTAAATGCTTGGCAAATTCACGGATTAAATAGCTGCCCGGAATCCACGTTGGCAGTGCTAAAACCTGTGTTGGCTCAGCCACAAAACGTAAAGTGACATGAGCAAGATGCTGACGATAATCGTCAAATTCGATTTGATAATGCAACATAATGGGCAAGACAAAAAATAAAATAGGTAACTTGGCAAGAAGCTTAACATTTTTTTGCCAAGCAATGCATAGACGTTGCATTTGTCGGCTTTTTGACTAGCCAGAAGAAAAAAAAAGGCATAGCATGCGCAGACTTTTTTTAGATTGCTTTGTCAATGGATTGGCAAATAAGGAACCGCCTTGAAACCTGTGTTTTACCTGTTGGCAAGCTTAGGGCTACTCTGCTCCAGCGCAAGCTATGCCAACCTACTTAACATTGCCCCTGAATCTGTTGAAGCTGAAGCGTGGACCATTGTGGATCCACAATCAGGTCAAGTGATTGCTGAACATAATAGCCATGTACAGCGTGCGCCTGCCTCACTCACCAAAATGATGGTGGCTTATATTGCCTTAAAAGACATTCAAAACGGCAAGCTGACATTAGATGAAGTCCTTACCGTCAGCCCTGTGGTGAATCAGGTGATGTGGGATGAATCACAAATGCGCTTAAAAGTAGGTGAAAGCGTCAATGTCGATACGCTGCTGGCAGGCTTAATTGTGATGTCTGCCAACGATGGCGCATTAATGCTCGCAGAACGCATTTCAGGTAATGTCCCTAACTTTGTGGCACGCATGAATGCTGAGGCCAAAGCCTTAGGCATGCAGAACACCCATTTTGAGAATCCACCTGGCATTACCATGCCAAAGCATTACTCAAGTGCTGCAGATTTAGCTTTACTGGGTCAAGCCTTAGTCAATCAAACCCCTTACTATCTGCATTATTCAAAAATGCCAAGTTTTAGCTATCACAATATCTTTCACCATGCGACCAATTTACTGTTGCCTGTGGATGCCAGCGTCGATGGCTTAAAAACCGGTTTTACCAAGGCAGCAGGTTATAACTTAGCCCTCACAGCAAAGCGAGCAACGGGCAACCCTTATGCGCCTGAACGTCGTTTGCTGGTGGTGGTCTTGGGTACGCCAAATGCGCAAAAACGTGCCGAAGTGGCACATAAGCTGATGAATGTGGCCTATACCTATACCCGTAATGAAGCCATTATTAAAGCAGGACAAACAGTGGCTGAAATTCCTGTCACCAAGTCTAATTACACTTGGTTTCAAGTAAAAGCTTTAAGCCCTCAGGTCGCAACCACCTCCCTCTATCAGCAAAGTTTCCCAATCAATCTTAAAGACTTTGATCAGGCCAGCCAACGAATTCGCTATATGGCGGTGAGTGGTGAGCAGCAAGTCATTGAGCCTTTGTCGGATACTAAAACCAAAGTAGATATTCGCCTACCACAGCAAAGTTTAGCTGCACCTTTACACCAAAAAATGGATTTGGCTGAGGTTAAGGTCTATCAAAATGACAGTTTGCTACGCAGCTTTTCAATCGAAAACCAAGTTGAAGTGGATCGCTTAAATATTTTTGCCCAGTTTTTTGCTTGGTTTAGTGACCTTTGGCATCAAGTAGAACGCAAAGCTAAAGTTACGCTGTAATTTTATGTAACTTGTATAACAATTTTTGCTAGGTTGAACTTTTAGGAGATGGCATAGTCATGCCATCTCTTTTTTCTATAACAACAATAGGGACACAATGATAACTACACATAAAATTGTGATTATTGGTGGCGGCGCAGGTGGACTGGAACTAGCAACACAATTAGGCAATAGTTTAGGTAAGTCCAGCAAAGCTGAAATCACGTTAGTCGATCAAAAACTTACCCATATATGGAAACCCCTGTTACATGAAATTGCCGCAGGCCGCTTAAACATTCATGAAGAAGAAACCAATTATTTTGCGCATGCAGCCAAGCACTACTATCAGTTTGTTTTAGGGCGTTTTGTCGCCGTGGACCGTCACAACAAACGCGTGAGCATACAAAGTGAACAATGGGCAAAAAAAGCCGCCAATGGTGATAGTGCCAGCAGCGCTACGATTTCATTAGACTATGACACCCTCATTTTAGCCTTAGGTTCAACTTCTAACGACTTTAATACCGAAGGCGTGAAGCAGCACTGCCATTTCTTGGATAATTTAGAACAAGCGCAAAAGTTCCAACAAGATTTACTGCATTTATATTTAGATGCACAGCATTTGCCCGACGCACGTGCCTTAAACATTGCTATTATTGGCGCAGGTGCCACAGGTGTGGAATTGGCAGCCGAACTGATTCATGCCAAAGAACACTTTTATCAATATGGCCTGACCAAGATTGATCCAAGCAAAGTCAATATTACGGTCATTGAAGCAGCGGATCGAATTTTACCCGCACTTTCGACTAAAACCTCTTTACATACCCATGAGCAACTTGAAGATTTAGGTATTCAAGTCCTAACGCACCATCGTGTGGCCAAAGTGGATGCCGACACAGTATATTTCGCCGATGGCTCTCAGTTGGCAGCAGAAATTAAAGTCTGGGCCGCAGGTATTAAAGCACCTGATGTATTTAACCATTTCACTGAATTTGAAAAAGATCAAATCAATCGCTTACATGTATTTGCCACCTTACAAACCACCATTGATCCTGATATTTTTGCCTTTGGTGATTGTGCACATTGCCAACCCATTGCCAATGAACCAGTGCTGGCACCACGTGCGCAAGTGGCCAGTCAGCAAGCCAGCTTTTTAGTGCGTGCCATGAAAGCCCGTGTGGCCCAGCGCCCTTTGCCGATGTTTAAATTTTCAGAAAAAGGTTCCTTGGTATCATTAAGCCAACACAGTGCTGTGGGTGAACTCTTAGGCAAAGTCAATATTCACGGCGTGATTGCCAAGTCAATGTATGTCTCCTTGTATCGGGTGCATCAAGCCAATATTCATGGTTATACCCATGCCGGTTTACTCACCGCCAAAGATTTAATGACAAAAAACATTGGTCCAAAGATAAAACTGCATTGAAATTTATTGATGTGCCCCTATTAATAAAAAAACAGCATTAGAACGGTAAAAATGCGAATTTTAGCGAAATCTCTTCGATAAATTTATTTTTCCCTTTATGATGTATCTTTAGAAATTTATTGAATGGATCAATAACATGACTGCAATTGCAAATAACCACGTGGTATCTTTCCACTACACATTGACTAACGCTGAGGGTGAAGTTCTTGATAAATCTCAAGGCGAGCCACTTGTATACTTGCAAGGTGCAGGCAACATCATCCCTGGTTTAGAAAACGCATTACTTGGTAAAGCAGTAGGCGATAAGTTCACTGTAACTGTACCTGCAGCTGAAGGTTACGGCGAATACAACCCTGAACTTGTACAAGAAGTTCCTGCTAAAATGTTCCAAGGTGTGGATAACATCCAAGCGGGCATGCAGTTCCAAGCACAAACTGATGACGGCGTACAAATCGTAACTGTGAAAGCGGTTGAAGGCGAAAACGTAATCGTTGATGCAAACTTCCCACTTGCTGGTCAAGACTTAACTTTTGATGTTGAAATCGTAGACATCCGTGATGCTTCTCAAGAAGAATTAGATCACGGTCACGTACACGGTGTAGGTGGTCACCACCACTAAGATCATCTGATCTACAAAAAGGCAAAGTATTTTACTTTGCCTTTTTTTATGGCATCGCTTTTAATCAAATCAAGATCATTGGCTTTATATATTATGAAAACAACTTATCTGATTGCCATTTTAGCTTGCGCTATCACACAAACTGCCTGTAGTAAGACACTCGCTGAGCCAGCCAAATGCCGTACTAATGCCCTGCCTCACGCACAAGATTTTAATAAACTGTATCAAAAAGATGAATTTCGTATCTTCTATTCAACCTTAGCAAATTCCAAACATCGTCTAAAAGAGAACAAAGATCAAAATAAAAATGGTGTGCCGGATTATGTTGAAGATGTGGCGACTCAAGCAGTGGCCAGTCGTGAAATTTTTAAAGCAGCAGGTTTTCGCCATCCACTACAGAGTCCACGCTATCAAAATATACCCAACATTAGTATTTTTATTCAAGACTTAAAAGGCAATGGGGTAGCTTATGAAGTGCCTGCTGCTCATCCTAATCTGCCCAACCAAATGCCGTGTAGTTTGGTCATGCACATTTCTACAGATCTCAAAGGCTTTCCAGGCAATTATTGGACCACCGTGACCCATGAACTTTTTCACTTATACCAATACGGTTATACACAATTTAAAAACCGCTGGTATTTAGAGAGTTTAGCCAATTGGTCAGAGCGTAGTTTACGTGTCGACCTCAGTCCAGCCACAAAAAAACTCCCCCCTCTGCCTAAAAACCCACAAAGCTTACAGCAGGAAATCTTTAACGAAGGTTATCATCGTTTATGGCGGCGTTTAAGTGTCATTGAAAGTCAAGATCGTCTCATTATTCCAGCACATTTACAAAAAATGCGTTATAGCAATGGCAGCTTGGTATTTAAAGACCACGAATGGCGTAATACAGCTTTAGTGCTCAAGGTCATGCAAAATCTAGAACAAGCCTCTTTCAACATCAGTCAAGAGAGGCAGTGGCAAGCCTATAAATGGAAAGAAAGTGATCAGCGCTTAAAAGCGTGGGATGCGGTGATCTGGCAAAATATTCAAGCAGCTCTCAAACAACAAGGTTATCAAAGCCCAGAAGCCAAGCAATTGCAACGACTTCAGCTTAGCACAGTGACGCGTTGACCCAGATGAGACCAAATTCAACGCTTTAGCTCAATCAAGCTGAACTGTAATAAACAAGTAAACTCATTCGCTGTACCTGTTCTATGATTTATTTTTAAGTCAATATATAAAATACCAACAAAGCTATCGATTAGCCTCACAAGAATTTCACGTGTTTTCAAGCTACACTTAATTCATTTACGCATTTTATGAGCCCTATGTCTGCTTATCAACTTGTTTGGCTGCGCCAAGATTTACGTACCTTTGATCATAGTGCCTTGTACCATGCAATGGCCGCTGGGCCAACTATTGCTGTGGTGGTGCTATCACCACAGCAATGGCAGCTGCATGGGGATGCGAGCCTAAAAATCGATTTTTATTTACGCCAATTACAGCAGTTACAACAGCAGCTTAAGCGCCTGAATGTACCACTCGTGATTTTGCGTATTGAGCATTGGCGCGACATTGCA
Source organism: Acinetobacter sp. CY05 (assembly GCF_059515805.1). Classification (NCBI taxonomy): domain Bacteria; kingdom Pseudomonadati; phylum Pseudomonadota; class Gammaproteobacteria; order Moraxellales; family Moraxellaceae; genus Acinetobacter; species Acinetobacter sp. CY05. The sequence continues at coordinate 274,312 of NZ_JCAKMW010000001.1, read as the reverse complement.
GAGCACTTTTGTCAGCTCTGTCAACAACTGTCTATTGTCAAGCTTTACGCCAACTGTGAAGCTGGCATAAACGAACAACAGCGTGACAATTTGGTTCAAGAAACACTTCAACATATCGGTGTTGCGGTGGAGTTTTTTCATGATCGAACCATATTTCCATTGGGTTCGATTTGCAATAAATCAGCGCGGCCTTATCAAGTCTTTGGTGCCTTTAAAAAACAGTGCTATGAACGACTCCGTGTCGCTTTACCCTCCTGTTACCCTGTGCCTGAAGCCCAAGCCAAAATCGATTTAAATTTAGCATCGTTTTGCACCATCCCAGAGTTAACTGAACTTGGCTTTAGGGAGATTGACCCCACACAACAAACGCTGTGGCCGGTGGGCGAAGAAACCGCACTGGATCGTTTAGACGTTTTTATTGCCGATCAAGTCAAACATTATCAGCATGAGCGCGACTACCCCAATTTAAATGCCACGAGTCAATTGTCACCCTATTTAAATAGCGGGCTGTTGTCTATACGCAGCTGTATACAGGCCCTATTCCGCTCACAATATGGTGATTTTTATTTTGACAATGAAGGGCAACAAACATGGCTCGATGAATTGTTGTGGCGCGAATTCTATCAACACCTCCTCTTTGATTTTCCACACCTCTCAAAACATCTGCCCTTTAAAGCGCAAACACAGGCATTAGCATGGCGTAATGATGCGCAAGATTTAGCAGCATGGCAACAAGGACAAACTGGGATTCCGATTGTAGATGCGGGTATGCGTCAAATGCGTGCCACAGGTTGGATGCACAATCGTGTGCGAATGATTGTGGCGATGTTTTTCACTAAAAATTTACTCATGGATTGGCGTATCGGTGAAGCATGGTTTATGCAGCACTTAATTGATGGTGATTTAGCTGCCAATAATGGTGGCTGGCAATGGTGTGCCTCTACCGGTACCGATGCTGTGCCTTATTTCCGAATTTTTAATCCAGTCAGTCAATCACAAAAATTTGACCCTCAAGGTGACTATATTCGACGTTGGGTGCCCGAATTAGCGCATTTAGATGCCAAAGAAATTCATGATCCTTATGCTAAACAACCCCATCGAGCTTTAAATTATCCCAAAGCAATCGTTGATTTAAAGCAAAGTCGCCTACGTGCTTTAGCGGCATTTCAAGCTTTATAAAAAAATCCCGATCAATGATCGGGATTTTTCTTAAGCAAGCTGCTCATCACGTTTAAACACCAGCTCATTGCCGTGTGAGCTGACTGGGTCAAAGTAGTAACCATCCACATTAAATGCTTTTAAGGCGTCTGGCTGTTGCACTTGGTTTTCGATAATATAGCGCGCCATTAAACCTCGGGCTTTTTTGGCGTAAAAACTAATCACTTTATATTTGCCATTTTTCTGATCTAAAAACACAGGCTTGATCACTTGTGCATTAAGTTTTGACTCTTGTAGTACTTTATAATATTCATCAGAGGCCAGATTCACCAAAATATCTGTTTGATTTTCTTTTAAATCTTGATTGATGAAATCAGTGATGATATTGCCCCAAAACGCATATAAATTGCTGCCACGCGGATTTTTTAAACGTGTGCCCATTTCTAAACGATAAGGCATCATTAAATCTAAAGGTTTTAGCAACCCATATAAACCCGATAACATACGTAACTTTTGTTGGGCATATTCTAATTGCTGATCCGACAAACGATAAGCATCTAAACCCGTATACACATCTCCCTTAAATGCAAAGATGGCTTGGCGACTATTGGCCAAGTTAAAATCTGGCTGCCAGTCACGAAAACGTGCCACATTTAGCTGCGCAATTTTTTCACTCACCGACATTAAACTGGCAATTTCTGTAGCACTGAGCTTACGACTTAGGTCGATAAGCTGTTGTGAGTGCTCTAGCAACCTTGGTAAAGTATGCACATCTGTAGGTAGACTGGTTTCATAATCGAGGGTTTTGGCTGGGGAAATAACAACAAACATAGAAAATTTGATCAAAAAATAATTAAACAAATATAACAGCAGCGCTATTTTAATGCCAATCTGTGTTTTTACTGAACATTATCGGTAGAATGTCGCGTTGTTTCTTTACCTGACTGTTGATTATGTCTGAGCAAATTTTCATCCAAGGCCCAGCAGGCAAAATTGAAGTTTTTGTCGATTACCCTCAGGGTGAAGTGAAAGGATTCGCTGTTGTCTGCCACCCCCATCCTCTACAAGGTGGTACACCGCACCATAAAGTTCCGGCACTGCTCGCGCAGATGTTTTTAGAACGTGGCTGCGTCGTCTATCGTCCAAGTTTCCGTGGTTCAGGCGCGAGTGAAGGCGTACATGATGAAGGTTTTGGCGAAACCGAAGATGTATTAGAGGTGATCCAATTTGCCCGCAAAAAGCATCTCACCGTACCATTTTATGCCGGTGGTTTTAGTTTTGGCGCGCACGTGATGGTCAAGGCTTATGCCACGCTCCCTGTAGAACTACAGCCCAAACAAGCCATGATCTGTGGTTTACCTACTGCAACTGTGGCAGGTGTACGTCATTATGTGACTCCACCGATTAAAGGCGATATTCTGTTTATTCATGGCGAAGCTGACGAAGTGACTTTATTGTCCGATATGATTGAGTGGTCACGTCCACAGCGTCACTTAGTCACGATCTTGCCAGGTGCCAATCATTTCTTTACCGGTTATTTAAAACAATTACGTCTTGCAATGACACGTTATTTAACCTTGTAAAATTTAAAACCTCGCTTTTGCGAGGTTTTTTTAGGCCTTATTTCCACTTAAAATCATGAAAATTTTTATCACTTTTTAAGGTCGTTTCAACGGCTTGTGCCAACTGATTCAGTAAACTTTGCTCGGTGATCCGCTCCAACCAGTCTTGTTCTTCTGCAGGATAAGAGCTGATTTCACAAACCATTTGTCCGTTATCATCTTGACTTTGACAGCTTACCGCCAACGGTAATTCATGCTCTTCAACACTGACTGCAATATGATCACCACTTTGCGATAAGGTTTCAAAACCAAAATCTGCCAATTTATCTGCCAAAAGCTGCGTGACGTGTTTTTGTGCCAAAAGGCATGCGTTGACATTATTATTTGCTTCACAGTGTGCAATAAATTGTAAAACTCTCATCTATGCATCCAAAAGACATTTTTGTTGTATAGACTTGAGCATATGCTCATAAACTCAAACAGCCAAGTGAATCACTTGGCTGTTGTGTATTTTTTGAGCAAAATTTAGACTAATTACTCAGTCACTTGAATTGCTAGACCTGCTGTGTTAGCCAGTTCAGTAAAGGTTGGGAAACTGGTTGCCACTGTTTCTGTACCTACAATTTGAATTGCACCTGAAGTACGTAGACCTGCCATCGAGAAACTCATGGCAATACGATGATCATGATGTGATTCAATTTCACCACCGGTGAAGATTGCGCCCCACTCACCTTGTTTACCCTTACCTTCAATGATGATGCCATCTTCAGTTGGTGTGCAGTCAATACCCATGGTTGTTAGACCATCTGCCATTACTTGAATACGGTCTGATTCTTTAACACGTAATTCAGCAGCACCGGTTAATACAGTTTGACCTTCTGCACATGCCGCGGCAATAAATAACGCTGGGAACTCATCAATGGCCAATGGCACTTGATCTTCCGGAATATGAATGCCTTTAAGCGTACGTGTGCCTTGAATACGAATGTCTGCAATCGGCTCACCGCCTGCAATACGCTCATTGTGTACGGTAAGATCAGCACCCATCTGTTTTAAAATTTCGATAATCCCAGTACGCGTTGGGTTAATACCCACAGCTTCTAAAGTAATATCTGAACCTTGTGTAATCGCAGCGCCCACCATAAAGAAGGCTGCTGAAGAAATATCAGAAGGCACTTGAATATGAGTACCCACCAATTTGCCACCGCCTTGCAAGGAAATACGATTACCTTCGGTTTTTACCTCATAACCAAAGGCACGTAACATACGCTCAGTATGATCACGGGTCGGCTCAGGTTCAGTGACAGAGGTTTCACCTGCCGCCCAAAGACCTGCCAATAAAATCCCTGATTTCACTTGCGCAGAGGCCATGGGTAAGTCGTAATGTACGCCTTGTAAAGCTTGACCACCGGTAATTGAAATCGGCGGTGTACCACGCTCACCTGTGCTTTGAATTTGTGCACCCATTAAACGTAATGGCTGAGCAATGCGCTCCATTGGTCGTTTAGACAGTGATGCATCACCGGTCATGACTGAATCAAATTGTTGCGCAGACAACATGCCTGAAAGCAAACGCATAGAGGTGCCTGAGTTGCCCATATACAGCGCAGATTTTGGTGCTTTTAGGCCATGCATGCCCACACCATGAATGGTCACTTCACCATTTTTAGGGCCTTCAATCGAGACACCCATATCACGGAAAGCTTGCAAGGTAGCCAGCGCATCTTCACCTTCTAAAAAACCTGTGACATGCGTGGTGCCTTCTGCAATCGCACCAAACATGATTGAACGATGTGACACTGATTTGTCACCTGGTACGGTAAATTTACCTTGGAAATTCTTAGCACCCGGTTGGATTGTAAATTGTTGTGTCACTTGTGTGTTCTCCAGCAAAGGTTTTTGAGCAAGCATATGATTAAAGTGCTGACGCGCCGCTTGAGCATGGCCCAATAAGCCCATCAATTGTTGTGAATTTTCATCTTCAATCAGTTTGCGAATCACCGCCAATTGTTGTTCAAAACCATCTACAGCTTTTAAGATCGCGGTTTTATTGGCGAAAAAGATGTCATGCCACATTTGTGGATCACTGGCAGCAATACGTGAGAAATCACGAAAACCGCCTGCGGCATAACGGAAAATATCTAAGTTATCTTCTCGGTTGGCCAGTTGTTCAACCAAGTTAAAGGCCATTAAATGCGGCAAATGACTGGTATGTGCCAACACTTCATCATGTTTGGCCACATCCATACAAATCACTTCTGCATGAGCAGCTTGCCACAGTTGAATCAGTCGCTCGACTGCCCATGTGCTACTTGTCGGCAGTGGGGTCAAAATTACTTTGTGATTGGCAAATAAATCCACTTTACCTGCATGCACACCCGTATGCTCGGCACCAGCAATCGGATGCCCCGGTACAAAACCTGCTGGTAAGTCTTCACCATACACCGCTTTAGCTGCCTCAACGACATTGCCTTTGGTACTGCCGACATCGGTAATAATGGTGTTGGCCATTAAATGTGGTTTGATCAGCTCAAGGACTTTTTGGGTCGCGCGCACGGGTAAAGCCAGTACCACTAAATCCGCACCTTGCACCGCATCAATCGGGTTATCATAACCCGCACAAATTAAACCTAAAGCTTTGGCATCGCTTAAGGTTTTCTCAGAACGGGTGGAGGCCACAATCTGTTTGGCTAAGTTTTCTGCCACCATCACGCGGGCTAAACTTGAACCAATCAGACCTAAACCAATAAAAGCAACTTTTTCAAACTGTAGCTGTGACATTAGTTATGCTGTTGCCTCTAAAGACAGAACTTTCGCCAATGCGCTTAAGAATTTAGCATTTTCAGCTTCGGTTCCAATCGATACACGTAAATGGTTGGCAATCCCTACAGGACGCACAATCACACCTTCTTTAAGTAAAGCATTAAACGTGGCCGCAGGGTCTGCTTGTACATCCACCAATAAGAAGTTGGCACGTGATGGCACATAGTTTAAGCCCAAAGCTTGAAAACCAGCTTCTAACTGCGCCATACCAGCTTTATTGGAAATACGCGATTTTTCAATAAAGTCTTCGTCTCTTAATGCGGCAACGGCTGCTACCATGGCTAAATGGTTCACGTTAAATGGCTGACGAATACGGTTTAAGAAATCTGTCACTTCAGCAGAAGCTAAAGCAAAACCCACCCGTAATGCCGCTAAACCATAGCATTTAGATAAAGTACGGCTAATAATTAAATTTGGATATTGGCTTAAGAATTTTAAGCTGTTGAAGTTTTCTGGGAAATATTCCACATACGCTTCGTCTAACACCACAATCACATGGCTTGGCACTTGCTGCATAAAGCTTTCAAATTCAGCTTCTTCAAACCAAGTCCCAGTTGGGTTATTTGGATTAGCAATAAAGATTAACTTGGTGTTGTCTTGTACTGCTTTGGCCATGGCATCTAAGTCATGGGCAAAACCTTTGGCAGGCACTTCAATGGCCTCAGCATTAATGGCTTGGGTCACTAAAGCGTACACAGCAAATGCGTGTTGGCTATACACCACAGAATCTTTTTCTGACACAAAGGCACGGGCAAACATTTCTAATAGATCGTTTGAACCATTACCTAAAGTAATTTGTTCATGTTGCACATTAAACTGTGCTGCCACTTGGTCTTTTAAAATAAAACCACCACCATCAGGATAACGACCAATTTCTGCCAACTCTGCTGCGACGGCTTGTTTGACTTTCTCTGAACAACCGAGAGGGTTTTCATTAGATGCCAATTTTACAATATCCGTTAAACCTAATTCACGCTCTAACTCGCTCATAGGTTTACCTGGTTGATAAGGCTTTAATTTTGCAATGCCGTCATTGGCTGGCACAAAGGTCATATTCTACTTCCCGATGGAGACAATTATACCGAGCAACAGCAGTTGCGCTGCTCGGCTTAAAACTTATAGCACAGCGATTGGGTATGAACCAAGCACACGTACTTCTTTGACTAAAGGACGAATTTCTTCAATCGCCGCTTTAACCTGTTCTTGCTCAATGTGACCTTCTAAATCAATAAAGAACACATAAGCCCACTTCTCTGGTAAAGCTGGACGCGTTTCAATACTGGTCAAACTAATATTGTGTTTGGCAAATGGCGCTAAAATTTCAAGTAAAGCACCGGCGCGGTCATGTGCTGAAATCAGTAATGAAGTCTTGTCATTGCCGCTTTGTGGCACTTTTTCACGACCAATCACCAAGAAACGTGTGGTGTTTTCAGGGTTATCTTCAATATTGCTATGTAAAATTTCTAAGTCATAAATATTGGCTGCAATTTCAGATGCAATCGCTGCTGAATGCCATTCATTACGAATACGACGTGCTGCTTCTGCATTTGAACTTAAAGCAACACGCTCTACACCCGGATAATGCGCATCTAACCAACCACGGCACTGCGCAAGGGTTTGTTGATGCGCATAAATTTGTTTAATGCTGTCTTTACGGGTGTTTTCAGAAATCAAAAATTGATGATGAATACGCAGTTCGACCTCACCAATCACATTTAAATGTGAGGCTTTAAAACAATCTAAAGTATGATTCACCACACCTTCTGATGAGTTTTCAACTGGCACTAAACCATAATGTGCGCTACCCGCTTCGACTTCACGGAACACTTCATCAATGGTAGGTAATGGACGTACTACCGCATCTTGACCAAAATGCTTGAGTACTGCCGAATGGGTATACGTACCCACAGGCCCTAAAAAGGCAATACTTTGTGGCGCTTCGAGCGCTAAACATGCCGACATAATTTCACGGAACAAACGCGCCATGGTGGCATCAGACAACGGGCCATCATTACGATCCATGACATTGCGTAAAACTTGTGCTTCACGTTCCGGGCGGTAAAACAATGGATTCTCTTCTTGCGCGAATTTGGCTTTGGCAACAGCTTCAGCTAAACGTGCACGGCGGCTAATCAGTTGTTGGATCTGTTGATCTACAGAGTCGATATCTTCACGAATTTTAGCTAAATCAAGAGAAGTCGTTGTGTTTTGATCGTCGTTGACCATTGTTATGTCGCCCTTCAGGAAATGTGATGCAAACAGTATAACAATAGAGAGCTTTGAAATCTTGCGCAATACAACTTTAATGGATTCAGTCTTAAAAACAGACAGTTGGTTAAAATAAGCTCAATTGTTCAAAGGTCTTCTGCCAACCTATTTCTTATTTTTTAAGCACTCATAACCATTAGTTTGAGCTTGGCTTTTGCTCGCCTTAAACTTGGCAAATTTGCCTTGGTTTTTGGCATTTTTTCAACTAGGCAAGCCTACACTTTTTATGCACATTAAAGCGCTACAGCCAATAATAACAATCAAGGATGATTTAAATGAGCATTTCAACACTGCAACCGTGGCAACAGCACTTCCCAAAGCAATTGCTTGAGCATCCTTTCGGTGAGCAACCCTTAGCTCAGCATTTAACTGCGCTTTTAGATCAAGCAGTTGCGCAATACTCAAACCAGCCTGCTTTTAGTTTAAGCTTGCCAAATGGCTTGAGCCAAACTCTGACTTATCAGCAAATTGAGGATTTTGCCAATCAACTGGCCAATTTCCTACAACATACTTGGCAGCTGCAACCCGGCGATGTAGTCGGTATACAACTGCCTAATAGTCTGCATTACCCCATTGCGGTGTTTGCCTGTTGGAAAATTGGTGTGATTATTAGCAATATTAATCCACTGTATACTGCACGCGAGTTGGAATACCAGTTAACTGATACTCAAGCCAAAGCCTTAATTGTTTCAGATCTCTTCTTAAACACCTTTGAGAAGGTGCTGCAGCAACAACCGAAATTGGCTGAGTTAAAACTGTTAACCGCAAGTTTAAGTGAATTTTTCCCTGCACCGATTCAACAACAATTGGCGCAACACTTTCACCAAGAAGCGCAACAACAACAGCGCAGCACCAGTGCCAGCATCCCTTTTACGACTTTTGCACAGGCGCTTGCGCAAGGTGCTACACACTTACCCTATCAAGCCCAGCAGCATCAGACTGCAGTTTATCAATATACTGGGGGTACTACAGGTCGTAGTAAAGGCGCAATTATTTGCCACAGTAATCTGATTCATCTCATTGCAATGATGGCGCAATATCTAGAGGCTTATCAGACACCAATCAACCCACAGCAATGTATTTTAACCGCGATTCCGCTGTATCATATTTTTGCCTTTACCGTAAACTTCTTAAGTTTTGTTAAAGGTGGCGGACATAATGTTCTTATTCCATCACCGCGCCCCATGCACAACTTAAAACCTGCCTTTGAACAATTTGACATTACGTGGCTGACCGGTGTAGATACTTTATATGCAGGTTTATTGGCAGAAGATTGGTTTGTGCAAAATCCACCGCAGTTAAACTGCGCCATTGCCGGTGGTACAGCCTTACGCCCAAGTACTGCCGAACGCTGGACAAACATTGTGGGTCCAATTTTGGAAGGTTATGGCATGACCGAAACCAGTTGTGCGGCGCTATTGCATCCGCCGCTTGATTCAATCCGCCGTGGTTCAATTGGTTTTCCATTTCAAGGTTCAAATATCAAAATTATTGATGATCAAGGTCAAGAGTTAGGGATTGATCAAGCCGGTGAGCTTTGTGTACAAGGGCCACATATCGTGCAGGCTTATTTAAATCGCGATACAGAGACCCAAGAGACTTTTATAGATGGTTGGCTGCATACTGGTGATATTGCCAAAATTGATGCTGAGGGCTTTTGTTATATCTTAGATCGTAAAAAAGATATGGTATTGGTCTCAGGTTTTAATGTGTATCCTAATGAAGTTGAAGCGGTACTCATGCAGCATCCTGATATTCGTGAAGCAGCAGTGATTGCCGTTAGCGATGAAAATACCGGTGAAGCGGTCAAAGCGTTTATTGCCACACATAAGCCTGTATCAAGTCACGAGATCCTTACCCACTGTCGTCAACATCTAACCGCCTATAAAGTGCCTAAACACATTGAGTTTTTGGCAGATCTACCTAAATCCACAGTAGGTAAAATCTTACGTGCTGAGCTACGCATACTTGAACAGCAGTCACATTCTGCCTAGCATCGCATTTACCTTAGATTATGATTTGACCACAAAACTCCCCTGCATCATGCAGGGGTTTTTAGTTAGGCTAAAACACAAACGACTCTGACACACAAGGGATGGTCTCATGTCTAAAAATATTGCGCTCTTGCTCGGTCCTAATTTTAGTGACGCTGAATATTTGGCGGCAGCTGATACCTTACAATTTGCCGGCCATCATCTGATTCATATTAGTCCTTGCTTAGAAGATGTGATTTATGGGGAAAAACAAACACCAGTTCAATTACAGCAGCATTTACCAGATGTTTGTCTGCTGGGCATTGATGGTTTAATGTTGTTTGCCTTAGAACAGCATCCTTGGGTCAGTGATTTTGTACAGCGGGTGGCCAATGCACATAAGCCCATTTTTAGTTTTAGTCAGGCAACCGAACTTCTCATTGCTGCTAAAGTGGCTTATGGACGCCGTTTAACCGCAGCCAGAAGTGGGCAAGCCTCTTTAAAGGCTGCAGGCGCCGTGTATTTAGACCAAGCAGTGGTCAATGACCATAATCTGTATATTTCAAGTCGCAGCCACGAAGACTTAGCTGCCTTTTTACAAGAAACCTTACATGTATTACGCGCATAAAAAAGGGCAGCCTCAGCCACCCTTTTAAATAACTCTAGCGTTAAGCGTTGGCTTTACTCTCTTCTGCCATTTGCGCATCAATCACATCTGGATGTGCTAAAGCATAGTCCAAACGCTCTTTATCTAATTGACCTACCCATTTTGCAACCATAATGGTTGCCAATGAATTACCAATTAAGTTAGTTAAAGCACGTGCCTCAGACATGAAGCGGTCGATCCCTAAAATTAAGGCCAAACCAGCCACAGGAATATGTCCTACCGCAGAAAGTGTTGCCGCCATCACAATAAAACCTGAACCCGTCACACCTGCTGCGCCTTTAGACGAAATTAACAGTACAAGCAGTAAGGTAATTTGGTGGGAAAGGTCCAGTGGTGTATTGGTGGCTTGTGCAATGAAGATGGCTGCCATGGTTAAGTAAATCGAAGTACCATCTAAGTTAAAGGAATAACCTGTTGGAATGACCAAACCGACAACTGATTTTTCACAGCCTGCCAGTTCCAATTTTTTCAACATTCGTGGTAATACCGATTCAGACGACGAGGTACCTAATACAATTAACAACTCTTCACGAATTAAGCGAATCATTCGCATGATGCTAAAGCCACCAATACGCGCAATTGCACCCAAAATAATAAAGATAAACATGACACAAGTAATGTAAAAACAGATGATTAACTGTGCCAATTGCGCCAGTGTACCAATGCCATATTTACCAATGGTAAATGCCATCGCACCAAATGCACCAATTGGTGCAAGCTTCATCACCATATTTACAATGTTAAAGAACACATGTGAAATTTGATCAATAAACTGTAAAACCGGTTTACCTTTAGCGCCCAACTGATGCAGCGCAAAACCAAACATAATGGCAAACAGTAACACTTGCAGGATTTCACCCTCTGCAAATGCCCCCACCACCGTGTTTGGAATAATGTTCATAAAGAAGTCAATCGTAGATTGCGATTCACCACTTGCGACATATTTTGAGATGCCTGCTGTATCTAAAGATGCAGGGTCTACGTTCATGCCAACACCTGGTTTCCAGATGTTAATCACTACCAGACCAATCACAAGCGCGATTGTTGAAACAATTTCAAAATACAAAAGTGCGACGCCACCGGTTTTACCCACTGACTTCATATTTTCCATACCAGCGATGCCACTGACCACTGTACAGAAAATTACCGGAGCGATGATCATTTTAATCAAACGAATAAAACCATCACCTAAAGGTTTCAGTTGTTCACCAAAACCCGGTACATACTGCTCTACACCATTGATGATTTGCGTGCCGCTTGGTGAGAAATGCCCGACCAAAATACCCGCAATAATAGCAATAATCACCTGAAAATATAGAGATTTATAGATTGGTTTTTTAGCCATAGTGTTACTTCTTTCTATATTTCTTAAACTTCAAGAAATACCCAATATTTGTCTATTCTCTCGAATACACAGCCCTTAGCCCTCTGGGAATACCCAACGGAAAATGGGTATTGCTGTTGCAATACCCCAATAAAAAAACCTGATGATTTAGAAGATCTAAGCAATACTTTAAAAGTATCAAAAAAGATGAATTTATTTAAAATGCATCTATTCAGAACAGGAGATAACTAAAAATTAATCAAATAATATAAAAAACGCCCCATTTTAGCTGAGTTTTGAGCATATTTTGGCTGCCATAGCTTACATTTCACCCAACCATCCTTAGACCTTAGTCTAGTTGCTGTAACTATAGTTTCAGCCTTAGCTCTTTTCTCGCTACATACTCTCATGCACAATAGGGCCATGAGCCTTTATTCACTTTGATGCACTTTATGAACAATAAACGTAATATTTATCAAGATTTTGAACATCCATTTGCCCAATTTGTTCGTATTGTGGGCAAAGGCAAAAATGGGGCGCGCTCGTTAAGCTATGACGAAGCCTATCAAGCATTTTCGATGATTTTAAAAGATGAAGTGTTGGATGTGCAGCTCGGTGCATTTTTAATGTTGCTGCGGGTCAAAGAAGAATCTGTCGATGAATTAGCAGGCTTTGTACAAGCCACCCGCGATCAACTGCAATTTAAAGCCTTAGACGTCGATTTAGACTGGTCATCTTATGCCGGTAAACGTAAGCATTATCCGTGGTTTTTACTTGCCGCGCTGACTTTAGCTAAGCATGGCTATAAAGTGGTGATGCACGGCGCTTCAGGGCATACGATTAACCGCCTTTATACTGAGCAAGTCTTACAATACTTAGGCTATCCAATTTGCCAATCAGATCATGACGTTGAACAGCAGCTTCAACAGCATCACTTTGCCTATTTACCGTTACATGCAATCTCGCCAATTTTAAGTGATTTGATTGGTTTACGAAATGTCATGGGTTTACGCTCACCGATTCATACCTTAGCGCGTCTGATTAATCCATTTAATGCCAAAGCCACTATGCAAGCGATTTTCCATCCGGCTTATCGCACTTCACATCAACAAGCGGCTTTTAAGTTAGGCTATCAAAACAGTGCCGTGATTAAAGGCGAAGGCGGCGAGTTTGAACGTAATCCAGATGCCAAAACCTTAATTTGTGGTATTCAAGATGGCGTGATGTATGAACATGAATTACCTAAACTGACTGAAAATCGTAGTCCAAGTGAAGAAGAACTCGATTTAAGTATTTTTAAAGCAGTATGGGAAGGCAAACAGTCACATGCTTATGGCGACATTGCCGTGCCTGAAACCATGGGTATTGCCCTCTATACCATGGGCGTGTGTGACTCATACCCTGCAGCCATGCAAAAATCGCGTGAGCTGTGGCAAACACGCCTTGAGGTTTAAGACTGAAGCTGATCTGCATACTGATGCATACGACTTAGATCACCCTGATAATGCTGTAAAATTCGTGGATGCATTAATCTAAACCAACGCTTTGGTATAAATACATCGCCAAACAAGGCACCGTAACCTTTGGGGAGTAGCGGTGCTGTTGGGTCACTCTCAAGTAAATGGAATGGTTTAGTCGGATGCGCATGATGATCACTATGCCGTTGTAAATGATAAAACAAGACATTGCTGCATAAGCTATTATGGTTCCAACTGTGTTGCGCTGTGACGGCTTCATACCGCCCTGTATTTAAGCGTTGCCTTTTTAAGCCATAATGCTCCATATAATTGACCGCTTCTAATAAGGTAATGCTATACGCCACTTGCGCGCTTTGTAATAGCAGCCATTTTTTTCCAAAGATTTTCAACATACCCGCATGAAAAATCAGCCCTGCTGTCCAAGCTTGTAAAAGTTCATTATGAGGATGCCAAAAGCTTAAATGTTTACGCGCTAAACGATTTTTTTCGATGTTGATCGCAGATTTAAAACCGCCCCATACCGTACGTGGCAAAAAGCGCCAAAATGACTCCCCATAATAAGCAGATGCCGGGTCTTTGGGCGTAGCCACAAAACGATGATGGCCATAATTATGTTCAATTCTAAAATGTGAATAGGCGCTTGGTAATAGCACAATATGCGCTAACAAATGTTTATAGGTTTTAGATTTATGCCCAAGCTCATACGCAACACTCATTCCCACTACATTGACCACAGACAACAAACTCGCCAGTAGTAGCGTGTCTAAGACTCGCGTATCTTTTCGTGTGGCTAAGTATCGAAATTGGTGGCGTATTGCAGCGGAATATAGGCGGCGACCACACGAGTATAATAAGGATCATGTTGTAATTGTTTGAGTTGCTCAAGATTAATCCGATGATCATCCTCAGCAAAATAACGGTCAAAAAAAGGAATCAGGCCATGTAAGGTGATTAAGCCAGTACTGGCAAATACACTCTGCAGCACTTTAGGGCCTTTGGCAAAGCCAATTAATGCGCCCGTTGCAATCACAGGAATACTTAGCCCCAACAACCACAATTTACGTTTTGGATCAGCATACATTGTGCTACTCCTGAGCAAGTTCTCCTCAGATTATGCCATGCTCAATAGCGTCACAATTGTGTATTCCTGCAATTAAAAAGACACCCGAAGGTGCCTTTTTTTATACAAAACGAATCGGTTTAAATTCCGGCTCATTTTTGTGATGATCATCATCACATTCTTCGCCTTCTTCTTTTGTGCCACGGTCGATATAACCGCTACGTTCAGTTTCGGGCAGATGTTTCATTTCCCAAGCATAGACCGCTTGCATACAGGTTTCACGTTGCTCTTGCGTTAAAGCAACACCATTGGGCCATTTACCAATTTCAACGGCTGTACGTAAACGCTCGACAATTTCGGGGTTGAGCATCGCCAACATTTGTTCAATATTCATTATTCATCCTGCTGTTGCAATGAATCAAAACCTTGGTTCCACCCAAGTTTGGTACGGCATGCCATATAAAAATCATACCCAGGTGGATGCAGTAAATTCAGTTTAAAGGGATGTTTACGGATATGTAAACTGTCGCCTACACCTAAGGATACACTATGTTGACCATCTGCGCTGACCATTGGTAAGACACGGTTTTCACGAATGATGATTTTAATTTCGCTATTGCCCCCCACCACAATCGGACGTGACGACAACGTATGCGGATGCATCGGCACCAAAGCAATGGCATCCATACTTGGATGTAAGATCGGGCCACCCCCAGAGAGCGCATAGGCGGTCGATCCCGTTGGGGTTGAAACAATCAAACCATCACTGTGCTGACGATACACATATTGCCCATCAATATTGAGTTCAAAATCAATCATGTGTACCGATTTACCTGAGTGCAGCACCACATCGTTTAAAGCAATCGCTTGATAAATGGATTCACCTTTAGAGCGCACTTCCATTTCCAGTAAAAAGCGCCGGTCACGCTGATATTCACCTTGTAATACCTGATCGAGCTTATGCAACACTTCTGTAGGTTTAATATCGGTTAAAAACCCCAGACGTCCCCGGTTGACCCCAATCACAGGCGTATTATGCCGTACCAAAGCGCGTGCGGCATGTAGCAATGAACCATCACCACCGACCACAATCACCAGATCCACCACTTCACCTAATAAACTACGACTGACGGTTTGAGTATTTTGGTAAGGTACTAACTGCGCTGTTTCGATATCAAATACGGGGTGTAGCCCTTGTGCCATTAAATGGTCATGAATGAGACATAAAGTTTCGACCACTGATGATTTATCAGGGCGACCAATTAAGCCAATGTTTCGAAATGTCTTATGTGAAATGTGCACCGACGATATCGCTCCGCTACGATTCGATTGCTATCATAGCATTAACCCGTTTAATTTTAAAAAAACTTTAAAGCACTGAATCAAGCCAATTTTTTTGGGCAATCTTGCTGCTCGTTCACAGTTTGTTTCTTGCAAATTATTGCAAAGCTTCGCATCATTGGCGTAATTGTCTTGGTTGTTATATGTGGTTATGAAGTCTGAGCGCGGTATAGGCATTATTGCTTTACTCTTTTGTATTTTAGTGATTGGCGCATTTTTAGCCTTTAGTGTCTATTTAATTCGTCTGGATAACGTGGTCAGAACCAAGTTTGAGGGACAGCGTTGGGATATTCCAGCCAAGGTCTTTGCCCGTCCGCTACAAATCTATAACAATGCCCCAGTGAGCCAAGCTGAGTTTATTCAAGAACTTGAATTGCTGGGCTATAAAAACTCTGATGGTTATAATAAGACGGGACACTATGTCAGTACTGGCAATACTTTATATGTGCATACCCGTGGTTTCGACTTTGGCGATCATGTTGAACCTGAACAAATTTTAAAGGTCAATTTTGAAGGCAACCAAATTGCTCAGGTCAGCGCCACCAAACCGACGGCCAATGGCATTGCCCAATTAGAACCCATGCTGATTGGCGGTATTTATCCGCAGCATAATGAAGACCGTGTGCTGATTAAATTAGCCAATGTGCCAAAACCGCTTATCAATGCCTTAATTGCTACTGAGGATCGTAATTTTTATCATCATTATGGGGTATCTGTGCGTGGCACGGCGCGTGCTGTGGTGTCAAACCTAACCGGTGGTAAGCGTCAAGGTGGCTCAACACTCACCCAACAATTGGTCAAAAACTTTTATTTAAGCCCTGAAAAAACCCTTAAACGTAAAGTCAACGAAGCGTTCATGGCGATGTTAATTGAGCTGCATTACAGCAAAGAGGAAATTTTAGAAGCTTATTTAAATGAAGTTAATTTAGGTCAAAATGGCAACTATTCAATCAATGGTTATGGCTTAGCGGCACAGTTTTACTTTGGTTTACCGCTACGTGAACTCAATATTGCCCAACAAGCATTTTTGGTCGGTTTGGTTCAAGGCCCATCCTTATATAACCCTTGGCGTAATCCAGAAGCAGCGAAAAAACGCCGCGATATTGTACTCAACAATATGTTGGTGATGGGCTATTTAAATCAAGCAGATTATGAACGTGAAGTCGCACGTCCATTAAATGTGATTAGTAAACCCACTTTAGGCCCTGCACGTTTCCCAGATTATCTAGATGTGGTGCGTCGTCAATTACGTAGCGAATATCAAGAAACTGATTTAACCAATACAGGCGTAAGGATTTTTACCGCCCTTGACCCAATTGCCCAAACCAATGTCCAAAAAAGCTTTAAAGCATCCGTACAGCGTTTAGAAAATGCCAATTCGCGTTTAGATAATTTACAAGGTGCAGTGTTAGTAGCACGCCCTGACAATGGCGAGTTGGTGGCTGTGGTCGGTTCAAGTCAAGATTTTACTGGTTTTAACCGCGCTTTAGATGCCAAACGTCAAGTTGGCTCGTTATTAAAACCGGTGATCTATTTAACCGCGCTAGAATCTGGGCGTTATCACTGGGCCAGCCCTGTTGAGGACAGCTACATCAGCATTAGCTCTGAAGGCAAAGCCTGGACGCCCAAAAACTATGGCGGCAATGAATATGGCATTGTTCCTATGGCACGTGCGCTCTCACAATCTTATAACTTGTCTGCGGTCCGTTTAGGCCAAGAATTTGGCTTAGCCAGTTTTAGCAATCATTTAAAACGTTTTGGTGTCACTAGTCCAATTCCGCCTTATCCATCCATTTTCTTAGGTGCGGTGGATATGTCACCCATGGAAGTATTAAGCATCTATTCCAACTTTGCATCAGGTGGTGTGAAATACCCTGCTCGAGCGATTCGTAATGTCGTGGATAGTCAAGGACGCAACCTTACTCGCTTCGGTCTAGATCTACAGCAAACCATTAAACCTGACAGTGCTTATGTACTTAATTATGGCTTACAACAAGTGATGCGTACTGGTACAGGTCGTGCTGCCTATAACACACTGCCGAGCAATTTAAATTTAGCTGGTAAATCTGGCACCACCAATGATACACGTGATTCATGGTTTGCTGGGTATTCGGGTAACTATGTGTCTGTAGTATGGCTTGGCTTAGACGATAACAAAGTTACAGGTCTAACCGGTTCTTCCGGCGCCTTACCCGTATGGAGCAATGTCATGTCACAGCTTCGTCAGCAGCCTGTAAATTTACGCCAACCCAATAATGTCTCTTGGCATTGGATGGACACAGCATCAGGCGATAAACTTTCTGCCCAAGGCTGTGAAAATGCAGTGCATATTCCTATGCTGCGTAATTCAGTGCCACGCCGTGCCACGCCTTGTGGCAGTGCACATTATGAAGTGGTACCTGCAGAACCAAGCAGCAATGAATATCAACAACCCGAAGCACCACAACCTAGTGCGCCTCCACAAACTGAAGACAGTATTGAAAATTGGATTCGTGAAAGTGAATCTGAGATTCAGCAAGGACGCTATAACGACAATCGCGAGGTGATCTCCAGTGGCAGCTATAATCAATAAACTGGTAAAGCTCAGCTTGATGAGCAGTTGTGTAGCATGGCTGTGTGCATGTAGCTCACAGCCAGTAGCAACAACTGTAGCTCCTGCAGCAACCAGCAAGCCCCAAATATATACCACCCCTACCGGGGTGATCATCACTCCGTATGATGTAGAACCTATTATTCGCCAAAGCTTATAAAAAAGCACCCTCAGGTGCTTTTTTTACATAAAGCGTTGTCCTGCAACCCCATAAGCAGCATGACGCTTGGCCTGTGCTAAATCTTCAGCTTTTAACCCACCTAACGCAAACACCGGAATATGCATGTTTTGCGCCAGTGCTTCAAAACCTGCCCAACCTAAAGCCTCGGCTTCGGGATGGGTGGCTGTGGCATGCACTGGACTTAACAAAACCGCATCGACACCAATCTTTTGGGCCACTTGTAAACTGAGTTCATCATGGCAACTGGCGATATAACGCTGACCTATAAGCAAATCATCTGCTTGAACAGCCAGCAATTGCTGCTGTTTAAGATGAATCGCACCTACATTGGCTTGCTGAATCGAATTCAAATGCTGATACAACTCAACATTCAGAATCATCTGCGTTAAACGTTCAACGGACACCTCAGCCAGCAGTTGCAGTTGTTGCTCTAGCGGCAATTCATTGCGCCAATAAAACAACTGTTGATGACCAGATTGAGCCAAATCCGCTAAATTCGCACTGATTTTAATCCTCTCAGGCCAAATTAAACGTTGAATCAAACGCTGATTGGCTTTTGGAAATTGTAACTCTGGCAATTGCAAACGTGTATACCAACGCCAAGGTTGCTGTATTTCAGGATTGAGTGCCTCAGGCACTGTGGCGTGAAAGATATGCAGATTGACAATTAAATCCTCATATTCATGCTGAATAAAATCAAAATTATGCCAAGCTTGAATAGCAAGGCCGACTTCCTCCAACACTTCACGGCGACATGCCTCAAGCGCTGTTTCACCCGCCTCGACTTTACCACCAGGGAATTCATATTGATTACCTTGATGTTGATGTGCTTCACGAAAACCCACCAAGACATTGCCCTGCTGCAATAAAATTGCAATGGCGACATTAAGTTGTGCTTTAGACATCGAGCTTTTCCTATACGTTTGCTGCAGTGTACGCAATTTTGTAGTTTTTATAAATTAAGCGTTGACAGGAGTATTCGATAATGATTATCATTTAAATATTGAAGCACACCACGAAAAAAACGGAGAATTCCAACATGAACGCACCATTTAGCCTCTTTACTCGCCATACTGAATCTCAACATTCACTGCCGATGCTGCATTCAAACAACTTATTTGCTTTAGGTCGAGAAATTCGCATTATGCATGCGGGTGAGGAATACCGTTTGCGTTTAACCCGTAATAATCGTCTGATTTTAACCAAATAATAAATAGAGCAATATAACAATAAACGTGGACACTCAAGGCAGAATACAGCGCATTCTGCCTTTTTTTATTTAAATTCAATACTTGCCACTAAGCCCCCTGTCTGCACGGGTACAAAACTTAACTGGCCACCATGTAAACTCACAATTTTTTGACAAATCGAAATCCCCAACCCTGAACCTTGGCTTTTACTGCCTAAAGCACGATAAAAACGTTCACCTAAACGTGCCAATGTTTCTGCTGCAATAGGTTCACCTTGATTAATAATTCGAATACAGCGTTGCTGTGGATCTATCACCAGCTGTACCTGAGCTGCAGGAGGACTATAACGTATGGCGTTATCAAGCAAATTACGAATACAGGTAAACAATAACTCGCGATTGCCTTCAATCCAAAGTTCATGCAACTGTAGATCTAACCCAATCTGTTTGTCTTGAATAAAAGGCAATAAAGCGTCTAGTACTTCTAAGCTAATGTCTCTTAAATCACAGGGTTGTTTAGGTAAACTCTGTGCTTGGCTCGGATCAAGACGGGCCAAGAGCAATAAGTTTTCTAAAATTTGTGTGCTACGAGCCACATCATTTTGAATGGGTTGTAAATCTTGGGCTAAATGGGCATGGTCTTGGTATTTACGTTTTAATACCTGCAACCGCATGTGAATCGCCGATAAAGGCGAACGTAGCTCATGCGAGGCATCTGCAGTAAAACGTTGTTCAGCATGTAAAGATTGATCCAAACGCCCAAGCAATTGATTGAGCTGCTTTAAAATGGGCTGTAACTCACGAAATTCAGGTTGAGGTGTTTGAATCGGACTTAAATCTTGGGCGTGCTTTTGCCCAATACTTTTAGACAACAATACCAAGCTTTTAAATTGACGTTGAATCGCGAAACGCACCAGTAACCATTGCAGTAACCACAGTAAGCTTAAGATCCCCAAAAACCAGACAAAGGGCTCACCTAAGTCTTTAAGCCGAATCGACATGGGCTGATAAACATAAGCTTGCATGCCATTTTCTTCGAGCAAATAACTACGCCAGAATTTACCTGTTGACCAAAAAACACCATAATCAGGTGCTATGTGTTGTTGCTCAAAAGCAAAGTCAGCTGATGTGACTAAAGTAAAATCTTGGGTTTTTAAGCTATATTGAATGGCAAACTCTTCACTCAATTCATCCACCTGAGAGCCTGCTTGGCTGCTAATATCCCGCATAACCAGCATATCCGCCACTTCATCCATGATTTCATCATGAATGTGCATGGTGTGATAAATCGATAAGCCTAAAAACACCAAAAGCGCCAATAAGCCTGCCACAATTGAGCTTAAAATTGAGGTTTTGATTAGCTGACTTTGCAGCGAAATAGCGTTTTTCATTCGGGTTGCTGCATGCGATAGCCTAAACCCCGTAAGGTTTTAATGTATTGACTGCCAATTTTTTTGCGTAACTGGGAAATAAAAACTTCTACAGCATTACTTTCCACTTCAGCGCCCCACGCATAGATCGATTCTTCAAGTTGCTCACGGGTCATTACATGCTCAGGTTTTTGCATCAGTTTATGTAAAATTTGAAATTCTTTGGCGGTTAAATTAACAACTTTCCCCGCTTGAGTTAGGGTCTTGGCTTGGGGGTCAAGCACTAAGTCAGCAAAGCACAAATCATGGCTTTTTTGGCTTTGATGTTGGCGCAGTTGACTACGGATCCGTGCTGATAGCTCTTCTAAACTAAAGGGTTTGACCAAATAATCATTGGCACCTAAATCTAAGCCTGAAACACGATCTTGCACGGTATCACGTGCCGTAATCATCAGCACAGGAGTTTGGGCATTATGACGACGCAAAGCGATTAAAATCTCATCCCCTGTGGCTTTGGGCAAACCACGATCAAGTAGCACACAATCATATTGATGCTGCTCTAAAGCCAAAATGGCATAATCGCCACGCTCGACCCAATCGACGTTATAGCCATCCATTTCCAGCCAAGTTTTAATGCTTTCAGCCTGTGCGGCATCATCTTCTGCCAATAATATGCGCATGCTTGATCCTTGTTTTTTTGTTTACTATACAAAAAAACCACATCGCAAGGTATGTGGTTTTTTGTAGTGAATGACTGACTTAGAATTTCACAGCATCTACATCAATTTCAACACGTTTAGTTGGCTTATAATCTACATCCACTTCACCAATTAATGTCACAGGGGTGTTGGCTGCAATCGGCTTGCCCTGCCATAAATCATCGTCAATATCAACGGTCATGCTGCCTGTTGCATCACGGAATTGATATTTTTCGTCACCAATGGCTTTAACCACATAACCTTTGACTTGTACTTTGGTATCATCCTTAGCCGCTAAGGCTTGTTTCACCGTCATTACAGGTGTGCTAATTGCCTGTTGATTAACAGTAGTATTGGCAGTTGCCATAGCAGCAGTGAATGCAACGCTAGCAGCGATTAAAGTTTTTGCGATCATATTCATAGTAAGCTCCGGTATGTAGCTGATGTCTTTTCGATGAAGTCATTAAAACAAACCAAGCTGAAGCTAAGCTGAAGATACGTTAATTTATGTATTAACTTAACGGCACCACACGTAAAACTTCTTCTAAGGTGGTTTCGCCTTGAATGACTTTACGTGCCCCTGCAATTCTTAATGGTTCCACACCTTGTTTTTGCACTTGGAATTTGAGTTGTTCTAAACTGGCTTCATGCCCAAGCATTTGTTTGAGTTCTAAACTCATCGGCATAAACTCATAAATGCCAATGCGTCCTTTATATCCAGTGTCACGACACGTCTCACAGCCTACTGCTTTATAAACAAAATTTGGCATTTGGAATTGATAACCAAAGGTTAAATGTTTCCAGTCTTGCTCATTAATAAACGTTTCTTGTTTACACTGTGCACATAAACGACGCACCAAACGCTGCGCCAATACGCCTAAAATGGTGGCTGAGGTTAAAAACGGCTGCACGCCTAAATCATGTAGACGGGTTAAACTGGATGGTGCATCGTTGGTATGTAAAGTTGATAACACCAAATGGCCCGTTAAGGCAGCCTGAATCGCCATATTGGCAGTATCTTGGTCGCGAATTTCCCCCACCATAATAATGTCAGGGTCTTGCCGCATTAAAGCGCGAATACCATCGGCAAAGCCCAAATCAATCGCGTGATTGACCTGCATTTGATTAAAGCTTGGCTCAAGCATTTCAATCGGGTCTTCAATGGTACAGACATTAACTTGCTCAGTGGCAAGCTGCTTTAGACTCGAATAGAGCGTGGTGGTTTTACCTGAACCCGTTGGCCCCGTCACTAAAATAATGCCATGACTGTTTTGGCTGATCTTTTGCCATTGTTGTAATAATTTTTCGTCAAAGCCTAATTCAGTAAACGAGCGCACTAAGACTTCAGGGTCAAAAATACGCATCACCAGCTTTTCCCCAAACGCGGTGGGAAGTGTCGATAAACGTAGCTCAGTCTCACGGCCTTTTGGAGTCCGGGTTTTTAAGCGTCCATCTTGTGGCTTACGTTTTTCTGCCACATTCATACGTCCTAAAATTTTAATCCGCGAAATCACCGCCATTAAGGTATTGGCGGGCATGTGATAAATGGTATGTAATACCCCGTCAATACGAAAACGAATTTTGCCTTGTTCTTTACGCGGCTCTAAATGCACATCACTAGCCCCTTGTTCAAAGGCAAACTGTAAAATCCAGTCGACCAATTTGACAATATGCTGATCATTGGCATCCGGATTTTGGCTATCACCCAACTGTAATAAGGCTTCTACCCCTTGATGCTCACGTTCATAGGCACCTGACTTTTGTGAGCCACTCACCGCACGGCTGACTTGGTAATATTCAACTAAATAACGCTGTAAATGCTCAGGATTTAGCATCACAGGCTGAATAGTTTTAGGGGCAAGACTACGGGCTAAATTCTGCTGCCAATCGGTAACAAAAGGCTGATCGGTGGCGATTAATATTTTTTTGTCTTGCACCTCTACTGCTAAAATTTTATTGCGTAAGGCAAACTCTTGCGACATCACCGCAGTCAGCGCGGCCACATCCGCTTTTAATGGATCAATCACATAAACTTCAAAGTTGGCTTTTTTTGCCAACCATTCAGTTAATAGGTTTAAGCTTAAAATTTGGGTAAGATCATG
Source organism: Acinetobacter sp. CY05 (assembly GCF_059515805.1). Lineage (NCBI taxonomy): Bacteria > Pseudomonadati > Pseudomonadota > Gammaproteobacteria > Moraxellales > Moraxellaceae > Acinetobacter > Acinetobacter sp. CY05. The sequence goes on along the minus strand of NZ_JCAKMW010000001.1, from coordinate 250,528 downwards.
CTGATTTTTTAGATTAAAACTGGCAATCCATTGCAGCGGATGCCATTTCAGCTGTTCACGCTGACGATGGGTGGTTTGTATTAAAAGTTTTTCTCGATCAGTAATATAGCCATCATTTTTAAGTTGTTCTAAACACCAGGTACTGTCGATTTCAAAATTAAATTGCATTATTTTGTCCCCCAATCATAGGGTTAATATAACAAAAATTCCTAAGCCCCGACTATTTCTACCTTAGATTGGCCATATAAATGCGCAAGTAAAACACACATTTATTGCCATATTCACATAAAAAAAATGATGTAAAAATAGCCAATACTTTTTATTTAAGTTTTGGGGTAAATCATGAAAGTTCAAATTCTCACGCTGTGTATCAGCGCCTTGTTACTCAGCGCTTGTGGTGGCGGTGGTGGTTCTTCGAGTACCGAATCCCCAACGACTCCTCCAAGCCCCGTACCTGAAAATCCAAAACAGCCCACACAACCAAAGCCAAATACCACACTACAGCAGTGGCATCTTATTGAACTTGAAGAAAACCATGCATCATCGAGCCAATTACGCGAATTTGAACTGTATCGCAATGTGTTGTCTTTCAGCGATGGTAAGTTCTATACGCTTGAAAATGGCGATGCCATGTATTTGACTGAAGATGCTGTTTATAAGGCACATGATTTACCCAAAGGCAAATATGGTTATGAATATGGTTCAGGCACCATCACCGATGAGGCAATGACCATTCGTTTACGTTCCACACTTGGCAAAGAAAAGTTAGAATTTATCAACTACGTCAAAAAAATAGATATTAGCGGCAATAGTCTTCTGCCACGTTTACAACCTGAACTGAATTGGGAATTAAACTCGCTGAGTTTGGATGAGCTGAAACGCAATATTTCTGTACAAGATTTAAATACACTGCAAGCCTTACAAAAATTGAAATTCCCGCAAGGCTCAATGTGCCTGCAAAAACAGGCTTCTGCCAATAATCAAGCCTATATTGTGGCTGATATAGAATATGAACGAAATCAGCAAGGTTTTCTTGACTATGCCAAGCAGTATGGTACTAATCCAAATATCTTAAAGTTCAATTATATGAACACTACCTCTTACATCAACACAGGCAACAATACTTGGGGCTACACAGAATACGAAAACGGTTATTACTGGAGTGAATACAATGAAAAAGGTATTGAATATTCAGTGGCAGATGATTTAGAACAAAAGCGTCAGCAGGTACAACAGTTCGATTTAACTGCTGCCGAAAAAGCCGCGCGTTTAGAATTAATCGACCAAATCGCTGAAGGCTGTACTTACTACAATAAAACTGCAGCAGATTATATTTTTGCGCATGTAAATTACTAAAATGACAACATCAGCATATACGTACTAAAGCGCGTGTATGCTGACTTGATTTTCATTTACACTAAAACGTACATTTAAGTTAGCAAAGCTCATGCCATAGATGCGTTCAGGATCATCTTGATAGGCAGGACGTGGGTCAAGCGCTAAAACCTGCTCAAGCTCTTGACAGCTTTGTAGATTAATTATTCCCTTTTTCACTAATTCATCACGTGAAATTTGTGCATTTTCCAACCAAATAACTTGTTTACGCACGGGCTCATCCTGTGCATAAGCACTTTTTGCATCTATAACTGCATCTGAATATTGAATATAAGGTTTAATATCTACAATAGGGGTGCCATTTAATAGATCACTTCCCACCACGTAAACACGTACATGTTTACCCACTTTTTCAACCTTTTTAAGCCGTACCACCGATAAACCAATAGGAGCAGGACGATACATACTACGGCTAGCAAACACCCCAATTTTTTGATTACCGCCTAAACGGGGTGGACGAACTTGTGGACGAAATTTAGCGCTATCTTGTTGATTTTTATTATCATGAAACTGCCACACCAACCAAAGATGGCTAAATTCTTCAATACCCACAAAAGCATTTAAATCATTATAAGGGCCGTTCATTTCAATATAAGATTCTACCTCAACCAAATTTGGCTGCCGCGGAATCCCAAATTTCTCTTGGTAAGGAGAGCGCATATAGCCGATAATCGGCAAAGTTAAAGTCGTCGTCATCACTTTTTCTGATAAGCTCAATTAAATATATTCAGTTTATCGAGAATGATTTTAGATTAGAATAGCAACCTGTTCTAATTTGATAATTTATTGAGACCTTTAATGGCTGCTTTTAACGTCGAAAAGATTACTCATGTCCACCACTGGAATGACACTTTATTTTCTTTTAAAACGACTCGTGACCAAGCTCTTCGTTTTAAAAACGGTCAGTTTGTGATGATCGGCCTTGAAGTCAATGGCAAGCCGTTAATGCGTGCCTACTCAATTGCCAGTGCAAACTATGAAGAAGAGTTAGAATTCTTCTCAATTAAAGTGCCAGATGGTCCATTAACTTCTATTTTACAAAAAGTTAAGGTGGGCGATGAAATCTTGGTTTCTAAAAAACCAACAGGTACTTTGGTACTGGATGATTTAAACCCAGGTAAAAACTTATACCTTCTCTCTTCAGGTACAGGTCTTGCACCATTCTTATCAACAATTCGTGATCCAGAAACTTACGAGCGTTTCGAAAAAATTATCGTAGTTCACGGTACACGTTTTGTTTCAGAATTGGCATATCAAGACTTAATTGAAAATGAAATTCCAAATCACGAATTCTTTGGCGAATTAGGCGCGAAAGAAAAACTGGTTTACTACCCAACTGTAACCCGTGAAGATTTCCATACTCAAGGTCGTGTAACGACTGCCATTGAAACTGGCGCTTTGTTTGAGAAAATCGGTTTACCACGTTTTAACCCAGAAACTGACCGTGCCATGTTATGTGGTTCACCTGCGTTCCTTGACGATGTGGCTGCACTTCTTGACCAACACGGTCTTAAAGAATCACCACGTATGGGTGTTCTAGGTGACTACGTGATTGAACGTGCATTCGTTGAAAAATAATTTTATTTTTCTATAAAAAAACCGCGCATTTCGCGCGGTTTTTTTATCTTTTACAGACGATAGAAAATTCTTCCACTTCCATATCAAAAATCATTAAGTTGAGTAGCATCTCATTTGCTGTTAATGTTTTGATTTTCAGCTCCATTGGCTCTGGATCAGCTAAAGCTGCTTTTAAATTCACTTTGGCTTCAAGCTCAGGATGATCTGTGCTGAATTTTTTTACATCATATTGATCCAAGATTAGTTTCATACCCTCTAAGTGCCAACGCGCCTGAATCTCATAGTTAAATTGTGCTTTTTCTCGTTCATTTTCAAGGGTAGAAACAGTTTTCTGTCGCTGTTGTTGATTTTTCTGAAAAGACCATTGCATTTGGCTTTTCGCATCATAACCCATATAGTCCATGGCTTCCGTACATGACCAATCCCCCACAATAGCCACATCTAGAGGCGTAAGGGTTTGCGCAGTTATAGCGCTGCTGCATGCCGTTAAGCATAAAACCGTTAATAATTTTGTTATATAGTTCTGAATGTACATAATTGAGTCCAGTTTTAATATTTTAATCAAATGACTTTTCAATTATACCCACCTGTGATGAAGTTAAAATGAAATCTATCTTTTAAACTTGAGTGTTGATATGAGCTCGCTAAAAAATTTGGCTGAGGTATTTGATTAGCGTAGTCGCCCTTGTTGGTTGGCAAAACCGACACAACTTGCCCCACCACCCACGATAAAGCCACATTCGACATTTCAAGATGCCTATCATTGCGTTTGCATCATAAGAGGTACTATAGAAGCACCAGCGCTTATGATTAAACTGACAAGGGTTCAAAAACATCATTTTTTCATGATATCCCCCATTAATATGCGTTGAGTTGTACTTTGGCATTGCTGCCTAGCAGTAATAGTTTGATTGTGCTTTTGAACATACTTTTCCGAATTTCTATGCATACTAAATACCAATATTTTTAATCAATTCGCCTCATTCTGGTAAATTGTTAACTGTTGTAAATAAATATTTATCAGGTTTTTTTATGCAAATAAAAATAAATTAAAATAATGTTGTTTATAGGTTTTTTAAAAGATATTTCACATTTTAATTAAAAATATAGTCTTTTTTGGCAAATAATCTTGAGTGTTTTACTAGGTTGAATCTAAATAAAAAAGCCTTACAATAAACCCATAATTTTTATATGCCTTTATTTATGCTATTCGCACTCAGCATCCATAACCTAAGCTGCTCAACACTAAGCACCAATATAAGGATGAAAAATTAAAGGGGGCTGATAATAAAAAAAGGAACTCGGGTGTTAGCATCCAAAGTTCCTATAAAACAAGAATATAAAACTTATAAACTTGTGAAGAGGTCAGTGTGCTTGGGGACACACTGACCTTATTCTCTTATTGACCAGAACGGATAATATAATCAAATGCAGACAGCGATGCTTTAGCGCCTTCACCTGTGGCAATGATGATTTGCTTGTAAGGCACTGTGGTACAGTCACCCGCAGCAAATACACCTTTGACATTGGTTTCATTACGTTCGTTAATCACAATCTCACCACGGTTTGAAAGTTCTACAGCCGTTTCTTTTAAGAAATCTGTGTTTGGTAACAAACCAATTTGTACAAAGATCCCTGCAAGCTCAACAGTATGTTCAACATCCGTTGCACGGTCTTTGTATTTCAGTGCAGTCACTTGTGAACCATCACCCACCACTTCGGTAGACAAGGCATTTTTGATCACAGTTGTGTTTGGTAAGCTGTTTAACTTGTCTTGAAGCACTTGGTCAGCACGCAGTTTGGTATCAAACTCAACCAAAGTCACATGCTCAACAATACCTGCAAGGTCGATTGCTGCCTCTACACCTGAGTTACCACCACCAATCACCGCAACACGTTTGCCTTTGAACAGTGGGCCGTCACAGTGTGGGCAGTAGGCTACACCACGGGTTTTGTATTCTTGCTCACCCGGTACATTCATTTCTCTCCAACGTGCACCTGTAGATAAGATGACAGTTTTCGATTCAAGTTTGGCACCGTTTTCAAGTGTTACTTCAACTAAGCCGTTGGCAGTCTCGTCAGCACCTTTGATGTCAGCTACACGTTGCAAGTTCATGATGTCCACGCCATATTCACGAACGTGTGCTTCCATTTCAGCTGCAAACTTTGGACCTTGGGTTTTTTGAATCGAAGTGTAGTTTTCGATGTCCATGGTGTCCATGACCTGACCACCCATACGCTCCGCCACGATACCAGTTTTAATCCCTTTACGTGCAGCATAGATCGCAGAGGTATTGCCCGCAGGACCGCCACCGATGACCAAGACATCAAAAGCATCTTTAGCATTTAACTTTTCAGCATCTTTAGCCGCAGAGTTGGTATCTAATTTTGCAACAATCTCTTCCAAAGTCATACGACCTTGACCAATGTGTTGGTTGTCTTGGAATACCATCGGTACCGCCATGATTTTGCGTTCTTCTACTTCGTCTTGGAAGAATGCACCATCAATCATGGTGGCTGTTGTCCCTGGGTTATAAATAGCAATCAGGTTTAATGCTTGAACCACGTCTGGGCAGTTATGGCAGCTTAAAGATACAAATACATCAAAGTCAGATTGTACGCCTAAGCCCTTAATTGAAGCTAAAACTTCATCCGACACTTTAGGTGCATAACCAGAGGTTTGTAGCAACGCTAGAATCAATGATGTGAACTCATGGCCCATTGGTAAACCGGCAAAGAATACCCGCGGCGCTTCACCTGCTTTAGCAATACCAAAGCTTGGGACACGTTTGTTTTGACCATCAAAACGTGCAGTCACCAAGTTGGATAATGCCGCAACTTCTTCAACCAATTCTTTGATTTTGGCTGATTTATCTGAATCGTCTAGGGCTGCAACTAATTCAATTGGGCCTTCAAGGCGTTCTAATAAAGCTTTTAATTGCGCTTGAGTATTTTGATCTAACATTGCTAACGTCTCCAAAGGAGTAAATGTGTTGTTAAGGCCATCATAGAGAAAAACTTAAAAAAGGTAAAACAGTTAGTTTTTATAATTTTAATCGTTTTTTTAAATTAAAGCCCAAAATTTTATTTTGGGCTTTAAGCTTAATTTTCTATACGCTGCTTAATTTGCTGACTGCGCCGCGCAAAATACTGGCTGAATAACCAAAATAATATACTTACAGCCAAACTCAGCCCAGCCAACACAATTAACCCGACACGTAGTTGTTGATTAATGGCTTGCATTTTGTGTACTTGGCTTGCCAAGGCATGTGTACTTGCACTCATACTGTTGCCGTAAAGCTGCTGTTGCATACTCCATAACTGTTCAGTTTTAAAACCATACTGGTTAAATTGCGGATTATCTTGCTCTGCCTGAATTAAGTGTGCCACATAAGGTTGAGCTGCTGCTTTATCAGCAGGTTGATGCAATAATGCGGTTTGTGCCAATAAATAAGCTTGTACTGTAGCAGGCGTCTGACTGGCATTTAATTCTTGGTACATTACACTTTCATTTATATTCTGAGCATACTGAGTTAGTGCAGTATACGCCTGATCTTGCTCATCACGCAGGTCATACTGCACGTAGGTTAAGCCTGACCACAGTAGCATAAAAGCAATCAACCACCCCACAAACTTAATGACAAAAGACTGAAAATGCAGGTAGAAAAAGCGGATTTTTTTGAGTAGATATACCACAAAAAATGCACCTATAAACGACACGCAGACTTTCAAAATCAGCCAACCAAACCAACTGAGTAGACTGATAAAATAATCTTGCTCTTGGCCCATCAAGGTCAAGTGCTGAGCCGACACAGGAATATGTAGTTGCTCTACTTCAGATGTCAGCCCAAAAAAACCAGCCACTAAATCCTGCTGCAAAAATCCAGCCATTAACAACACAATAAACATGCTACTGCTGAGTAAACATAGCCATATAAAATTGCGTTGGCGCTTTTTTAACTGCCTTAAGCCAGTTTCTACTTGGCTTTCTGGCATGATCGCATGGGCAAACTTACTCAACTTATGCCTCCTTTGAGGATTGCTGCTCCAGCTTTGGACTCGATTGACGCACTAAATTATCTAAATCATGCTGTAACTGACGTAGGCGTGTACTGGCTTCAGCACGTTTTTGCACCCCTTGTTTTTGAATCTCAATCACGTCATTTACAGTTTTAATCAAGCTATTTTGCACATATTCCAAGGTTTCTACATCAATCACAGAACGCTGATTGGCACGCGCGGTATCGACTGAATTTTGGTGTAGCAACTCTGCGTTACGACGCAATAGCTCGTTGGTGGCGTCATCAATCGCATTGGCCAATTGCACACTATTTTTCTGCTCATTTAAGGAAATGGCTAAACTAATTTGGTTTTTCCAAGCCGGTAAAGTAATGTTTTTAATCGCATAAAATTTATCGACCAACATTAAATTATTCGATTGAATAATACGAATCATCGGCAAAGTTTGCATAGCTGACTGTTGCAAAATCTGCAAATCACTGACACGTTTTTCTAAATTATTGGCCACATGATTTAAATCATAAATCTGCTGGGTCACTTTAGGCTCTGCAGGTTGGGAATTCAAGGCAGCAATTTGCTGTTGTAACTCATGTTGCTTAAGTTGCCCAGCTGCAATATAAACCCCCAATTGTTTATATTCATCCTGCACGCCATTAAACATATGATCTAAAGTGGTCACACGCTGCTGCAACCCACCTTGTGAAGTTTCAATTTCAGTAACTAAACGATCAATTTGCGCTTTGGTATGATCAAAGTTTTGATCAAAACTTTGTTTAGCACCTTTGATTTTATTGAATAATCCCCCTAAAAAGCCACGACTCTTTTGCGGATTGATAATACTACTGGTATTGAGCTGCTGAGCCACTTGTACTACTTGGTTAAGCTTTTGCCCAGTTTCGTCTAAATCTTTATTTTGCACTAAACTGAGTAACTCATCGGTATAATGTGCGGTTTGGCTAGCAATATTTTTGCCATATTCTGCCACACTATGCTGATCAATCTCGTCTAATTCAGCACGTGCCTGCAACACAGCCTCAAAGTCGCTGTCTTTTAGACCCAACTCGGTTAAATTTAAGCGCTGAAAATCCTGTTCGGTCGCGGTTACAACTGCAGGTTTTTGAGAATCAGTCATATTTACCTCGAATGTGAAGGTGGTGATGCATGTTCTAAAGCATGCTTTAAAGTATTAATCAGGCTATTGCGGCTTGCATCAAGGGCTTGACTACTTTCTGTAACATATTGATTTTGGCTTTGTTGCAAATGATATTGCCAAGCTGGTAATAACACCTGTTCTGCTTCTTTAAAGCGATCGAGTAAGCTAAATGCCAATTGCTGGCTGAGATACATTTGTTGCATGGCAATATCATTACTGCTTTGCAACGTTTCCAAAGTATTAATTTTTTTGGATAAACGCTGCGAAAACTGATCGAGCGGATGTTGATGCTGAATAAAATCCGGATATTCAATTAAAAATTGCTTTGCCGCCAAAATGTATTTCGCCATTTGCTCACGTAAACCCATCAGCTGCCGATAGCGTGACTCAGACTTTTGAATTTCAATTTCAAGCTGTTGACTTAAGGTATGGCTACGGGCCACTAAACGCTCTAAATTTTTATAATAGGCAATTTGTTTAGAGGCATAATCTAGGTCACTGCCCAACCAACGTTGCAAGCGATTAAAACGTTTTTTTTGCATGTATTTTTTGGATTGATTAAGCGCCTGAATCAGCTGTTGAATACTTTGACTTAAATCTTGCGTGAGTTTGGGATCAATGCTATTGAGTAATACGGCCTGTGCCTGTACCAAACGCTCAGCGTAACGATTGAGCTGTGCTTGATCATGTAACATCGGCACTAAATCATGCCGTTTAATGGCTAAAAGTTCTTGCTGCTCAACCTCAATGTCTGATAAAGGCGTAAATTGCTGTGAATATGCCATACGAAGCTCCCCCCAAACACTACTCTTTGATACTACGTGGTTTAAGTGAGCTTTTATGTTGCATTTTGCAATTTTTACCAGCTCGCCCACTCTGCTAAAGCACTCAGATTTAAAATCTTGACTCGATGATAACGCCATTCGATGAAGCCAAGCTGAAGAAATACACCTAATTGCTTATGTAGGGTTTGACGCGATACCTGTAAGAGATCGGCAAATTGTTGTTGACTAATTTTAATATCACCCTTGGCTGTTTGCTGTTCATGTAATTTAAGAAGTTGATAAGCGATGCGCTGTTTGAAGGTACCTGCCACCTGATAACGCTGTGCCTCAACACTTTGCCATAGCCGTGAGCTTAATAAGTCAAAGACTGCATTTTTTAAGGCCGGATTATCCTGTAACTGTTGTAAAAACACGGCTTGGGGAATTTTAAGCAGCTGTGCTGAGCTCATAGCAAAATAATCATAATACAATGCTTTTTTCTCTAAGCAGGCAATCAAGTTAAATACTTTAGGTCCTTGTAGATATTGAGCAATATGCAAATTACCCTCAGTATCTAAATGGCCCATTTTAATGTAGCCACGTATTAAAAAATAAACATCTTGCTCAGCTAAGTCTAAACCTTGCTCAGGCACAAAAGTACTGATCTGTAGCTGATCCCAAGCCTTGGATAACTGTAAATGCTGTAAAACAGGGTCGCTTTGACACAGGGTGTGTAAATCTTGTTGACGCATAGCCGTATAAAAAAAAGACCGAATATCAAATATTAGGTCTTTTTTTCATGTCGAGAAAAACGATTATTTATGCTAAGTTCAGCATGGTTGATGCTGTGGCTTAAGAGACTTTTTTATAAATTTTACCGCCTTCTGCACGCAGTTCTGAAATATCTTGGTTCACAATGTGTTTTAAGGTTTCACTTGGGCGACCATCCACACCGACTGGCACATCCCCTGCAAGGGTTACTCGAGTGGCAACACGCAATTCATCGCCATAGTCATTGATGGCACGGTGCTGCGTAGCACGATTGTCCCAAATCGCTACATCCCCTTCGGCCCATTGCCAACGCACCACATTTTCCCATTCTGTAATATGCTCTTGAAATAATTCAAATAAACGACGTGAATCACGTGAATTAAATCCAACAAAGCGCTTAAAGAAATGACCCAGCACTAAAGTTTTTTCACCAGTTTCCGGGTGCACTCGCACCAAAGGATGTTCAGTTTCAATTTCTACAGCTGTGGTAAAAATTTGACGCTGTTCAAGGTTTTGCGCTGACACACGACCAGTATAGTCATAATCATTGCTATGTACCGCGCGTAGACCCTCTGCCAATAATTTTAACGCTTCAGGTAAATACGCGTAGGCAGTTGCAGTATTGGCCCATACAGTATCTCCCCCTACTTGAGGTGCAATGACGTTACGTAAAATGGTCGCCTTGGGATAATTGGCCAAGAAAGTAATATCGGTATGCCAAGAATCTGCACGCCCCCCACGTGAATCAATCGCTAAGGTATGCGCTGTCCCATCTTTTAGTGGCACACTTGGATGATTAGAAGGTTCACCGAGCAAACGGGCAAAGTCTTCTTGCTCTAGATCAGTTAAATGTTGCTGACCTCGAATAAATATGACTTTATATTGTAATAAAGCTTGGTTGAGCTCAGTCACAACTTCTGAGCTTAAATGACCACCTAAACGGATATTAGAAATTTCTGCTCCAGTACGCCCACTCACTGGACGGACCTGAATATATTGATAGTTAAATGTTGGCTGATAGTTTTGGCTCACGGCGCTGTTCCTCATGTTCTGATGCATTGATGGTGTTAGACATGAGATTGCCGTAAGCGTATTTAAATTTCTGTCAAAAATTTGACAAATCTTAAGCTAATAATCGCTAATCTTTGCAACGAAACAACAGTCACTCCAGCAACATTGAATTATAAAAAATCACCTTCACGCTCTGGTTGAAAGAGTACTTTTTCAATTTTCACCTGCATGATCTGACCATCGGGTTGCGGCCATTGAATTTTTTGTCCTTCACTTAAACCTAAAATGGCTGCACCAATAGGCGCGATCACGTTGACTTGATTGGTTTCACCTTTAAAATCATGTGGATAAACCAAAACCACTTCTGTAGGTTCATTTATGTCGCCAAGGCTAATTAACACGCGTGCATTCATCGTCACCACATTGCTAGGTACGTCCTGTGCAGCAACTACTGTGGCACGTGCTAACTCCTCTTCTAAATGCTGCATGGTTGCGGTCAATTGCTGTTGATGTTCCAACATTGTTTCTAAACGATTGAGATCTTGTTCAGAAATAATAATTTGTGGTTTTTGCATGTTTTATTCTCAATTTGGCTTTACTTCAGTTATAGCAGAAAAGTCACAGCATGTGCTTTTCTCGTGACCATAAAAAAAGCCCCCTTGAGGGGGCTTTTCTCAAGTTTAAGCTTATTTAGCGTAAACAGGGAATTTTGCACATACAGCAGCAACTTTTTCTTTTACTGCAGCAATAACAGCCTCGTCGCCTTTGGCATCTAAGATGTCAGCGATCCAACCAGCAAGTTCACGTACTTCAGCTTCGCCAAAACCGCGTGTTGTAACTGCTGGTGTACCAATACGGATACCAGAGGTTACAAATGGAGAACGTGGATCGTTTGGTACAGAGTTTTTGTTCACAGTGATGTGAGCTGCACCTAACCAAGCATCTGCTTCTTTACCTGTAATGTCTTGTTTGATTAAAGACAATAGGAATAAGTGGTTTTTCGTACCGCCAGAAACAACATCATAGCCACGTTCGATAAGCACTTCAGCCATTGCTTGTGCATTCTTCACAACTTGTTGTTGGTATTCTTTGTATTCAGGCGCCATTGCTTCTTTAAAGCAGATTGCTTTAGCCGCTACAGCGTGAACAAGTGGACCACCTTGGTTACCTGGGAATACTGCAGATTGAAGTTTTTTCTCAATCTCTTCGTTGGCTTTCGCAAGGATTAAACCTGAACGTGGGCCACGAAGTGTTTTGTGTGTTGTTGTCGTGGTTACGTCAGCAATTTGTACTGGGCTTGGGTAAACGCCAGCTGCAACCAAACCTGCAACGTGTGCCATATCAACAAATAGGTAAGCACCTACTTTGTCTGCAATTTCACGGAAACGATTCCAGTCAACAATTTGGCTGTACGCAGAGAAACCGGCAACGATCATTTTTGGCTTGTGCTCAAGCGCTAAACGTTCAACTTCTTCGTAGTCGATCTCACCTGTTTCTGGGTTTAAACCGTATTGAACAGCGTTATACGTCTTACCAGAGAAGCTTACTTTAGCACCGTGAGTCAAGTGACCACCGTGCGCTAAGCTCATACCTAAAACGGTATCGCCTGGGTTTAAAAGCGCTAAGTAAACTGCAGAGTTGGCTTGTGAACCAGCGTGAGGCTGAACGTTAGCGTAATCAGCACCAAAGAGTTCTTTAGCACGGTCAATTGCCAATTGTTCAATGACATCTACATATTCGCAGCCGCCGTAGTAGCGTTTGCCTGGGTAGCCTTCAGCATACTTGTTTGTAAGTTTTGAGCCTTGTGCTTCCATGACTGCTTTAGAGCAGTAGTTTTCAGAAGCGATTAACTCAATGTGCGCTTCTTGGCGAGCATCTTCGTTAGAGATTGCTTGAGCTAATTCTGGGTCAAATTCAGCAATAGAGATATTGGCAAACATTAGCGAGGTCCTATTAAATTAGGGCTTTTAAGCCGTGCTAAGATTGGCGCGTATTGTAGCATGAAGTTTTCAAATTTAGCGCAGCTAGTTGGCCGACTTTTACATAAAATTTGGCCTTTTAGGTTAAAAAAAATCGTGACTTTAGTAAAATCAACTTATTGAAAAGCCTTTAGAGATTTTCAATATTACCACAATCGTATATTTTTTAACTCAAAGCCAAATCTTCAAGGTGTCGAATACTTGCCTTTCTATGTTTAATTTTTGGTTTTATCTTAGGCTATTTTTAAGAGGCCGCCCAAAACGCAGCACCTCACCCTACTGTGCACCGTGTCTACCACGCAGCAACAACGCGCCTATATTTAAAAGCCATACATCAAAAAGACAGTGATCGTATTGGTGAGCTGAATTTACTCTCAGCCAATCAAAGCGTGTTTTTACGTTTACTCAAACAGACCTTTCCAGCGTATGAGATTGCGATTAAACAACAGCGCTTTTTACTCCTCGATCCAGATCACATGCCCATTGCGATTTTTGAATACCGCGATGGCATTCATCCCATTCAATGAGTCGATAGCGAAGATGAAATTGCCTTACATTTATATAAAGGGATTTTATCCAATGAAGCCCTTAAACAAGATGCAGCAGCGTTAAAAGTGAAAATTCAACCTTAAAAAGCCTTTATTGTTCAAAGCGTATCAGGTAGATTGCCCTTTTAGCCCATTGCCTTAGGATCGCACATGCACGCCATTATTCTCGATACCGAAACCCATACCTTAAATGGACAACCGATTGAGATTGCTTATGCGCCTATCGATATTCATCAAGGTCAACTCAGTCTAGATAAAAGTCAAATTTTTGATCAACTGTATTGCGTTGATGAACCGATTTCCTATGCAGCCATGGCAGTCCATCACATCCTTGAGAGCGATTTAGAAGGTCAACCGCATTATACCAGCTTCCGCTTGCCTCAAGACACGGTCTATATGATTGGACATAATATTGATTACGACCTACGTGCCATTGAAAAATGCGGTGTAGATACCAGTCATATCAAGGCCATTTGTACCCTCGCCTTAGCACGACGTGTCTGGCCAGATGCAGAAGCACATAACATTTCCGCCTTAATTTACATGATTAGTAAAGGCAGCAGTAAAGCGCGTGACATGATTAAAAAAGCCCATCGTGCTGATATGGATATTATTTTAACCGCCAATATTCTTAACCAAGTCATTCAACATCTCAATATTCAAAGCTTAGAAGAGCTGTATCAGATTTCTGAAGATGCCCGCATTCCACGTAGCTTAAATTTTGGCAAACATAAAGGCAGTGCTATCTGCGACTTACCAAGCGATTATGTACAATGGTTATTGCGTCAAACTGATCTAGATCCCTATCTACGCAAGGCTTTAGAAAGTCAAAATATTCAGACTTTATAAAATTTATTTGGCAAGGCCGCGGTCTTGCCAATTTTTTATAGACTTGCCTTATAGTCTTTTTATGTTAATTGATTTGTTTTTGTTCTTAATAAAAAAATTATAAAAATAAAAAAGTGCTTGATATAAAAAATAAAAATAAAAATAAACGCATTTAACCTTCGTTAAAATGTGAAAACTATACACTGCTCTACCACTTTAGTGCATAACGCGACATACAGCATTTTTCATATAGTCATCCTTTTCGCTGGACACATCTAATGCGTAATTATCTTGTCTTTGATGCTTGTGATAATCCAATGTATTTAAGTAAAGTCGGCAATTGGGTGATTACCTTTTTAAGTCCTAAAGAGCAAATACAACAGATTGAATTGGCGATTACCTATGTCTTACCACGCCAGCTCAGCGAAGCCTTACAACCCCGACGGGTGATTATTCAAAGTTCAGGTAATCGCGAACAATGGTTAATTCAACAAATCGAATGTTATAACAGCCAAAATATGCAAGAAATTTCTGTCACGAGCGACGATGCAATTGGCCAACAAGCGCTAAACCAAATCATTGAAGAGTTTGCCAAATATGACGTTGATGTACGTCTAGTGCAAGCTTAGCCCTTCAGTATAAAAAGCCCACCTCAGTGGGCTTTTTTTATTCATCGACAATACGATAAATATTCGGGGACAAATCACTACTAAATAGGAACTCAATGCTAGGCAACAACAATTCATTACCCACCACCACATGCTCAACATGGCGCGCAATATTGGCAGCATGACATGGTTCAGGAATTGTTTTTAAAAAGGCGCTGGCCAAATGGCGCTGATCAAATTGATCTTGTAATGTAATTTGTAGCATAGGCATCGGTCATGCTCCGAAAATATAGTGTTTAAAATTAAACAAAACATCGCCATTAATTTTTATTTATGCCTGCATCACTGCAAAAGGGAATATTAAAAAAGCCCGCGGAGCGGGCTCTGTGTTGGAAGGCTAGTGCTGATTTATTGTCTAGTGGCATACCTAAAGTATGTACTTGAGACTCAACGAGCTGTCATTGATCCGTCCAACTAAGAAGTAGCGTCTTAACGACCTACTGTAAGTTGACTATAAAACTGAATGTTTGGCTTGGCAAGTATGCTTAACATTTAAGCAAAAATCATCATACAGATTCTAAATTGAAGCTTTATTTAAATTATGAGTACAACTCAAGGTACCTACAACAGAGGCGAGAGAGAAAATGGTGCGCTTGGCGGGGATCGAACCCACGGCCTCAGGCTTCGGAAACCTGCACTCTATCCAACTGAGCTACAAGCGCGCGTGCACATCATAGCAAAAAAATACACAAGGTAAAGCAACTCTCTCAATATTCTTGCTTTTTATGTCTATGCTTTAAACAATGTTCTGTATTTGCAATGCTAAATTCTGTTGCTGGTGCTTGGTTTCATCGTTCTTATCGCTCACAATACGCACATTATTTCGTATATGAGAATTTCATGACTGATGCTTTGACGTTAAGAGACTTGTCCAAAACCTATCGCAACGGTTTTCAAGCGTTAAAAGGGATTAATCTAGATGTGCCTGAAGGTGAATTTTATGCACTCCTTGGCCCCAACGGTGCAGGCAAATCGACAACCATCAGTATTATTAGCTCCTTAACCAAAAAAACTGGTGGTACGGTAGAAATTTTTGGTCATAATTTAGAAACTCACCCTTCACATGCCAAACAGAACTTGGGTGTGGTACCGCAAGAATTCAACTTCGGCCATTTTGAAAAAACCTTTGATATTTTAGTCACCCAAGCCGGCTATTACGGTATTGCCAAAAAAGTGGCTGAACAACGTGCTGAAATGTACCTTGAAAAATTAGGTCTTTGGGATAAACGTAATACCCAAGCACGTATGCTCTCGGGGGGAATGAAGCGTCGTTTAATGATTGCACGTGCCATAATGCATGAGCCTAAACTGCTGATTTTGGATGAACCTACTGCAGGTGTCGACATTGAGCTGCGTCGCTCGATGTGGGAGTTTTTAAACGAAGCCAACAGCCAAGGCACATCAATTATTTTAACCACGCACTATTTAGAAGAAGCTGAAATGTTATGTCGTCGTATTGCGATTATTGATCGTGGTGTGATTAAAGAAGATACCAGCATGAAAAGCTTTTTGAATCAGCTCAATGAAGAATCGTTTGTTTTTGATTTAGCTGAACCCATTAGCGCGCCGCAAATTGAAATTATTGGCGTACGATTTAACTTAATTGATCCTGTCACTTTAGAAGTGACTTTAGATAAAGCCCATAGCATGAATGACTTGTTTGAGTTACTGCAAGCTCAAGGCATTTTAGTTCGTAGTATGCGTAATAAATCCAATCGTCTGGAAGAGCTGTTTGTGAAAATGGTGGAAAAAAATCTCGCTGAGGATGCCCAATGAACTTTAACCAACTCAGTATCGCCTTCTTCACCTTATTAAGAAAAGAAATTCGTCGCTTTATGCGTATTTGGCCGCAAACTTTACTACCACCTGCCATTACCATGAGTCTGTATTTCGTGATCTTTGGTAATTTAGTGGGTTCACGTATTGGTGATATGGGCGGCTTTAGCTATATGCAGTTTATTGTGCCTGGCTTAATTATGATGGCGGTGATTACCAACAGTTATGCCAACGTTTCTTCTAGTTTCTTTAGTGCCAAGTTCCAAAAAAGCATTGAAGAATTGATCATGAGCCCAATTCCACTGCACCTGATTTTATGGGGTTATGTGTTAGGCGGGGTCTGCCGCGGTTTATTGGTTGCGGTGATTGTGACTGCCATGAGTCTATTCTTTACCGACCTGTATATTAGCAATTGGTTTGTGACCATTTATACGGTGCTCATTACATCGCTATTATTTGCATTAGGTGGCTTCATTAATGCAGTATATGCCAAATCGTTTGATGATATTTCGATTATCCCAACCTTTGTCCTCACCCCTTTAACTTATTTAGGCGGTGTGTTTTACGCCATTAGCGCGCTTAGCCCATTTTGGCAAAACTTATCTTTAATTAATCCTGTTGTATACATGGTCAATGCCTTCCGTTTTGGTATTTTGGGGCATAGTGATGTCAATGTTGGCATTTCTTTAACCATTATTACCTTATGCTGTGCAGGCTTATATGCAACAGCTTACTATTTACTTTCTCGTGGTTCAGGAATGCGTGAATAATGAGTGTAGAACAATCTCTCTTGGGTAAAGACACCCAATACCCAACCCAATATCAACCTGATATTTTGTTTCCAATTGCCCGCGAAACTGCACGTGAAAAATACGCGCATGTGGCTGGAATTCGTCAAGGTCAGGATTGGTGGCATGTGTTTGAAATTTCTTGGCTTAATCCCAATGGTGTGCCGCAAGTGGCCATTGGTCGCTTAACTCTCCCTGCGACGTCTCCTAACTTAATTGAGTCAAAATCATTAAAGCTCTACTTTAATAGTATGAACTTCACGACTTTTGCATCTCAAGCTGAGTTTAAAGCCACAGTCGAACAAGATTTATCCAAGGCTGCAGGTGCAGCCGTTGGTATTGATCTGTTTCATGTTGATGAACTCGAGATAACTAAGCCACAAGGGATTTGTATAGATCAGGAACAACCCACGCGCTTAGAACACCATCCCGATGCGACTCTTTTAGCATTCGATGCCAGTGAGGAAGAAGTTGAACTGAGCTTATACTCACATCTGCTGCGCAGTAACTGCCCTGTCACCGGTCAGCCTGACTGGGGAACAGTATTTATCCGTTATCAAGGTCGCAAAATTTGCCAAGCCAGTTTATTGGCCTACATTATTTCTTATCGTCAGCATAATGGCTTTCATGAGCAATGTGTGGAGCAAATTTATGCGGATATTTGGCAAAATTTAAGCCCCAATAAACTTATGGTGTATGCAACCTACACCCGTCGTGGTGGTTTAGACATTAATCCATGTCGTGCCTCTCATGCAGATTGGTTGGTGAGCCCAATTCGTCTTGCGCGTCAATAAATACACGCTGAGGTTTTTGTAATGGCGAAGTTTGGCTTTCTTCCATCAACTGAATTACTTGAGACCATGCACTATGGTTTAAGAGTTAAAAATTCAGGTGAGGCATTAACCCCTATTCGTAATGAAATTGCACTTAGCATCAATGAGGAAATCTTAACCATTTTACTGATTGATTTGATGAAGCAATTCCCGAGTAGCGATAAAAGTGAAACCGGCTTAAAACTGGCACGATATTTAAAAGCCAGTGTGGTGACCTTACTTCAGTCTATCTGGAGTGATGCCCCCAACAAAATTGCAAAAACCTCAATTGAGTTTTATGGGCAAAGCTTATTTAAATCGGCAGATCAACAATATCGAGTCGGTTTTAGTTTAGACCCACGCTTATTCACCAATTTGCAGCAGAGCTTGGTGCACATTCAAGCCGGCGAACGTGTTCATCAAGCAGCGCTAGCTGAAACCTACAAGCAATGGGCCGAAGCAATCGTGCGGCATTTTTTAACCAATTTTAGTCAAACCCTAGAGTTAGACATGTTAAAAGCCAAAACCCTTGATAGTGCAAGCAGTACACTTTTAAAAGCCATCTATATTGCGCTTGATAAAATCATTATGAATTTAAACCGTAATGAGTTGAAACTACTGGCCAATTATCATCTCCTGCTATTACATTCCAAATCATAAAACACCAGCTTCGGCTGGTTTTTTTATAGGCCTTATATGTGCCACTCTGTGGGCACTAGCATATTGTGGTTCTGGCACATCCAGTGGGATCAAGCAATGTAGTCGAGATAATATAATCTGCCTTAGGGTTCTGATTTTTATTTAATTTTAAATCACGTACAATAAGGTGATCCTGCAATAAGAAGTTGGTTTTGTAAGCTTTTGTATTGGTTTTTGTGTTGTCTATGGACGGTAATGCTATGTTAAGCCCGTGCAAGACACCCTCTAATAACCAATTTTGTTTTGGATGATCTTGCACTTCCTTTCCAGTAGTCAGTTTTTGGACTTTAACATGACGTTAAAATTTCGTTTCAATCAAAAATTACAAAGCTTAGCGCTGATAGGTGCAGCCTTGTCACTCACCAGTTTGAGTAGCCAAGCCAACGACTTTCAAGCGCATCCTGAATATGCCAGCTTTAAACAAAAAACCATGCGTAGTTATGGTCTCAGTGAGCAGCAAATTGATTGGGCTATGAATGGCAGCCGTAATCGTCCTAATATTATCGAAATCATGAATCGTCCAGGTGAAAGTAAACCTTGGTATAGCTATAAAACCAACTTTTTAGCTGAAAGCACCATTGCCCGCGGAGTGCGTTTTAAACAGCAATATGCAGATACTTTAAATCGTGCTGAGCAACAGTTTGGTGTCCCACAGTCAATTATCTTGGGCATTTTAGGGGTAGAGACCGGTTATGGGGCCAATAAAGGCAATTTAATGACCCGTGATGCCCTTGCTACCCTTGCCTTTGGCTACCCCCGCCGTGCTGCGTATTTCCAAGATGAGCTCGGGGCTTTAATTGCATTTAGCTATAAAGAAGGCGTCGCAACCAGTTCTATTCAGGGTTCATATGCCGGTGCCATTGGATATCCACAATTTATGCCAAGCAATATTCCAAAATTTGGTGTTGATTACGATGGCAATGGTCATATTGATTTACGCGATTCTGCTGTAGATGCCATTGGCTCGATTGCAAATTACCTCGCTCAACATGGTTGGCAGCGTAATCAACCGATTGCTTTTGCCGCACGCTATAGTGGTCAGACACCAGATCAAGTCATTGCCAAAGATTTAACTCAGCCAACACCGTATGGTGTGCTCAAAAATCAAGGCATTGCACCGCTTAACCCCTTGGTACGCATTGATAATTTAGATTTAGTCAATGTGATTCAATTACAGGAAAATTATGGCCCGAGCTATTACATCACTTACCCAAATTTCCAAGTGATTACCACCTACAACAAGAGCCGTATGTATGCCACTGCTGTATGGCAATTAGGCAATGAAGTAGCTAGTCGTTAAGACTAGCTTTAATTCATAGCAAAAAAGTCAACAATTTTTTTGATCATTTTGCGCAAAATATCGGCATTTTAAATAAATTGTTACAATATTGTATAATTATTAACCATAAAAACCGCTTTTTTCGTAATTTTTCTCATTATTTTGGTATCAGCTCTAGACACTTTGTAGAGCGCATGAATATTATCCTTGCTGTCAAATGTAGTTGCAAACATGAATTTATCACCAGATTTGCCCGCCTCTACACTGGCAAATTATTGATATAGGAGTTTTTATGCATTCATCGTTTAAATATATTTTAGCCCTCAGTAGTATCTTCGTCCTGAGTCAATCACAAGCAGATATGGTTCAATCATCATCACTAAAAAATGATCCAGATACCACTCGTTTAGCGGCACGTGTACTCAATAAAGAAGCTCAAGACTTCAATCATCATTTTTCTAATTTAAATAGCCTTTCAATCACTGAGCGTTCAGGTGACCAAGTTCGTCGTCAAACCATCGCTGCTAAAATTGATATTCCTGCTGAAGAGCCTTCAGTGATTGAAAAGTTAAATACTGTGGCATCTAACACTGTACGTAAGTTTAGCCAAACAGGTATGGCGTCTTGGTATGGTCGTCAATTCCATGGTCGCAAAACAGCGAGCGGCGAAACTTTTGATATGAATGCTTTAACTGCAGCACACCGTAGTTTACCACTGAACTGTTATATCCGCGTGACCAACAAAACTAATGGTAAGAGCGTGATTGTGAAAGTGAATGACCGTGGCCCATTCCATGGTAATCGTGTACTAGATTTATCTTATGGTGCAGCCAAGCAACTGGGAATTACCAGTGCAGGTGTAGGCAAAGTCAGCATTGAGCGTGTCGATGGTCCTAACTCTTAATCAGTGTTGCTGCTACATTTGATCGAAAAAAGCCACAGTTATTGTGGCTTTTTTATTTTGGTCAGTGCTATGTTATTCAATCTCTGATGACAGGAAGTCAGTATGCGCACATTACAAGATTGGTTTTCCGAATATAACCAAAGCCACCAAAATCCTTTCAATAAAAAAATCCATTGGCTCTGCGTACCTAGTATCTATTTTGCCATCGTGGCGATTGTGGCTCACTTTAGTTGGCTATTGGCTTGTGTACTTTTAGTATTAAGCTTTATGTTTTATGCTCGTTTAGATGTGGTTTTGGCTTGTGCCATGGCTGTGCTTAATTTAGTCATCGTTGTCTTAATTCATCGCCTACCTTTCGGATTAGCGGTTTATATGACTGTGTTTATTTTGGCATGGATTGGACAGTTTTATGGTCATCAGGTAGAAGGTAAAAAACCATCTTTTTTTAAAGACCTCCAATTCCTCCTGATTGGCCCTATTTGGTGCCTTGACACTTTTCTAGGCAAAGCTAGCTTTAAATGGAAAACACGTCAAAAATCGCAAATGGTGCACATTTAGGGCGTGTTATCGGTTTTCACAACCAAAGTGAACCATTTGATAGGGAAATTAAAGTTAATTCGCTCTTTTTAGGCTTAAATTTAGCTCCATAACTTTAAAAACTCGACTTAAGCTCACCATAGGTGTTTGCACTTATACGCCGTACCGATGGGTTGCTGCTTTATTATGCAAAATCTTCTATAGTAGAGACTGCCCTCCTCACCATTTTGTACTATGCACCCAAGTCAATTACTCCGCGATTTACTCATCTATATTTTTCCTAAACTTCAGCCGCATGATTTCCCACAAATTGATGTGCACGAAAGTAGTGATGCATGGTTTGAAACATGGTTGAGTGAATATCCTATTGCGCACGAATATGTGATTGATTGTGATTACCGCGATTGGGCCAATGCCTTTGATCTCAAATTAAATTTTTTATCTGTGTTGGAAAAGCCAATTGACATTGATCAAACTTTAGATGAAGTTTACGATTTTTTTGAGCAATTACATGAAGAAGAACAAGCCTTCTCTGATTTTATCGAACAAGAAACAATACCCTCTGACAATGCTGTAGATGAACTGATCTTGCTACAATATGATGAAGATCTTGAATTAGACCAAGTAGAGTCTTTTTATTTTGAACCAAGCGATGATGTTTTAGAATTGACTGTGGTGATTGTTGAGAATTTACTCAATACAATCTTACGCAATGGTTTTAATGTGATTGCGATTATGCATCCGCATAAGTTCCAATTTATTTTAAGCCATGCACAACCAAGTGCTTTACAAGATTTAACGTTTTTATTTGAAGAGGCTTATTCTGTACCACAAGTACGTCTATTTTTAAGTGATGATTATAGTCATCATCAATTTGCGCATTTAGTGGGTAAACTTTAACACCCTATATAAAAAAAGCCCCAAAATTTGGGGCTTTTTTTAACTTTTACCTAAAGGTAAAAATTATTGCGCAGCAGCCGCCGCTTGAGCAGCAGCAACTTCGTCAGCGAAGCTCATTTCTGCTTTCTTCTCAATACCTTCACCTACTTCGAAGCGAACGAATTGAGCAACTGTAGTACCTGTTGATTTAAGTACGTCAGCAACTTTCTTGTCGTTGTCGATTACGTACATTTGGTTCTCAAGTACAACTTCGTTTAAGTACTTTTGAACTGAACCAGTCACCATTTTTTCAACGATGTTAGCAGGCTTACCAGATTCAATTGCTTTTGCTTCAGCAATTTCTTTCTCTTTCGCGATAAGCTCAGCAGATACGTCAGCTTCAGTTACAGCAACTGGGTTGAACGCAGCAACGTGCATTGCAATACCTTTACCAGTCGCAGCATCACCAGCGAATGCAACTACAACACCGATTTTTAAACCGTGTTTGTAAACTGCAAGGTTGTCGCCTTCAACGATTGTTGCGCGACGAACTTGGATGTTTTCACCGATTTTTTGAACAAGTGCAATACGCGCTTCTTCAACAGTTGAACCATCTTCAAGTTTAAGTTCAGCGATTTGAGCAGCTTCAGTTACGTTTGCAGCAAGGGCAGCCGCAGCAACTTTCGCAGAGAAACCAGCAAAGTTTTCGTCTTTAGCAACGAAGTCAGTTTGGCAGTTCACTTCTAAAAGAAGCGCTTTGTTGCCTTCTTGAGCAATGGTGATCGCGCCATCAGCCGCAATGTTACCTGCTTTTTTAGCCGCTTTTGCTTGACCTGATTTACGAAGGTTGTCAATTGCAAGCTCAATGTCGCCACCAGCTTCAGTTAACGCTTTTTTGCATTCCATCATTGCAAGACCAGTACGATCACGCAATTCTTTTACCATGCTTGCAGTAATAGCAGTCATGTGAATCTCCTAAATTCGGTAGAAAATGTATTCTTGTTTGGAACAGAAACGGCCCAGAGGATACTCATGGGCCGTCTGCATACATAACGCTTACTATGCCACCATCACATGTCGCAAAAATGACAAGCTCGCGTCAACGCATTAAGCCTCTGGAGCTTCTTTAACGTCTTCAGCTTTTGCTTGCGCATTTGCTTGAGTTTGAGCGTATTCTTTACCAGCAAGGATCGCGTCAGCCATAGCAGAAGCATAAAGTGTTACTGCACGGATCGCATCATCGTTACCCGGAATAACGTAGTCTACGTTGTCTGGGTTAGAGTTTGTATCAACGATACCGATTACAGGAATACCAAGGTTTTTAGCTTCTTTGATTGCAATTGCTTCGTGATCAACGTCGATTACGAATAATGCGTCAGGTAAACCACCCATGTTTTTAACGCCGCCTAAAGCGCGTTCAAGTTTTTCCATCTCACGAGTACGCTCTAAAGCTTCACGTTTAGTCAGCTTAGCGAAAGTACCGTCAGTAGATTGAGTTTGAAGGTCTTTTAAACGGTTGATCGATTGACGTAAAGTTTTCCAGTTCGTCAACATACCACCTAACCAACGGTGATCAACGTATGGTTGACCAGCGCGTTGCGCTTGTTCACGGATGATTGCAGAAGCAGCACGTTTAGTACCAACGAACAAAACTTTGTTCTTTTTGCTAGCCAAGTTGTTAGCAAAGTTCAACGCATCATTTAACGCAGGAACAGTGTGCTCAAGGTTGATAATGTGAATTTTGTTACGCGCGCCAAAGATGTAGTCGCGCATTTTTGGGTTCCAAAAACGTGTTTGGTGACCAAAGTGTGCGCCTGCTTGAAGAAGGTCGCGCATGCTTACGTTGTAATCTGCCATTTTCTTTTACCTTAAAGATTTGGGTTAGGCCTCCATATATCCGCATTCTCCACCTTTAAAAAAGGCACCCAGAGAAATGTGTCGATATATGTGCGGATTTTAGTGCCCCATCGCACAAAGCTCGTGAAAGAGATTCACGAAAAAGCATTTGATAAAATGGGCGGCTATTTATACCATAGTCACATACAAATTTCCAAAAGTTTTTGAAGATCATGAACAGTACTTATGAAGCTCCACGTCGTTTAATCAAATCTGCTGAAGATATCGAAAAGATGCGTGTAGCAGGACGACTTGCAGCAGAAGTCTTGGATATGATCAAACCGCATATTGTTCCGGGTGTAACGACCTTAGAACTTGATACGATTTGTCATGATTATATCGTGAATAAACAAGACGCTATTCCTGCATGCTTAGGCTATGGTGCAGCACCGGGTCGCCCAGCATTCCAACATGTGATCTGTACCTCAGTGAATCATGTGGTGTGTCACGGGATTCCGTCTGAAGCGAAAAAACTGAAAAAAGGCGATATCTTAAATATTGACGTGACTGTGATTAAAGATGGTTTTCACGGCGATACCAACATGATGTATATCGTGGGTGAAGAAACCTCTATTTTAGCCAATCGTTTATGTAAAGTCGCGCAAGAAGCGATGTATCGTGGTATGGCAGTGGTGAAACCGGGTGCAACAATGGGTGACATCGGTCATGCCATTCAACAATATGTCGAATCTGAGCGTTTTAGCGTGGTGCGTGAGTATTGCGGTCACGGGATTGGCGAAGTGTTCCATGATGAGCCACAAGTATTGCACTATGGTCAACCGAATACTGGTATGATTTTAGAAGAAGGCATGACCTTTACCATTGAACCCATGGTCAACGCGGGTGATTGGAAAACCAAATTGCTGGGCGATAAATGGACTGTTGTGACCAAAGACCATAGTTTATCTGCGCAATATGAACATACATTATTGGTAACAAAAACTGGCGTAGAAGTACTCACTGCACGTCCTGAAGAAGATTTATCACGTTTTAACTAAGTAATACCGTGATCTGAAAGCCACCTACGGGTGGCTTTTTTTATATAACTAAAACAAAAAATCCACCGAACTTAAAGTTATCGTTGCCACATTTTGAATGGTTTAACATAAGCACACACCAAAAATAGGGATGTTGTATGTCAGACACGCGCTTTTCTCAACCACTCATTTATATGCTGATTGGCAGTGCCATTATTTTGGCCTTGTCTCTTGGGATTCGGCATGCATTTGGTTTGTATTTGGTGCCCATGAGTCACGAATTTGGTTGGGGGCATAATGTCTTTAGCTTAGCCATTGCCCTACAAAACTTAATTTGGGGTGCTGTACAACCCATTACCGGTGCTTTTGCCGATAAATACGGCTCTAAAGTGGTGGTGATGGTGGGCGGGGTGTTATATGCCTTAGGTTTAGGTCTGATGGCCATGAGTTCAACCGGCTTATTGCTGAATCTCAGTGCAGGTTTGATCTTAGGTTTAGCTTTATCGGCAACCTCATTCCCTGTTTTACTCTCGGCTGTAGGGCGTGCCGCACATCCCTCTAAACGAAGTTTAGCCATGGGCATTGCCAGTGCCGCAGGTTCATTTGGTCAGTTTATTATGCTGCCTACTACCTTGCTGCTATTACAAAGTTTTGGTTGGAAAAGTGCCTTATTGATTAGTGCAATTTTGGTAGCACTGTTAGTTCCATTGGCATGGACGCTTAAAGCCCCCATGTATGTCGATCCGAATGCCGCGCCCTCTACAAAACCCGCCTTAAGCTTTAAACAGATTTTAACGATTGCCAAAAACCATAAACCGTTTTGGTTTTTATCCTTAGGCTTTTTTGTCTGTGGTTTTCAGGTGGTGTTTATTGGCATTCACTTACCCGGTTATTTAATTGATCATGGTTTTAACGCAACTACAGGTACAGTGTTTCTTGCATTAGTGGGTTTATTTAATATTGTCGGTACCTATACTGCTGGCTGGCTCGGGGGCAAATACTCCAAACCCCATTTGCTGATGGGTTTGTATGGTCTACGCGGTATCGCCATGATTTTATTCTTGCTATTACCACTCACTACTTGGAGCGTATACGCCTTTGGCGTGGTGATGGGACTCCTGTGGTTATCCACTGTTCCACTCACCAACGGTATTGTAGCCAATATGTTTGGCGTTAAATATTTAACCATGCTCAGCGGTTTGGTATTCTTTACCCATCAAGTCGGTTCATTCTTAGGCGGTTGGCTCGGTGGCCTCAACCATGACATGACGGGCAATTACAATGTGGTGTGGATTTTATCCATCTTACTGAGTATTTTTGGAGTGTTAGTACACTTCATGGTCAATGAAAAGGCGGTGGTACATGACTGAATATTCTTGGCAACTCAAACTGTTTTTAAGCTTGATCCTACTGTTGCTGCTAGCCCTCTCTATTGGCTTATGGATGCAAACCCCACAGTTATTTGAGTATTTTAACCAAGCCTTTTGCGCCCACTAGTGTGGTTTTTTAAACATGCTATACAGCAGAAAATCTAACTTAGAGCGTACAAAACACTAAAAGATAGAAAAACAATAATTTAAGTTATTTTCTGCTGTTTTTCATAAACTTAGATATTTTTATGATTTTGTCTTTGCCTCTGTTCATCTTAAGTTAATCCCAAGCAATAAAAAACTTAGGAATAAATATGACTGCACTCACCCAACTTTCTCAAGCCATTTTTGATGCACCACATTGGCATCAATCAGAGCAATTACAAAACGATCACGACATTGAAATCCGTCCCATTCAAGGTGCATTAGGTGCAGAAGTTTGGGGCTTAGATGCAGCCAAAGCACAAAGCGGAGCAACCATTTTTCGTTTAAAACAAGCCTTGGCCGAGCATTCGATTTTAATTTTTAAAGGTCAAACTTTAGATGATGCACAGTATTTAGCATTTGCCAGTTATTTTGGCGCGATTTTCCGCCCAAGTGCCGACAACCCTGTATTAGCCACCCAAGAAGACACAGGTACACCGCCTGATGTCATTCCTGTATCCAATGCGGTAGGACAAGGTGATTATACTGGTCATGGCGAATTGGCAGCACATGCCGACCATCAATGGACGCCACAACCCTCTTTTGGTTCATTACTGTATGCCATTGAACTGCCACAAGATGGTGGACAAACCGCATGGTATAACACCATTCAAGCCTATGATGCGCTAGATGATGCAACCAAAGCACATATTAATGGTTTGCAATTGATCACCTATAACCCTTTTGTCCGCGCAAACAATAATAAAGGTCAAAATGGTTATGGCAATACGCCTTTATATCGCTTTAAAGATCAACCCACGGTTGGCTATGGCTATGCGCATCCTTTAGTGCGTACCCATCCTGAAACAGGACGCAAAGCGCTGTGGCTCAATGAACGCTCTGAAGTAGCATTGGTCAATTATGATGATCAAGCAGGCAGTAAACTGATTGCCCAATTACGTGCGCATCTCCTTAAACCTGAGTTTCGTTATGAACACAATTGGCAGCAAGGCGATATTGTGTTTTGGGACAATCAAGTGACGCTACATTCGCGTAAACCTTTTCCAAGTGAGCAACGTCGTTTATTAAAACGCATTAGCTTAGCCGGCAGTCGCCCATTTTAATTCACTCCCAACGAATAAAAATAAACAATAAAAATAAGTATCTCTTTTACAGCGAATGAGTATGCCTAAGGCATACTCTTTTTTTATCTGTCACTTGAACGACATGCTTTTGATTTAGAATCGTTGATTTTCTGCAATCGAATGACTTTGCTCAACACATTTAACAAGGATGGAGATAGGTGCATGCAACTTAGCTATGGGCAAATTTTTTGGCTATTTTTACAACTTGGTTGCATCGCTTTTGGTGGTCCGGCTGCACATTTAGTCTTATTTTATCAGCGCTTGGTAAAAGACTTAGGCTATATTTCCGAGCAGCAATATAGTGAGGTTTTGGCTTTAGCACAAATTCTGCCTGGACCAACCAGTAGTCAAGTGGGTATTGGTCTGGGCTATAGATTAAAAGGTTATGGTGGCGCAGTGTGTGCTTGGTTAGGATTCACCCTACCGTCGATGTTGATCATGACCTTGGCAGCCATCATCGGTGTAAAGATCAGCCCTTATTTGTCGGGTGAGTTTTTTCATGTCATTCAACTATTGGTATTTGCTGTAGTGATTTGGGCCTTTTGGCAAATGCTGCGCAGTTTTTGTCAGCGCGGTTGGCAATACATCATTATGCTCATCGCCACAGGTTTGTTATATGTGTTACCACATAGTGTCAGTCAGATTATCGTGATTGTCATGGGAGCTATGGCAGGAATGTATTACGCCAGCAATGGTCCAAACTCCCCTGTGATACAGACCTCTTTGCCACCTAAGCAGCAATCTGTCGCTCGCTTGTTTTTGCTGCTATTTGGTCTGCCCTTTGTTATGGTTGCGCTTTTACAGCACGTTAACCCCAATATTTGGCTCGGAAGCTTTATGGCTTTATATCGTACCGCTTCTTTAGTGTTTGGTGGCGGGCATATTATTTTGCCGTTATTACAACAAGAATTTGTCGCAACGGGTG
This sequence comes from Acinetobacter sp. CY05, assembly GCF_059515805.1. NCBI lineage: Bacteria > Pseudomonadati > Pseudomonadota > Gammaproteobacteria > Moraxellales > Moraxellaceae > Acinetobacter > Acinetobacter sp. CY05. Next base: position 221,682 of record NZ_JCAKMW010000001.1, on the reverse strand, counting down.
TATTAGCACAAGCACAGTTTGACCTAGGCTATGCCTTGGCACAGCTCATGCCTGGCCCTTTATTTAGTTTTGCCAGTTATTTAGGTGCGTTACTGCCCTTAACATCATCCGCTTTATTGAATGCTGTATTTGCTACAGTGGTCATTTTTTTACCGTCTTTTTTACTGATGTTTGGCTTACTGCCTTTTTGGTCAAAGCTTATGCAAAAGCCACGTTTATTTGCAGCATTGGTGGGTATTAATGCCGCAGTGGTGGGATTATTGTTGTATTTAGTATTAGAGATGGGACAAAAATATCTTAGCTCCGTTTGGGATGTCATTTTTGTGATTGTGCTGATTGCATTATTACGCAGTAAACTGCCAATTTGGCTCAGCTTAATCGGTAGTTTTGCCGCTTATTATGCTGTTTTAACACTCCTGTAAAAATAAAAAAGCCCTAAGCAAAATGACGGCTTTTTTGGATTATTGGAAATAGCTTTTTATTTGCGCCATATTTTTATCTTATGCTAAAACAATACGCGCTTACTGCAAATTAAAATAAGCTACCCAGTAGCTTTATCTTTTTGCGACACATAATCTGCACTTATACGCGTCGAAGCAACCACTAGAATATTCTGCTGCACTTATCAGATACTCACCCGTGCTAAGAATTGATTTTAGCAATCTCTATTCAAAAATAGTCGAGGCATAAAAAAACCGCAAGCCAAAACTTACGGTTTTTTTATTTTAAATCAAAAACTTAGAATAAACGATTCATGCCGTTTAAAGTTGCCACACGATAGGCTTCCGCCATAGTTGGATAGTTAAATGTGGTTTCTACAAAATACTTAATAGTATTGTTTGGGCTATTCATCACTGCTTGACCAATATGAATAATTTCTGATGCGTTATTACCAAAGCAATGTACACCTAAAATTTCTAAAGTATCACGATGGAACAATAACTTAAGCTCACCGACGGTATCACCGGTAATTTGCGCACGCGCCAAATGACGGAAAGACGCTTGACCCACTTCGTATGGAATCTTCTCTTCAGTCAGCTGCTGCTCAGTCTTACCAATCGATGAAATTTCAGGAATGGTATAAATACCCGTTGGAATATCAGTGACTGGCTTAATGCCTTCTTCACCGCTCATATTACCGCCTGCTGAACGACCTTGGTCATAGGCAGCAGATGCAAGAGATGGCCAACCAATCACATCACCTGCAGCAAAGATATTCTCAACTTCAGTTTGATATTCATCATTTACGGTAATTTGACCACGGCTGTTTGGGGTAATGCCCACGTTTTCTAAGCCTAAACCATCGGTATTGCCTGAACGGCCGTTACACCACAAAATCGCATCAGCTTTAATTTTCTTACCACTTTGTAAGTGTAAAACCACATGATCATCAAAGGTTTCTAAATGATCAATCTGCTCATTGTGACGAATCAAGACACCTTGTTCACGTAAGTGATAAGACAATGCATCTGAAATTTCGTCATCTAGATAGCTCAGTAATTTAGGTTGAGTATTAATTAAATCCACTTTATGGTCTAAACCAATAAAGATAGAAGCATATTCACAGCCAATTACACCCGCGCCATAAATAATGATTTTTTGGATTGAATAATCTAGATCCAAGATTTTATCCGAATCAAACACACGTGGATGATTAAAATCAAGCGCCGCTGGACGATACGGACGCGAACCTGTTGCCACGACAATTTGTTGGCAAATAATGGTTTCAGTAATGCCTTCAGGACTAAAAATCAGCACCGTGTTTTTATCTTGAATATAGGCACGGCCATGGAAGATATCAATTTTATTACGATCGTAGAATCGGGAGTGAGTTTCTACTTGTTGCTGAATCACTTTATGTGCACTTTGCAACACTTGTTTCATCGTAAATTGACGCCAGTCACCCATTTTTTTAAACATTGGGTCACGGCGATAACGAATAATGTTCGATACCGTTTGACGTAAGGCTTTACTCGGAATGGTACCCACATGGGTACAGTTACCGCCTAATTGCTCACGCAGATCTACAATTGCAACACGCTTACCAGATTTAGCAAGTTTCATTGCCGCGCCTTCGCCCGCAGGGCCCGAACCGAGAACAACCGCATCATATTTTACGAAAGTCCCACTAACGACCTCTTTCTTACGTGGCATTCAACGCTCCTTCAAAATTCAATTTTGTCGTTTATCTTAAAGATATTATGACCGAAAGAGAATGCTTTTGCTGTATTTAGTCATCATATATTAACCAATAACAACATTTCTAAATTGAATACTGTTTTTACCCCATTTATGGGCAACTTGGTTATAATGGCGCATTGTGATTGAAATATCTCCCCCGTTAAAAAACAGTGGAAAAATTGAATATGTCTGAAAACCGTAAACCTGAACAGGGTGTTAAACTTCGTGGCGCAGAGAAAGTCGCGCGTATTCCTGTAAAAGTTGTTCCTACGGTTGAAACCCCACGTAAGCCGGATTGGATTCGCGTAAAAATGGCGGCACCAGAAGAAGTGCAACGCATTAAAACCACCTTACGTGCGCAAAAATTACATACAGTATGTGAAGAAGCCGCTTGTCCGAACTTACCTGAGTGTTTTGGCGGTGGTACAGCAACCTTTATGATTATGGGTGACATTTGTACCCGTCGTTGCCCATTTTGTGATGTGGCACACGGTCGTCCTAATGCGCTTGACCCAGATGAACCTCGTCATATGGCAGAAACCATTGCCAACTTAGGTCTGAAATATGCAGTCATTACTTCGGTTGACCGTGATGACTTATTAGACGGCGGTGCACAACATTTTGTGGACTGTATTAGAGAAGCGCGTGCGTTAAGCCCGAAAACTTTACTTGAAATTTTAGTGCCTGATTTCCGTGGTCGTATGGATGTAGCGTTACGTATTATGACGGAATGTCCGCCAGATGTATTTAACCACAACATCGAAACTGTACCGCGTCTATATAAAGCCATGCGTCCGGGTTCAGATTACCAACACTCTTTAAACCTTTTAAAAATGTTTAAAGAATATTGCCCAGATGTACCAACCAAATGTGGTTTGATGGTCGGTATTGGTGAAACGGAAGAAGAAGTCATTGCTCTGCTTGATGATTTACACGCACACGGTGTGGATTACGTGACCATTGGTCAGTACCTACAACCATCAAAACAGCATGCGCCAATTGACCGCTTTGTAACGCCTGAAGAGTTTGAGCGTTATACTGCACATGGCCAAAAGCTGGGCTTTAAAAATATTTGGGCAGCGCCAATGGTACGTTCAAGCTACTTTGCTGACCGTCAATACTACGGTGAGCCAGTACCAGCAGTACGTCGTAAAGCCGATCCTGCGAAAAAAATTGATGTTCAAGTCATTGAAGCGTAATACTTCAATGTGTTTAAAAGCCCTCTGTTGAGGGCTTTTTTATGCTTGAACATTTTAAAGTAGCCATATTTTAGTGCACTTTTCTTGTATATTTAGACCAGAAGGTCAAAAAACCTTGGCATAATCTTTGCTCAGTTCTCATGATCTTTTTCTGATTTTTAGGACACTTTATGTCGGGTTTTAAACTTAAATTGCTTTCATTGGCTTTAGTCACAGGGCTTACAAGCCCAATCAGCTTTGCAGAAGACTTCACGATCTTAAAGCAAATCCATTCAACCCCGACTCAACTTAACACTGGTGCCCATCAAGGGCATTATTATGTTCCATCCACTTTAGACACCATTACGTGGGGCTATTTACCTAATCGTGATGCAAAAGCAGTACTCACCGTAGATTCAGGCAGTACAGTAGTTTTTGATACCGTCTCACATGAAGGTTTATTAGAAGACCAAGGTCGTGATGCGAAAAAATATTTCCAAGCACAAGGGGTTAAAGCCGCACATATTTTGCCAGAAGCCATGCTGATTACGCAGTCCAAGCTTCAACATGATTTTCACAAAGATGGCCCGCATATTGTGACAGGTCCGGTAGCTATTCGTGGCGCGATGCCAGGCGATGTGCTCAAAGTTGAAGTCTTAAATGTAGAGCCGCGTGTGCCTTATGGCGTGATTTCTAATCGGCATGGTAAAGGGGCTTTAGTGGGTGAGTTTCCTCAAAAAGCCCAACAAGCCAATCCTTCTGCGCAGCATCCTGAGCGTTATGGCAATGTCTCTGTCTTCACCCCAATTGAGAAAAATGCACAAGGTGACTATGAAGGCGTGATTAAAACCACAAGTGGTGCTGCCATTCGTTTTCCACTTGCACCTTTTATGGGCTTAATGGGGGTGGCTGCCAATACTAGCGCGCCTGTGCATTCGGTTCCACCTGCCCTGTATGGTGGCAATATTGATATTAATGAACTGGGTAAAGGTGCAACCGTTTACTATCCGGTACAAGTGAAAGATGCGCTGTTTTATACCGGTGATGGTCATTTTGCCCAAGGTGATGGCGAGGTTTCCCTTACAGCACTTGAAGGCTCAACGCGTGCTACGCTGAAATTAACCTTGATTAAAGCAGGTCAAGCCAATATTCCCGGTAGAACTATCACCCAGCCATTGGCTGAAAACGCACAGTTTTGGATTACGCCCGGTTTAGATGAAGACCTTGATGAAGCCATGAAAAAATCAACTCGTGAAGCCATTCGTTTTTTAAATCAAGAATATGGCATTGAAGAGCATATTGCTTATGCGTATCTAAGTGCAGCCACTGATTTTGAAGTGTCACAAGTGGTGGATAAAACCAAAGGCGTGCATGCCATGATCCGAAAAGCAGATTTCAAAGAATTTAAAGGCAAAAGCCAATAACGTGTAACACTTTAAAAAAAAGCCCGTTTACACGGGCTTTTTTAAATATTTATCCTTAATCTTCAAACACTTTGGCTTGATTGATTAACTGTACAAATAAGTTGCCATCTTGGATTTGATTGGCACTTAACAAAGCAAGTTTCACTAAAAATAACTCACGTTTATCTTCAGCAATCGCATCAATGCTCTCTGCTAAATGGTCATAGACTTTTTCGAGTTCTGGAATTGAGATATTGCTCATGCTGCTGCTCCTGCTGGCGCCATGATAAATTGATTTAAAGTTTCAGTAATCGCGTTGTCACGGTAGTTGATCCAACGACCATTGATGTGATGCCCCGGACGCACCAAGTACACAGCACCTGCCGCGGCAAAGAAACGTTCTGCAGCAATTTGCGCCGAAATAGTTAAGTTGACATCTGCCTCTGCAATGCTAGCCGCATCAATATTTAAAGCCAACAATTGTGCAGGCACACCACGCTTTTTAAGTGCTGCTACTTCTGCCACTAAACCTTCAGCCACTTGACCGTTTTCAGTCAGCGCAATCACACTAAATTTACCGCTAATTGAATCATATAAGAATGAACCATCGGCAAATTTCACATTTGGAATTAAAGCACCATTTTCTGTGATTTCATTCATTAACGCGTTATCGTCATTTTTACTGTTCAAAGGCGAATGCGTGTAGGCATGTGGACGCGAGGTACGCCAGTGGTACAGCGGACGCACAAACTCATGTTGTAAAGATAACGACAACACAGCGTTACGTAATAAGCGGAAACCATGTGATGGCGGTGCCATAAAACGGGTTGATTTACCCGCTTCAGCGATGATTTCACGCGCAGCGCCTACACGATCAAAGGTATAGCTTTGTAAAAGTTTTTCAGGTGCCCAACCATTCACCACCGCAGCAAGTTTCCATGCTAAATCTTGTGCATCTTGGAAACCGGTATTGGCACCACGTACCCCAAAGATTGGCAATAAATGTGCTGCATCACCAACAAACATAATTCGGTTATGCACATAGTTGTCTAAGGTTAAAGCACGCGCTGAATAGACTGTGCTCCAATCCATTTCCCACTCTAAATGATCTTGACCAATCATTTTTAATTGATCATTCACCGCTTTGCTCAGATTTTCAGGTTTTAGTGCCTCTTCAGGGGCAATACTTGGATCTAACTGATAGTCAAAACGCCAAATATTATCTGGCTCACGATGCATTAAAATCGTGTTACCCGGATTCCAATCAGGTGAGAAGAACGCTAAACGCTCGGTTGGATAATCCAATTTAATACGGATATCAGCAATCACGAAACGACCTTCGTAGCTGGCACCTTCCATCCACAGTTTCATGCTTTCACGAATTGGTGAACGCCCCCCATCCGCTGCTACCACCCAATTTGAGAGATGACGGTACTCGCCTTCAGGAGTATGAACAGTTAAGGTTACTTGCTCATTGTCTTGGCTTTGCGCCACAACTTTGTTGCCCCAGCACACTTCAATATTGTCATCCTCTTGAATGGTTGCTAATAAATAATGTTCTAACCAATTTTGTTGTAAGTTATTCAGTGGATAGAACTGATCATGTTCATTCACAGGCGTTGCCATACGGAAACACACTTGACCTTTATAGATCGAATTACCATGTGTCCAAGGCAATGCACGTTGCATAATTTTATCTGCAGCGCCAGCGGCATTTAAAATTTCCATTGAACGCTTGGTATACACCAAAGCACGGCTACCTTCAGACAATTGCTGTTCAGCTGAAAGTAAGATCACCTTAACACCTTGCTTCGCCAGCAATAATGCAGTGCTCATGCCAATTGGGCCAGCACCCACCACAGTCACGGTTTGTGCATCTGTCACCACATCGCTCTGCCTATGAAAATAGGGATATACTTGGTAGTTGTAGTAAAGCGAATCGCGTGGCTTAGTTTCTGGAAAATGCATCTTGAACTCCTTGTCCTGCCGTTTTTAAGATTTTGATAAAGAAGAATATAGATCAGGCTGAGCAATACAACGGTATGCTTGACTGCCGCGTAATCCATATACATAAAAAGCAAATAATAAAATGGTGAGTACGGTACAGATCATCCACACCATACTAAATGAACCCGTTGCTGTAGCGAGCATTGAAATTGCAGGTACCCCACTGGCAATCCCTAAGGTCTGGAAGCGTAAGCAAATGCCATACACTTCGCCATAATGCTCAGGGCCGTAAGTTTTAGAGGCAATCACCGCAGGCGTCACTGTACCTACACAGTTGCCCATCCCCCAGAACAACACACCCACCAGACCGAGTACCCACATCTCACTTGAAGTGGTGAAAATAAAGGGAATACAGGTCATTAAGATACATGCCACCACAATCGCGGTTGAAAATACCGAACCAAATTTGTCATACAACCAGCCCAGTAAGACTTTCGCGAAGATCATCACCCCTAAGGTAATGACCAATAAAGTCGCTGCTTGTTGCATGCCAAAGGTGTTTTGCAGATAAACGGGTAATTGCAACACAATACCGCCACCGACAAAGCCGACTAAAAATTGTGCCGCCAACATTGACCAAAAAAATGCTTTCTTTTTGAGTTCTTTGGCGGGTAAATGCACCAAAGCTAAATTGGATTGTGTGCTGCTTTGCTGACTCACCTGATCAGCACCAAGCGCTTTTAGTCCCATTTGCTCAGGTGACTCTTTAATCAAGAGTAAAATGAGAATGCTGCCGACCACAAACATCATCAACGCCACGCTCTGATAGGCAAAACCTGTGCTGTAATGTTCGATGCAGTAACTGATATATTTACTTAAGCCCATCCCAAAGAAGGCACTACCAGATAAAGCCAAACTCATGGCTAAACCTTTTTTCTCCACAAACCAACGATTGACTAAAATATTGGGTGGAATAAAGGTTAAACCTGTTGAGAAGAAGCCAAACAGCGCTGCAACCACATACAGGCTCACCACGTTAGTCGCTAAAGAAAACGCTGCATAGCTTAAGCAAAAGCCAGTTAAGAAAAACAAGAGCGCTTTTTTGGTATGTTGCTGTAATAGCTTGCCAATTTTAGGTGAAAACAACATCACCGTAATGTTAATAATGGTCGAGCACAAGGCAAATTGTGTCGCGCTAATCCCCACTTGTTGAGTAAAAGCATTCAGATAAATATTAAATGTGGTGATGGTCAGCGCAATCGCTGAACCTGAAATCACCATCAATGCCAGTACAATCCACCAGCCGTAGAAAAATTTGGAATTTCTCATCGTGCTTTCCCTGAGTCTAAAGCACAAGGTCAAGCACGCATACTTAACCTTGTGTGATTTGAGCAGTTAAGGCTTTTGCAGTTCCTTGCAAGGCCTGTACCCGCTCGTGGCTAAAATCAATTGGCAGATGTTGTTCGCTACCGAGTGCCGCAATACAAAATTCAATTTCGCCATGAATATTGAAAATCGGCACGCAGATGGCATTCACGCCTGCCAGCATATCGCCTGAAACTGTGGCTGCACCCACTTGGAGAATGCCCTGTTTCATCTGTTCAAATTCGGCCCAGTTCCCCGGATAAACCGCAATTCCCTGCGCCTGTTTGTGTTGCCATTCTTGCTCTAGCAGCGGTCGAATCATGGCTTCGGGCATAAAAGCCGCAAAAGTACGTCCCGTTGCGGAATTCAACATCGGCATGACTGAACCAACACGGGTAATCACAGATACCGGCTGATTGGGTTCAATCCATTGCACAACTAATGGGCCTTGTGAGCTCCATTTACTAATTTGCAAGCCGCAATTAATGTGGCGATGCAACGCGTAAATCTGTGCTTGTGCCGCTTGAATGGTATCGGTGCGTTGAATACAACCGAGTCCTAAACGCCATGCTTGATCACCCAAGGCATAACGTCCATCCAATAACTGCTTGGCATATTGCATCCGTACTAGGCTCACCATATAGCGGTGCACTTTGGCGGGATGCATGGCAAGTTTTTCTGCCAGTTCTTTGAGCATCATGGGACTGCTGTGTGCAATTAAAGCATCTAACACAGTTAAGCCCACTTCTAGTGACTGCACTCCAGCTTGGGTTTTCTCTTCAGACATCGATCTTGTAACTCTCATTGCAATAGCGAGCATTCTACGCGAAGCCGCTCAATTGCAAAGCCACAACATCAGCTCAATTGCCTGTTTAATTGCCAGCTTGGCCGTGTCCTTATGCTCTAGAACTTTAGTTTAATTACGAAATACGTAACTAAATTATGTATTGCGTAATCTGTGAAAATGAGTATGATGAGATTAATAGTAAAAATCAAGGGTTGTTAGACGTTAGGCGTATAAGATCAAAAATATGAATTTAAATTATTGTTTTTAATTAATTTAATTTTTTGAAAATGATTTTATAGTGCCAAAAACAACCTTTTTTGAAGTTTTTTTCAGATGCCGCTTTGCAATACCGCACGGATTGCGATGCTTCGAGACAAAGGATATCAGCCATGACAGCTCAACTTCGCGCATTTATTGATGTAGCCCAAGATTCAGATTTTCCGATCCAAAACTTGCCTTATGGCGTATTTAGTCAAAGCCCTTCAGGCGAGCGCCACTGTGCCACGGCCCTTGGTGATTGGGTGATTGATTTAAGCGTGTTAGAAAATGCAGGTCTTTTGACCTTGACTGGTGGGCCTTATTTTCATCAAGCCACTTTAAATGCGTTTATTGAATCAGGTCGTGCCAACTGGACAGCATTACGTCAGCAACTGCAAGCCTTGCTGAGCGCAGAGAACGCAACTTTACGTGACAATCAAGCCCTGCGTGATCAAGCCTTTTTTAAACAAGATGCTGTGACTATGCACTTGCCTGTACATATTGGTGGTTACACTGATTTCTATTCATCCAAAGAACATGCCACCAATGTTGGCTGCATGTTCCGTGATCCTAAAAATGCCTTACTGCCAAACTGGTCAGAATTACCTGTCGGTTATAACGGTCGTGCCAGTTCTGTGGTGGTCAGCGGTACAGATGTGCGTCGTCCATCGGGTCAAATTAAATTACCTAACAATGACCGCCCTGTATTTTCGGCATGTCGTAAGCTCGACTTTGAACTCGAAACGGGCTTTATTGTGGGTAAAAGCAATGCGCTTGGCGAACCTGTTGCCATTGAAAATGCATGGGATCACATCTTTGGTATGGTGCTATTTAATGACTGGTCAGCGCGTGATATTCAACAATGGGAATATGTACCGCTAGGCCCATTTAATGCAAAAACTTTTGCTTCTTCAATTTCACCGTGGATTGTGACTTTAGACGCGCTTGAGCCATTTAAAACCAACAGCCCAGAACAAACGCCTGCACCACTGGCTTACTTACGCGAAGACTTAAGCGCCAACAGCTATGACATCAACTTATCTGTTGAATTGCAGCCTGAAAATGCTGCCAATGCAGATGTGATTTGCCAGACCAACTTTAAATATATGTATTGGTCAATGGCACAGCAATTAACCCACCACACCGTTGCTGGCTGTAATTTACAAGTAGGCGATTTAATGGGCTCAGGGACTATTTCAGGCCCTACACCAGACTCTTACGGTTCACTTTTAGAACTCACTTGGAACACAACCAAACCATTAACGCTTTCAAATGGCGAACAACGTAGCTTCTTAGCCGATGGCGATACCTTAATTATGAAAGGCTACTGCCAAAAAGACGGTCTACGCATTGGCTTTGGTGAAGTGAGCGGAAAAGTGCTGCCTGCTGTTGAGTTTAACTTTGCCCAAACTGAGGAAGATGCGCGTGAAGCTGTATAGTTATTTTCGCAGTTCAGCCGCTTATCGCGTACGCATCGGTTTAAACCTAAAAGGTTTAAATGCCGATGTGGTGCCGGTGCACTTGGTCAAAGATGATGGGCAGCAACATGCGCCTGCTTATCAAGCCATTAATCCCAATGCCTTAGTGCCTGCGCTAGATGATGACGGTTTTATTCTGACGCAATCCTTAAGTATTTTGGAATACTTAGATGAAGTGCATCCTGAAACTGCACTGCTGCCACAAGAGCCTAAACAACGTGCTTTGATTCGTGCGTTTAGTCAAAGCATTGCGTGCGATATTCATCCGATCAATAACTTACGTGTATTGCAATATTTATCCAATGAATTGCAGATCAGCGATGAGCAAAAATCGGCATGGTATCGCCATTGGGTTGAGCTGGGTTTAAAAGGTTTAGAAGCTCAGCTCCAAGACTCAAACGGCAAATTCTGCTTTGGCGAGCACGCCACTTTGGCAGATTGCTGCTTGATTCCACAAATCTACAATGCGCTACGCTTTAACATTGATGTCAGCGTATACCCAAAAATTCATGCCATTTATCAGCACTGCTTAAGCTTGGCGCCATTTCAACATGCAGCGCCTGAAAACCAAGCAGATGCGACATAAACAATAAATAAGGATATTGACCATGACCATTCAAATTGAAAAAATTCATCATGTGGCTTACCGCTGTAAAGATGCCAAAGAAACCGTGGAATGGTACAAAAAAAATCTGAATATGGATTTTATTTTAGCCTTTGCAGAAGACCATGTGCCATCGACTAAAGCCTTTGACCCGTATATGCATTTATTTTTAGATGCAGGCAATGGTAACGTTTTAGCGTTTTTTGAGCTGCCAACCCAACCAGAAATGGGCCGTGACGAAAACACGCCAAAATGGGTGCAACATATTGCGCTTAAAGTCAAAGATCGTGATGCTTTAGTGGCTGCTAAAGCACATCTTGAAGAAAATGGTATTGATGTTTTAGGCATTACCAACCACGGTATTTTCCATTCAATTTATTTCTTTGATCCAAATGGTCACCGCCTAGAATTGGCCTATGACGATCCAACTGCAGCTGCAAAAATCGCCATGATTACTGAAGAAATGAAATACGAAATGCTGGAAGAGTGGAGCAAAACCAAACGTGCACCACATCATACTCATTTCTTACATGCTTCTGAATTAGATAACAATTCGGCTTCAGCCAAGGTGGATGCATAAGTCATGAATAAATTGGTTGCCAGTGCCGATGTGGCGCTACAAGATATCGTGGCCGACAACCAAACCCTCGCTGTGGGTGGTTTTGGTTTATGTGGTATTCCTGAAGCGTTAATTGAAGCGCTTAAAAATACCGGTGTTACGGGTTTAACTTGTATTTCAAATAATGCCGGTGTGGATGATTTTGGTTTAGGTAAATTATTACAAACCAAACAAATCAAAAAAATGATTTCATCTTATGTGGGTGAAAACAAAGAATTTGAACGTCAATATTTAAATGGTGAACTTGAAGTTGAACTGACCCCACAAGGGACTTTGGCAGAAAAATTACGTGCCGGCGGTGCAGGTATTCCAGCCTTTTACACCCAAACAGGCGTGGGTACTTTAATTGCAGAAGGCAAAGAAGTACGTGAATTTGCTGGCAAAGACTATATTTTAGAGCCGTCTTTAACCGCTGATGTGGCTTTAGTCAAAGCCTATAAAGCCGACAAAGCGGGTAATTTAGTGTTTCGTAAAACCGCGCGTAACTTTAACCCAGAATGTGCTATGGCGGGTAAATTTACCATTGCCGAAGTTGAACATGTGGTTGAAATTGGCGAGATTGATCCAGACGACATCCATTTACCGGGTATTTACGTCAATCGTATTGTATTAAATGCAACACCTGAAAAACGTATCGAACAAATGACGTTAAAGGCGGAGGCTTAAAACATGGCTTGGACACGTAATCAAATGGCGGCGCGTGCTGCCCTTGAACTTGAAGACGGCTTCTATGTCAATTTAGGCATTGGCTTACCGACTCTCGTTGCCAACTACTTACCCGAAGGCATTAACGTCTGGTTACAATCTGAAAATGGTTTATTGGGGATTGATGAATTTCCTACCCAAGACACCGTCGATGCCGATTTAATTAATGCTGGTAAACAAACCGTGACCGCACGCAAAGGTGCAGCATTTTTCTCAAGCTCAGAATCTTTTGCTATGATCCGTGGTGGCCATGTCAATATTGCGATTTTAGGCGCTATGGAAGTGTCACAAACTGGCGATCTTGCTAATTGGATGATTCCGGGCAAAAAAGTCAAAGGTATGGGCGGTGCCATGGACTTGGTCGCAGGGGTACAAAAAGTTGTGGTCCTGATGGAACACTGTGCCAAAGACGGCAGCCCGAAAATTGTGCCGCAATGTGCCCTACCATTAACTGGCAAAGGCGTGGTACAGCGTATTATCACTGATCTTGGTGTCATGGACATCACAGCAGATGGTGTTGAACTGATTGAACTGGCGGAAGGTGTGTCGCTTGAACAGATTCAAGCAGCCACAGGCGTACCTTTAAATACCCAAAACCTAAAAGCCGCTTAATCTCGCCAAGCAGAACATCAAGCAGCGATAAGCTGCTTGATGTTTATCTACGACTTTTGCAGTGTAGTCGACCTCTATCACGCGGTTTACACTGACAATGCTGAAATAACAATCAAAACATCGAGGGATTTATGTCACAACAAGACTATGACAATGGCTTAAAAGTGCGTACCGAAGTCATGGGTGCCAGCTTTGTCAAACGTGCGCAAGACAATACTGTGCCATTTACCCAACCTTTACAAGATTGGATTAATGAACATGCTTGGGGTTCAACTTGGCAACGTGAAGGCGTGCTACCACGTAAATATCGCTCACTCATTACCATTGCTTTTTTAACCGCGCAAAAAAGCCCAGCAGAACTCAAAGGTCATGTTCGTGGTGCTTTAAATAACGGTGCAACCGTAGAAGAAATCCAAGAGGTATTACTGCATAGCTTGCCCTATTGCGGCGCACCTGCAACACAAGAAGCATTTCGTGCTGCTTTAGAAGTGATTCATGAATACCAAACCAATCAAGCTTAAAATGATATAGACATAAAAAAACGAGCCGTAGCTCGTTTTTTTAGCATATATAGATTAGAAGCGGAAGCTTAAACCTAGCTTAGCCACTGGTAACCATTCGTATTCATCATCATTTTGTAATTTGCTACGTTGATTGGCTAGCGCTTCAGCCGCTGTTGTGGTGCCATTGACATCTAAAGCACCCGCATTACCTGTGTTATACAGTGTTACTTCAGGATTGCCTGTGTAGTAAGCACCGATTTCACCAAATACGCCCCAACGATTGTTGATTGCTGGTGAGAAACCAATACCTGCATACGGTGCAATATCATTACCGTATTTCAGTTTACCTACAACATTACCAACGTCAGCGCCAAAGGTTTTACCATCTAACTTGATTTCACCATCACTACCTGGACGGCCTTTTAAATCATATTTAGAATCGATGTAACCTACACCCGCTGCCATATAAAACCAGTTTGACCACGGACGGATTTGCGCATTTAAATAAGCAACGTTGTTGTCCATATCGGCATCATACTTGGTTCCGTCTACAGAAATATCATCTGACCAAGAAATGTCACCACCGTTATAACCAAGTACTACATCAACTTTTGGGTTTGCAGTCCAAACTAATGCACCACCGTAACCTGTTGTACCCACTTCAGCACGTACGCCTGATGGAATTAACTGATTACCGTTGAATTGGTAGCCATCGCGTACAACCGATGAGTCTGCCATTACAGAACCTGCGGTCGCTAAAGCGGCTGCTGCAACAAGCATACGTAATTTCATATTTTTCTCCTCAGAACGAGTTTTTTGTGATCGTCTATTGTTATGCAGCACATGATATGCTGTTTTTTGCGTAAAATTCACCCAAAAAATGATTATTTTTTGTTATCTTTTGATACAAATAGCATTAATTCTTGATAAATAAAATTTTTATTACGCTTGATACACGATTAGTTTATGTTTTTTAAGCTAAGCATCGAACTTAACTTGCAATCTTGAGCATTTTTTGCATCTTAGCTCATTTTTCGTCTGCTTTTAGCAAAATATAGTGTAAAATCTTGAAAAATTTTTTTCTGGAAGAAAAGATCATGTCGCAGCTTTCAACAATTATTGAACAGGCTTTTGAAGACCGTGCTAACTTCAGCGCAGCCGATTGCCCAGCTGAAGTACGTGCAGCAGTTGAAGAAGCAATTGCTGGTTTAGACAACGGGACATTACGTGTTGCAGAAAAGATTGATGGTGAATGGGTAGTTCATCAATGGTTGAAAAAAGCGGTATTGTTATCTTTTAAGCTGAACGACAACAAGCCAATTGAATCATGTGATTTGCAATTCTATGATAAAGTAGATACCAAATTCACAGGTTGGACTGAAGCGCAATTTAAAGCCGCTGGTGTACGTGTTGTACCACCTGCTGTTGCACGTCGTGGTTCATTCCAAGCCAAAGGCGTAATTTTAATGCCTTCTTATGTCAATATTGGTGCGTATGTAGATGAAGGCACCATGGTGGACACTTGGGCTACTGTCGGTTCATGTGCACAAATTGGTAAAAATGTACATTTATCAGGTGGTGTAGGGATTGGTGGTGTATTAGAACCCCTACAAGCAAACCCAACCATTATTGAAGACAACTGCTTCATTGGTGCACGTTCTGAAATTGTTGAAGGCGTGATTGTTGAAGAAGGTTCTGTGATTTCCATGGGCGTGTTTATTGGTCAATCGACTAAAATTTACGACCGCGCAACAGGCGAAATTCACTACGGCCGTGTACCAGCAGGTTCTGTTGTTGTTGCAGGTAGCCTACCATCTAAATGCGGTACGTATAGCTTATATGCTGCGATTATCGTGAAAAAAGTAGATGCGAAAACACGTGCTAAAACCAGCCTAAATGAGTTATTACGTGACGACTAACTAGTCGTCGCTCTCTACGGAACATGCGTTCCTTGTCTCTACGACCAGCGCTGGTCGTAGGGATTTTTATTTTTATACTTTGTTATTTATCTCTCGGTTAATTTTGTTATGAATACGCTTCGATCTTCCGCTATCCCTGTTTCTGATCCGTCTGCGGGTTTACGCATTACGGAGATCTTTTATTCATTACAAGGTGAAGCCAATAGCGCCGGCTTACCCACGGTGTTTATCCGTTTAACTGGCTGTCCGCTACGTTGTAGCTACTGCGATACTACCTATTCCTTTGAAGGTGGTGAGCGCCAATCATTAGAACAGATTATTCAAACCACACTCGATTTTGGGACCCCGCATGTTTGCGTAACCGGTGGTGAACCTCTAGCACAGCCCAATGCCCTGCCTTTAATGCAGCGTTTAAGTGATTTAGGTTGTCAGGTCTCTTTAGAGACCAGTGGTGCTTTAGATGTATCTAAGGTCGATGCACGTGTTTCAAAAGTATTAGATTTAAAAACTCCAACTTCAGGTGAAGTTGCACGAAATTTGCTAAATAATTTGGATCATTTAACACCGCACGATCAAATTAAATTTGTGATTTGTAATCGTGAAGACTATGTGTGGTCAAAACAGCAACTTGAACACTATCAATTGGCAGATAAAGTCAGTACCGTCTGGTTCTCACCTGCCTTTGCAGTCGAAAAAGGCGCAGTACATATGCCACAATTGGCACGTGATCTTGCGCAGTGGATTTTAGATGACCGTCTCCCAGTTCGTTTCCAGCTGCAACTACATAAATTGCTTTGGAATGACGAAACCGGTCGTTAATTAACTCAATTTTTGGAGAATGAATATGCGCCCTCGTGCCATTGTGTTGTTATCTGGCGGCCTTGACTCAACCACTTGTTTAGCTTGGGCACAGGCGCGTTATGAGTGTATCGCGTTAAGTTTTATGTATGGTCAGCGCTCCACCACAGAGCTCGATGCTGCTCAAGCCATGACCCAAGCCGCGGGTGTTGAACACCGCGTGATTAATATTGACTTAGGTAATTTAGGCGGCTCAGCGTTAACAGATCATACAATTGACGTGCCAGATCATGAAGAACAAGGCATTCCAATTACTTATGTCCCTGCGCGTAATACCATCTTTTTATCTTATGCTTTAGCTGCAGCTGAAGTCTTTGGTGCAGAAGCGATTGTGATTGGCATTAATGCGGTTGATTATTCAGGTTATCCAGATTGCCGTCCTGAGTTTATCGAAGCCTTTGCCAATATGGCACGTCTTGCCACCAAAGTTGGGGTCGAAGGCAAACCGCTTAAATTTGAAACACCTTTGTTACATTTATCCAAAGCAAATATTATTCGCTTAGGCTTAGAACATGGCGTAGACTACAGTCAAACGGTATCTTGCTATCAAGCAGATGACCAAGGACGTGCTTGTGGTACATGCGACAGTTGTCGTCTTCGTAAACAAGGTTTTGAAGATGCAGGTGTGGCTGACCCGACACGTTATATACCGTAATAATAGGGTAAAGGTTATGAATATTTTAAAATCAAACATTCTCTCTGGCGCTGTATTGGCAGCAGTTGCAGCTTTTGCAACTGGTGCACAGGCGCAAGATAAATTACAACAAGCATATAAAAGTACTAATGTTAAAACTGCTTTAGTGAATGTTTGTAAGGAAGAAACTAAAAAAGGCAATAAGCTTACTGCAGCTGAAGTGAGCAAGTACTGTACCTGTGCAGTCAATGCCGATGGTAAGTTAACCAATGATCAAAAATGGCAAATCCAAAGTGCTATTAATCAAAAGAAAAGTCCATCAACCCTTGCCTTTGTACAAAAACAAAATCAAGAGTTAAAAACTTGCTTTGGTCCACAATTGGTCAACAAACTGCAAAAGTTGACTGAACAAGCGCAAGCTTCTCAGAAAAAATCTTAATTTTTTCTGCCTAAAAAGCCTACTGTGATGTAGGCTTTTTTTATGCCTTGATTACTCAACTTGCTACAATTCAGTCTATTTGATGATGATCGAATTATTTTTTGGATGCTATGATGACCACTTTACTCAATCAAAATTTCCCAACTACACACGGCGAAGTGAATTTAAGCCAAGTCCATTCCCCTTGGCTGATTGTATATTTTTACCCTAAAGATTCAACTCCGGGATGTACTGTGCAAGCGGTGAGCTTTTCTGGTCTTAAAGATCAATTTGAAGCCTTAGGTGCCACTATTTTTGGTGTATCGCGTGACTCTGTTAAAGCCCATCAAAACTTCAGCGCTAAACAAGAGTTAACCATTGATTTAATTAGCGATAAAGAAGAGGTGTTATGTAAACACTTTGATGTAATTAAAGAAAAAAATATGTATGGTAAGCAAGTCATGGGCATTGAACGCTCAAGCTTTATTTTCCATAACGGCACTTTGGTTAAAGAATATCGTAAAGTCAAAGCCGCAGGCCACGCTGAACAAGTATTGGAAGAGCTTAAAGCGCTACAAAGCGCATAAGCGGTTATTCAAAGGCACTCTGTAGAGTGCCTTTTTATTGCAACAATGAATAGGCAATTGACCACATAATCAGTGCGATGCTGCCATCCAATATTTGCCAAGCACGTGGACGAGTAAAGATGGGATATAATAATCTTGCTCCATAGCCTAGCGCAAAGAAAAATACTCCTGAAGCAAGCATGGCCCCTAACGCAAAATAGTGCTCAGTACCCACATACTGACTGGAAATGGCGCCAAGCAGCACCACTGTGTCTAAATACACATGCGGATTAAGCCAAGTCAGTGCTAAACAAATGATCAGCAGTTGTTTTAAACTTGGTGGCTGCTCGCTAGCTAAAGTTAAGCTTTGCCCACCTCGAATGGCACTGTAGGCGTGCCGCGCGCCATACAGAATTAAAAATAACGCGCCAATGTACTTGGCCCATAACAACATATTGGGATTGAAGAGCATCCAGTGTGAAAAGCCAAATACCCCAACTGCAATCAGCAGCGCATCTGACAAGGTACAGCATAAGCAAATGGCAAAGATATAGTGTTGTTTTAAACCTTGCTTGAGTACAAAGGCATTTTGCGCCCCAATGGCTACAATTAGACTTAGCCCCATGACAAAACCACTAGCAAAACTGCTTAGCATGACATCACTCTTTCCTTAAAATCAGGAAATTATGCCAAGGACTAGATTAAATTGATTAAAATTAAGAAAATATTAGTGATCTTGAGTTTTTTTTAAGGATAGTCATGCTCTCCTCCAAAGCATGTGAAGCATTTTTAGCCGTGGCAGAACTGGGCAGTTTTGACGCAGCTGCACTACATTTACATTTAAGCGCCTCAGCTGTCACTTTAAGGGTGCAAAGTCTTGAAAAACAGCTTGGACAAGTGTTGTTGTTACGAGAGCGTCCATGCCGTGTGACCCAAGCCGGACAACAACTGATGCAGCACTTACAACAGCAACGATTAAGGGAACACCAGCTATTACAGCAGTTAAATGGTCAGGCGCATGCATCTGGATTTCAAGAATTTTGGATTGCCAGCAATGCTGACTCGCTTGCCACGTGGTTATTGCCCTTATTACAGCCTCATCTGTTAGAACACGCTATTATTTTAAAATTACATTTAGATGATCAAAGCCAAACTCACCAGTTGCTCGAACAGGGCTTAGTCAGTGCCTGTATCTCGAGTGAAAATCAGGTGATGTCCGGCTGTGTCGCGGCCTATTTGGGAGAAATGCAGTATAAAATGGTGGCCAGCCCTGATTTTGCTCGGCGTTATTTTCAGCATCCCTGCAACCGTGAACATCTCAAACACATTCCTGCGGTTATTTTTGATGACAAAGATCTACTTCATCAAGAGGTAATATTGCGCCTGTTTGGTTTGCAACAACATCAATATCCACATTTTTTTATTCCATCTTCAACTGCTTTTGTACAAGCCATCGAGTTAGGTTTAGGTTTTGGTTTAGTGCCGCAATATCAAATTGCAGATGCTTTAACGACAGGTCAACTGATTGAAATCTTACCCCAAGCGCAAACAGCTATACCGCTGTATTGGCACCATTGGCAACAACAACCCACTTTACTCAAGCTATTAACTGAAACCCTCGTGACACATGCCCAATATGTATTAAATGGAAAGTAAAAAGCCCAACCCTGTTGGGCTTGGGGTTTAAGCCACTTGAACGTGCTGTAGCTTATGCTCCACTTGTGTCCCTTTAAAGAATTCAGGATTATTGGCAGTATAAAATCGATATGGATTATCAAACACCATAGCCTTAAAGTCTTGTGGGCTAATTGCACCTTCTAACACCAAATCATAGGCTTCTGCTAAAGGCTCGGTCAGCTCAGGCACATCCCAATGGCCCGAATCTGAAGAATACAGCGCATTGACTTTAATCCCAAATGGATTGCCCTTAGGATTCAATGCAGCAACAATCGTACGGTCATCTGCTTCGTTACCAAAATAGAAGTTAGGCACCCAGCGATCATGAATATCTTGCAGTTTCTCAATTTTTGCTAAAGCAAAATCATTAATATCTGCTGGCTTTTGCTCACGGAAACGTAAGGCTGAGGCTACGCCAAACACACTATCAAGCAACTGTTGGTCGCTATATTCACGCCCTTGGAATAAGTCTTGACCATATTGACGATACAATTTGACAATTAAATCTGCATCCACATGGGCTGGGTTATATTGTTGTACATTTTGATTACCGCGTTTTTCAAAGCGGTCAACCAGATGCGTCAGGACATTGGCTCCCCATGCCGCACCTGCTTCCAGTAAAGCAATCCGCAGTTGAGGGAAACGTTCGGTTACCCCACCAAAGAACAATGCTTTCGCCAGAGCTTCTGAGGCATCAGCAAAGTGGTTAATGTGATTAAACATGTAATTACTTGGTGAATTACGTGCCACCCAACTTTGACTCCCCGAATGCGTTGATAAGTTAATCCCCAGCTCAATACTCTTTTGCCAAAAGGGGTCATAATGATGTGCACTATCAATACCAAAGAAATCTAACCAATATGCATAACGTGCCAATTCTGGGTCATTTGGATATTTGTCAGCAATCGCTTGCACTGGACGACGTACCGCACCTGGAATAAGGGCAGTTTTTAAGCCCAAGGTATTCACTGCATACTCAAGCTCTTCAATCCCCTCCTCTGGGGTATGTAAAGGAATTGCTGCCACAGGGGTTAAACGGTCTGCATATGGTCGATAGATATCAGCATGATAGTGATTGATCGCACGCGTTAAACTACGGCGTAACTCTTCATTACTGGAGTTAATCGGAAACAAGGAAATATTGGGATATAGCACTGCATAGTCAGTGCCAAGCTCTTCTAAACGCTCATTCAGTAAGGCAGGGAGTGACACTGTGGCCAAGTCATAGCTATTTTTCGCAGGCAAGGCCCAAAAAGGTGGACGAAATAGACGCTGATCCAGACGTTGCTGTGGTGTGGCTTTATACCACTCTGCTGCTAAGGCATTGAGTCCATTCTGATGTAAGTGCTCACGAAAGCTATCAACCACCTGAGCACCACCGTATTGAGCAATATAATCTTCTAATAATGGACTAAATTCATTGGTATGGATATCGGTATCAATCACAGGATGATCGAGTCCTGCTTTCACTTGGGCTGAGCGTGAGGTTTTGCCTAGATTTTGTAAAACAGTCATGGAGAATACTCATTATTATAAAGTCTCCTCATGAGTTCAAAATATGTGCCAACCTATTTTTAACATAAATTACAATATCTTATGCTTTTTAATCACCTTGGCGTGTTTAAATTACAGCACAGGAGCGTCGAGTTTTATAAAAATTGAGCTTTTTGCAGCAGTCCATTTATCTCATTAAACTGCTGCTTTTATGCTAACAGCTATAGGCTGCTTTGATCGTGCTGCTGATATTTGGCTTGTAGCTGTGAATAGATATCTGAGTGTTGAAATTGTTGTAAAAACTCAATGGTGCCTTGTGGCAAAAATTCAGTTTGAATTTCACCACGATAATAGGCTTCACGTAATGGCGTAGCCGAAATTGAGCCGACTAAACTATCAAGTTCTAGCATTTCCCACTCAGGAAACAGCTGTAAATAATAAGAAGATTCATCTTTAAAATGACCAATTAAACCGACTTTATCGCTTGCTTGGGTCACTGCTGCCACCAAGTCTTTGACCAGTTTGACCCACTTCACATCAT
The DNA here is from genome assembly GCF_059515805.1 of Acinetobacter sp. CY05. Lineage (NCBI taxonomy): Bacteria > Pseudomonadati > Pseudomonadota > Gammaproteobacteria > Moraxellales > Moraxellaceae > Acinetobacter > Acinetobacter sp. CY05. The sequence goes on along the minus strand of NZ_JCAKMW010000001.1, from coordinate 199,935 downwards.
TATAAACATCAATCACATGCACAAATTGAATTCGGGCTTGGTCTGCTTGAGAAAAATTCGACAAAATCATCTGTTCACGTTCTTGAGCTAAAAACGGATTTTTAAGATTACGTTCGTCTTGTGCTGAGCCTAAGGCTAAAATTACCCCTTGGCTGTGTTGTAAGGCAATTTCAATGGTTTGCAAATGTGCCAGATGAAAAGGTTGAAAGCGGCCAATAAACACCAAATGGTCAAACGCGTATGCTGTCATATCTTCACTTTGATGGAGCAAGTTATTGTATCGCGCCTAAAAATATGCGACATAATGACTTGTAAATCCATTTAATAAAATCTAAAGCAAGGATAGTACGATGACATTAAGCTGTATTCAACACGCACAACAACATTTACAGGCAAATTTACAAGATGGGATTTTAACCCTTGCCATAGATCGCAGTGAAGCTAAAAATGCCCTCTATGGCGACTTATATCTTAGTATTGCCCAAGCTTTAGATGAGGCGGATCAGAGCCCTTTAGTGCGTGTGGTGATTTTACGCGGGGTAGATGCAGACTTTACCGCCGGCAACGACATGAAAGATTTTTTAAAGTTTACTCAAACACCATTAACGGTTAAAGCCGGCTTTACTCCACCTTTTGTACTATTAAAAGCCGCTGCACGCTTTTCTAAACCTTTAATTTGTGCGGTACGCGGGGTTGCGATTGGCATTGGCGTGACCATTTTATTACATGCTGATTTAGTCTATGCGGACTCAAGCGCCTTGTTCCAAATTCCGTTTGTCAGCCTAGGGTTATCTCCTGAAGGGGCTTCAAGCAAATTATTGGTTCAGCAAGCCGGTTACCATAAAGCAGCTGAATATTTGCTCACAGCCAACAAATTTGATAGTCAAGTTGCCTTGCAAATGCAGTTAATTAACGGCATCTATGACAATGTCTACGAGCATGCTTATCATCAAGCACAACATCTAGCCAAGCTACCGCTAGCATCACTAAAACAAACCAAAGCCTTAATGAAACATAATCTAAAAGAGATTATTGAATGTATTGATCATGAAGCAGAAATCTTTATGAAACGTGTAGCCTCACCTGAGATGGCTGAGGCCGTTGCTGCCTTTATGCAAAAACGTCAACCCGATTTTAGCCAATTTAACTAACCTAAGATTGTAAAACTTATGTCAAATTCACCTGAAAAAAAACGTTATTTTGAAGCAGCACCCACTGATATTGATGTTGCGAATTTCCGTAAAGTAGTGGAAAGTCGTCGTTCAGTACGTAAATTTACCGACACCCCAATTCCAGCGGAAGTTTTGGATGCTTGTTTAGATTTAGCCTTACTTGCACCCAATTCTTCTAATTTACAGCCGTGGACTTTTTATGTGGTACAAAACCCTGCCAAGAAAAAGCAATTGGTCAAAGCCTGTCTCAGTCAATTAGCAGCAAAAACCGCCTCAGAATTAATTGTTTGTGTAGCGCGTACCGACCGTATTGACGAAATGGCCAAACGTAATTTAAGCGAATTTCCATTCCCTGAAGCCCCTAAAGCCGTGCAGAAGTATTACAAATTTATTCCTTATAATTATAAGACAGGCGTTTTAAATAGCTTAGGTCATGCACGTAAAATTGCCTTTGGTGTGGCCCGTAAATTTGATAAACAACTGCCAGTTTCTGCCTTTAATCCAAGTGATGCCAAACTCTGGGCCAGCAAAACCACGGCACTTGCCTGTGAAAACTTGGTACTCGCGCTACGTGCCTATGGTTTTGACAGTTGTATGATGGAAGGTTTTGATGAACCTTTAGTACGTAAAATTCTCAATTTAAATAGCCAGCAATACCCAGTTATGGTGATTGGTGCAGGTGAACGTGCAGCTGATGGGGTATTTTTCCCACAGTACCGTTTTGACCGTGAACTGTTTATTCAAAAAGTCTAAGCCATCACTTATAGCGCGTCTACATCTAGAATTTGCACAAATTCAAAAGCAGGTTCTTCATAAGGATGCGCCTGTTGCAAAGCCTGGGCCACGGCACGGGCTTTTATCTTAGGCACAATGGTTTCTACCCGCCATTCGGGCACTTGTTCTAATGTATCGAGTTCACCAATAAAGGGATTCGCGCCTTTTACGGGTTTAAATTGTCCTGTACCTAAGACTTGCCAAGCACAATGTTCATAGTTACCTATCCCACCCGCGCCTGCATTAAAAATTGCTGTTTTGGTACTTTCTAAATGGCTTTCAGGAACGTAATAAATGAGTTTTAGCATGAGAATATTCTTAGTTGAGTAGAATAATTACAATCATATTAACCAATAATAGCTATGTCTAATAATCCTATTTCAGCTAGGTAGATATGACCTCTTAATTCAGCTTAATCTCTAAATAAAAATAAAAAACCACCTTACGGTGGCTTTTTAAACCTCTATTTTAATGCATAAAATATGCAATACACATAAAGGAAATCTGTAGAAATAACACCAAATAAAAAAGTTTCCAGCCTTTTTGACGCAGGCTTACTTTATCTAATAATGCTAGCGTTTTTGCCATGTCATCACCTCATACCTGAGAATTACTACTGTACTTGAATTGTTGTTTTCCCCGTAAAACACGCACATGCCAGCACGGCGTTTCTTTTACTATAGAAGCAAAATCCAAACCAAGTCCAGTGGGAGAAATAAAAGTTTACTATGCAAATACCGCACAACAAAAAACCACCCGTAGGTGGTCAAGTGCTTTTATTCTACACAGTTTTTAAGTTTTTTCCAATTGGTTCATTTATTCAACTTAATGGCATCAGCAAGCTTGGGTTTATTTTATAATAAAAAAATCAATTGATCTTTACGGCAAAAGGCTATTTTAAAACCATAAAAAAAGCCCCTCAACTGAGGGGCTTTTTTTATGGTTTTAATTAACCAATAAATTTACGTGCGTTACGGAACATACGTAACCATGCACCATCTTGATCCCAATCTTCTGGTTTCCAAGAATGTTGTAGCGCACGGAAGTTACGCTCTGGATGCGGCATCATAATCGTTGCACGACCATCCATAGACGTTACACCCGAAATTGCTTCTGGTGAACCGTTCGGGTTCATTGGGTAGTGCTGCGTTGGTTGACCATGGCTATCCACATAACGTAATAACACTTGGTTACCTGCATTTAATGCAGCAAAGTTTTCATCAGATGCAACCGCACGACCTTCACCATGCGCAACCGCGATTGGTAAAATCGAACCTTCCATGCCTTCTAACAATACAGAATTTGATTTTTCTACACGGACGTTAACCGCACGCGCTTCAAACATCTCAGACGTATTGCGGTGGAAACGTGGCCAGTTGTCTGCACCCGGAATGAGCGGCGCAAGTTGTGACAACATTTGGCAACCGTTACAAATACCTAAAGAGAAGGTTTCATTACGGTTAAAGAATTTCTCAAATTGATCACGCAATTTCGGATTAAATAATACCGATTTTGCCCAACCACCGCCTGCGCCTAATACGTCACCATACGAGAAGCCACCACATGCCACTAAGCCTTCAAATTCATCAAGACTAATGCGACCTGCAAGTAAATCACTCATGTGTACGTCAACGGTATTAAAGCCGACTTTATCAAATGCTGCTGCCATTTCCACATGACCGTTTACGCCTTGTTCACGTAAAATCATCATGTTTGGACGACGTAGGTTGATATATGGCGCTTCAATTTGTTCGTTTAAGTCAAATGTAGGCTGTGCGATTAAACCTTTGTGGTTTTTATCGGTGATTAAGGCAAATTCTTGATCCGCAGTTTCTACGTTGTCACGTAAACGTTGGATTTGGTGCGACACTTCAGTCCAAGCCACTTGTAAGTCAGAACGCTCAAACACTAAACCATTAACAGTTAATTGGTCTGTGTTGTTCACAGTACCCACAACTGTAATCGCATCTTTTAAGCTTGATGCAGCAACTTCTGCTTGTAATGCATCCCAATCTGCTTTGGCAATTTGCAGTACAGCACCAATTTCTTCAGCGAAAAGACTTGCAACTGTTTGCTCTTCTAATGCTACACCTAGACGTGACGCGAACATCATTTCTGCAACAGTGGCCAACAAACCACCATCACCTAAGTCATGGTAAGCTTTAATGAAGCCACGTTGGTTCCAATCTTGTACTAAAGCAAAGAAGGCTTTGAAATCTTCAAAGTTATCGACATCTGGTGTAACAGAACCAATGGCTTTATACACTTGCGCTAAGATTGAACCGCCTAAACGGAATTGACCTTTAGACAAGTCAATACGTACCAGTACAGACTCAAGGTTTTTCAACTCAGGCGTTAAGGTTTTGCGTACATCGGTTACAGGTGCAAATGCAGTAATCACGCCTGACATTGGCGAAGTCACAGATTTATCAACGCCTTCATCATTCCAAGTGGTACGCATAGACAATGAGTCTTTACCTACAGGAATCGCGATACCCAGCGCAGGACACATTTCCATACCGATAGCTTTTACGCCTTCAAATAAAGCTTGGTCTTCGCCCGGTTGACCTGCCGCTGCCATCCAGTTGGCTGATAATTTAATGTCGCTGATTTTAGCAATCTTGGCAGACATAATGTTCGAAATTGATTCAGCCACTGATAAACGTGCAGAAGCGGCTGGATTTAACAATGCTACAGGTGGACGTTCACCCATAGCCATTGCTTCACCAGTAAAGCCTTGTAAGCTGGTTGTGGTTACCGCAGCATCCGCTACAGGCACTTGCCAAGGACCTACAAATTGATCACGCGCCACCATACCGGTAATCGAACGGTCACCAATGGTGATTAAGAATGATTTTGATGCAACGGTTGGGTTCTTCAACACGCGGTAAATTGCATCGGTAAGATCAGTCACTTTCGACGCATCAAAGTCATCGCCTTGACGTTCAATCGACTCGTATGAACGGCTCATGCGTGGTGTGCCGCCCAGCATCACTTGCATTGGCATATCCACAGCTTTGTTTTCAAACAGTGGATCTTCAACGGTTAAGTGACGTGCTTCAGTCGCTTCACCTAAGACCGCAAACGGACAACGTTCACGCGCACAGATTGATTCAAATAAGGCTAAAGAACTTGGACGGATGGCCAATACATAACGCTCTTGCGCTTCGTTTGACCAAATTTCCATTGGCGACATGCCCGGCTCTAAAGACGGAATCTTACGTAGGTTTAGAATTGCACCTAATTCGTGATCGTTCACTAACTCTGGCATCGCGTTTGAAATACCGCCCGCGCCTACATCGTGTACCGATACGATTGGGTTGCTGTCTTCCATGCGCCAGCAAGTATCAATCACTTCTTGGCAACGACGTTCCATTTCTGGGTTTTCACGTTGTACCGAAGCAAAGTCTAAGCTCTCACCCATGGTACCGCTGTCTACAGAAGACGCTGCACCACCGCCTAAACCAATTAGCATAGCTGGGCCACCAAGGACGATCAGTAAGTCACCCGGTACAATTGGGTCTTTTTCGACGTGATCGGCACGGATATTGCCGTAACCACCGGCAATCATGATTGGTTTATGGAAGCCTTTCACATCGCCATTGACGTTTTGTTCAAAGGTACGGAAATAACCATTTAAGGCTGGACGACCAAATTCGTTGTTAAACGCTGCACCACCTAAAGGCCCATCAATCATAATTTGAAGTGGTGATGCCATACGTGATGGCTTACCGTAGTTTTCTTCCCATGGCTGTTCAAAGCCCGGAATATTTAAGTTAGATACAGTAAAGCCTGTTAAACCTGCTTTTGGTTTACCACCACGACCTGTTGCACCTTCATCACGAATTTCACCGCCTGAACCAGTTGCTGCACCCGCAAATGGCGCAATCGCAGTAGGATGGTTATGCGTCTCTACCTTCATTAAGATATGCGCAGCTTGGTTTTTGTATTTATAAACGTGGTGACCGTTTTCTTCTTGAGTTGGATAGAAACGTTGTGTGTCAAAACCCACAATCACAGAGGCGTTATCTTTATACGCAGATAGTACGTCTGTTGGTGATTCTTTATAGGTATTTTTAATCATTTGGAACAATGACAATGGCTGTACTTCGCCATCAATGGTCCATTCAGAACCAAAGATTTTATGACGGCAGTGCTCTGAGTTCGCTTGGGCAAACATCATCAGCTCGATGTCATTTGGGTTACGGCCCATTTGAATAAATGCGTCCGTTAAGTAGTCAATTTCTTCCATTGACAAAGCAAAACCAAACTCATTATTGGCTTTCACCAAAGCATTTTTACCTTGACCCAAAATATCAATTGAGTTTAAAGGTTTTGGTGCAGTTTCAGTAAATAATGCTGCCACATCTTCTAGCGCGTTAAATACGCTTTCTGTCATACGGTCATGCAGCACGTGTAGTGCTTCTTTAGACAGCTCTTTTACGCCCTTTAGGGTAAATAAAACGCCGCGTTCAAGACGGTGAACCGGCGTATTACAGTTGGCGAAAATATCGGTCGCTTTTGATGACCACGGCGAAATGGTGCCGACACGTGGAGTCACAAGAATTTGAACTTCATCGCTTGCAGCTTGACGTAAAGTAAAGGCCTGGCCGTCGTTTAAAAGCTGTAAAGCGGATTGCTGTTGTTGCTCGCCGAGCGCTTGGTCAAAGAGGTAGACCCATTGGCTTTCAATTGATTCAACAGAACTAATTGACGATAAACGTGATAATAGTTGAGTTTTCTTAAAAGAAGAGTGTGCAGGTGCACCGGCAACGATAAACATGCTAATTTTGGCTCCACGGGCAGGTCGAAAACCATGCCACAATGTGAATTGAGAGAGGGTCACATTCTACTGTGAATTCGCGGAATCAGCTAGATTAAAAGCACAAAATTAGCGTAAGTTTTTCTAAGAATTCTTTATTTTTCATACAAAAAAATTGAATGTAGTCGCACAGATTATCATAAAAAAACCTGCTGCCAAGTGTTCTTTTTAAAATATTTGCGACAAAATATAAATGCTTAAAAATACAGCAACTTAAAATAGCACATGCACTGATGCGCTGTGCTTAAAATAGCAGCATCCTCATCAAGATCAGCTGATGAATTATTGTTCTAGGGCAGTAATGAGCTGTAAAACGGCATCACGCGCAATCTTTAATGACTGTTCATCAATCTGCGCTAAACTGTCACAGGCTTGGTCATCGCACGGCGCAAATTCCAAAATACCCTCTTGCAGATGTTGATTAAAGAACATCAGTGAGGCTACAGGCACTTTCCCCATAAAGGCTGTATGGTCGCTGCCCCTCACTGTGGCAATCTCTTTACGCATGGCAATATTTTGGCTTTCTAAATATTGGCTTAAAAGCTGTTGCAATTTTGCATCCCCTGAATGTGTGGGAATAGTGTTTAAAGTTGCGACTACTGACGCATCCTCTTGTCGCGCTGAGCCTTGCTGTTTAAGTGTGCTTTTTAACTCATTTATAAAAGCCGTATCGGCATCTATTGGTAAAGCAGTTGGATGTTTGCTGCCTACCCTGTCTACATTGATATAAGCACGAATCCCGTTCAGCTGTTGCGCTGTCAATTGATCCACAAAATGCTTCGATCCCGCATTATCTACTTCCTCAGAATCCCAAAAGGCAAAATATAGACTCACGGGCGGCTGGTGCTGCTGTTTAGCATAATATTCCATCACTGACATGACTACCGCAACGCCGGAAGCATTATCATTGATTCCCGGCCCCATCGTCACCGAATCATAATGCGCACCTACAATGATGGCTTGGTCTTTATTCTGACCCACAAGCTCAACGATGATATTTTGCCCGATCTTATGGTCAGTATTCACAAAGATCATACCTTGTGGATTAAGTCCCAAAGCCTTGGCATACTGACGAATATACATACCTGACCATCTTCCCCCTTCACTGCCCACAGCACGATTATTTTGATGTTGTTGCGCAATCTGTTGAAATTTTTCTAAGTGCTGCCACATGTCGCTCTGCTGCGTTAGTGTCAATATTTGAGGCGGCAAACTGCTACATGCGGTTAAGCTCAAGGCACTTAAAAGTACCGTTAGATATGCTATTTTCATGCGTGATCTCTTTATCATTATTTTTTCAGCATAGCCTTGTGTTGATCAAAGCATAATTACATTATGTAATAAGACAAGTTATGTCGCGTTATACTAGGCTTAAGGCGCTTTTTTTGGCATGATGAGACTGATCAAAAACCTATAAGATCGAGATGGCATGACACAAATGCGTTGGTTACAGTTACTTTCCACAGTACGGATGGGCAGCAAGACCCAAAGTTCCGAACAAGCCCGTAGCCCATTTCATAAAGATTACGATCGGATTATTTTTTCGCAAAGCTTCCGTCAACTCAATCGTAAAACGCAAGTGCATCCCATGGCACAGCATGATGGTATTCATACGCGTCTAACCCATTCCTTAGAAGTGTCTTGTATTGGGCGCTCTTTGGGCATGCTCACCGCAGAAAAAATTAAAGACCAACTACCGCCTTGGATTAGTGCTGCTGATTTAGGCGCCATTATTCAAGCCGCTTGTTTAGCGCATGATATAGGCAACCCCCCCTTTGGCCATGCCGGTGAATATGCCATTCGCGAATGGTTTGACGATGCCACACATGGTGACTTTTTAACTGCGCTTTCCCCGGCCGAACAAGCCGATGTACGCCAGTTTGAAGGCAATGCGCAAGGCTTACGACTCCTCACCAAAATTGATGATCATCCGCATGATGGTGGTATGCGCTTAACCTATGCCACTTTAGGTGCCTATTTAAAATATCCGTGGCTGTCTAAAACCATTGAAGAACAAGGCAATATTAGCGCCAGTCAGCGGGCCAAATTTGGTTGCTACCAAGCCGAAAAACAGATTTTGCAACAGATTGCGGAGCAATTGGGTTTAATCCAATTGGGTGAGTATCATTATTGTCGCCACCCCCTAACCTATTTACTCGAAGCCGCTGACGATATTTGTTATGCCTTAATTGATTTAGAAGATGGCATTGTGTTGAACATGCTGTCCTATGAGCAAGTCGAACCGATTTTCCTAAATTTATTGGGCGATTATCCACGGCCGCAAGAATTGGCCATGCCGTTGAGTACATGGCAACAAAAAATTGCCGCGCTCCGTGGTCGTGTCATGAAACGCTTAGTCGAAGAAGTGTCCAATGCCTTTGCTCGCCATCACAATCAAATTCTAATGGGTCAATTACAAGGTTCATTATTGCAATACTGTGCCAGCGACATTGCTCCCGGCATTCAAGCGGCTAAAAATTTAGCGCGTGATCATATTTTTGAACATCCACAAAAAGCTGGCCTTGAAATTATTGCCCATCAAAGTTTGCAGAATATTTTAGATGCCTTTATCCCCTTAACCACGCCCAATAAAACCTTAAGTTTTAAAGAACAACGTTTAATGGCGATGTTACAGCGTTCGGGGGCACAGTTTAGCAACCACCATTACAGCAACATTATGCAAGTATTGGATATTATCTCGAAATTTTCTGATCATCAGGCCTATCAATTGGCGCAGCAACTGCAAGGCAATAAAGTTGGCTTAATTTAAGCAATATTTTGCCTTTTTAACTTAGCCTCTCTACTATGTGAGCCAGTAAAAATAGAGTGAATCAAAACAAATGATTGGATGTTTAATTGGTGAAGTGTTTGCCTTAGAAGCCCCAACTGTGGTGCTGAATGTCAATGGTGTGGGCTATGAAGTCGATACCTCGCTATCAACCTTTTGCCAACTGCAAAAAGGGCAAAACGTCACCCTATGGACGCATTTGGTGGTACGTGAGGATGCGCAGCAACTCTATGGCTTTTTAACTCAGCAAGATAAAACCATTTTCCGTACTTTACTTAAGGTCAATGGCGTGGGCCCTAAAATGGCGCTGGGCATTTTATCAACCTTAAGCGTAGAAATGCTGATTCACACCGTTGAACATGAAGATGTCAACACCTTGGTGAAAGTCCCGGGTGTGGGTAAAAAAACCGCAGAACGCTTAATGATTGAACTGCGTGATCGTTTTAAAGCTTTGGCGACTGCACCTAGCACCACCAATGCAACGACTACACAAATTCAGTTTGATTCGCATTCTGCGGTGGCAGAAGCTGAGGCTGCTTTACAGTCTTTGGGTTATAAACCTTTAGAGGCGCAAAAACTGATTAATGCAGTGAAGGCAGATTATACCGAAGCTAGCGATATTATCCGTGCTGCGCTGAAGTCCTTAAATAAATAAGTTGAGATTATGCAAGATCGTTTAATTAGTGGTTCTGAAAAACCCGAAGATCATTTTGATCGTGCCATTCGTCCCACTTCACTGGAAGACTATATTGGTCAACCAGTGGTACGTGAGCAAATGGAAATCTTTATTGGTGCGGCACGTGGACGTGGTGAGGCGCTTGATCACACCTTAATTTTTGGCCCACCGGGTTTGGGTAAAACCACCCTAGCTAATATTATTGCGCGGGAAATGGGCGGCAGTCTTAAGTCTACGTCTGGCCCTGTATTAGAACGCGCAGGCGATTTAGCTGCCATGCTGACCAATTTAGAAGAAGGCGATGTGTTATTTATTGATGAAATTCATCGTCTTTCCCCTGTCATTGAAGAGATTCTCTATCCTGCTATGGAAGATTATCAACTCGATATTATGATTGGTGAAGGTCCTGCCGCACGTTCGATTAAACTCGATTTACCGCCATTTACGTTGGTTGCTGCCACCACCCGTGCAGGTTTATTGACTTCTCCGCTGCGTGACCGTTTTGGCATTGTACAGCGTTTAGAGTTTTATTCGGTTGAAGACTTAACCCATATTGTCAAACGTTCTGCGAGTTTGATGGATGTACCCATGACAGACGAAGGCGCAATCGAAATTGCCCGTCGTGCCCGTGGTACACCGCGTATTGCTAACCGTTTATTACGTCGTGTCCGTGATTACGCACAGGTCAAAGGCACAGGCGAAGTCACTGAAGAAATGGCACAGCGCGCTTTAGATATGCTCAATGTAGATAAAGCCGGTTTAGATACTTTAGACCGCCGTTATTTAAGTATGTTACTTGAGCGTTTTGATGGTGGCCCTGCGGGTGTTGAAGCTTTAGCTGCGGCTATGGCAGAAGATTCAGGTACATTGGAAGATGTCATTGAGCCATATTTAATTCAGCAAGGTTATGTGATGCGAACTGCACGCGGACGTATTGCTACTAATATGGCGTATATGCAGTTTGGCATGACCCCACCTGAACCAAAATAGAAATTAAGAAAGCAGCTTAGGCTGCTTTTTTATTAGATATATTTTTGAAGTGATTAATAAATTCGTATAGCAGATAATCACGAATACATATAATCATACTTTCACTTTTCCTAATATCTTCAAACTTACCAAATTGGCATACTTTTTTAAATTCATTAAAATATTCAGCACTATATTCTTCATATTCATTAATTATATCAATAGGTTTCCGTAAATCTTTACTACTTAAGACATACTCACAACCAAAATTATTTATTAATTTTTTTGCAAAATAGTCTACAAAATTGTGAATAATATAAAGAGGCGCATCTGCTTTCTCACATGTAGTAAATAGTAAAGAAATTTGCGCCATAATTAGATTCATTTCTTGTCGATCTTTGGATAATTGCCGCCACAAAGATTTTGACAGTTCATTTTTATAAATTCTTTCACGAAATTCTAATTTCAAATAATTTTCTTCAAAATCCTGAGCTTTATTTATAAAATTATGAACAATATTAATATATTCCGCACCTAATTTTCTTAACTCTCTTTCTTTAACGATTTACTTCTCAAGGTTGATTTGATTGTTTAAAGAATCAAAAGACATCTCTGTTAATTTAAAACTTTTCTGTCCATACCAATAAGCCAACCCTGTAGCACATAATCCTAAAAACACAGCGATTCCTGTGGCATAGTCAAAAGCAGCTATCGACATATCAGTACTTTTTTCAAATGATTTTATTGCTGTGGTATCTGTAGAGACATTTAAATCAAGATAAATCTTTTCACCATTTGGTTGTTGTAAAACAATCATCTGATTTTTTGCTAGTTGTTCTGTATCTGCCATTTTCCCCTCTTAAAATAGCAACCATATCAAGCGGCTATCGTATAAGCAAAAAGCCAAAAATTAAATAAAAACTAAGCTTTAAAAATTACACTTAAGAATGAGAATTATTTACTTTAATTATCCATTAAATTTCTTTATGATCAGACACAAATTTATAAGGGAATTCTAATGAATATTAAAATTTTAGGACTAAGCTTTTTATTATTGAGTCCACTCATTGCATTACAAGCACAAACGCCAAAAACAGTTGCACAAGTGCAGCCACAATGGAAAACACCCCCAACACTCAATTACACAAACAAAGACCTAGAAAATCAAAATCGTAAAACCACCTTACATATCATGGGTAATCCTCAAGGGAAAGTCATCAATACCCGCATCATACAAAGTTCAGGCATCGCTGCACTGGATCAAAAAGTGCAAGATGCTGTTATGGCCAGTGAATTTCTCCCCTATCCGAATGTATTTGAAGTGACGCAATCCTTTGAAATGACCATCTCTCCATTACAAGACAGTAAAATTTGGTTAGTAAAACCGTATATTTCTTATCAAAACCTCGACCTACAAGGCCAAAACCGTTATCTGACCTTACAAATTACCCGCGACCCAAAAGGCTTTATTGATGCGATTACAATCTTACAAAGCACAGGCCTTCAACATTTAGATGAAAAAATCATTGCACAAGTCAAAGATGCACGCCTTAACCCTAAAACCACCCCTCAAAAATTAACCCTACCTTTGAGCTTAGGCACACGATTTAACCAACAACAAAGCCGTAAAGTGACATTAAAGGATGATCTGCCTGTTAATGAAGCTGCTAAAATTTGGCGTCATTTCCCGCATATTCAATACACGCAACATGATCTGGCTGGGCAAACTCGCCATTTAAGCTTTCGCCTCAGCTTTAATGAAGCAGGCAATCTCGCCAAAAGCACCCTCACACAAAGCAGTGGCATCCCACAATTAGACGCCAAGATCTATCAACAAATTAAAACTGCGCTGCTTTATAGTCACCACGCGCCTGTCACCTTAAATATTCCAATCGTCTTAACAGCAAAAGATCCCCAGCAATGACCCTCAAACCTCAGCCAATATCTAGTGCCTGACAGGATACTTTTTGCCAATACAGCTTTTTTATAATTGGTGACTTCAGCCATAGGCGATGAGATTGATTCTGCTAAACTTCGCATAATCCTAACACTCGCTTTAAAGTCTGATGCAGGCGCGGCAGACATATTTTAGATTTCATACTGGAACGCACTTATGAGCAATAGATTTGAATTCCCTATTCGTATTTATATTGAAGATACTGATGCTGGTGGTATTGTTTATCATGCGAACCATATTCGCTTTATGGAACGCACGCGTACCGAATGGTTACGTGCTTGCGGGATCGAACATTATTGGCATCAAAAAGATTACAACTTTGTGGTGCATAAAATTAACTTAAAATATATGCGTCCAATTTTAATGGATGACTTAATTACCGTAACTGCAACTGTTGTTTCTTGTAAATCAACCTCATTTGTATTGCAACAGAATATTTATCGTGGTGAAATCATGCTAGCTTCAGGTGAGGTCGAGTTGGCATGTATTGATGCCAATATGAAACCTCGCCGACTTCCAGAGGAAATGCGTGAACTCATACGTAACACCATGGAAGCGGATTAGAAAAATGAATTGGCACATGTAACTATGGCAACACAAATCGAATCTTCCCTACACATCTCAGATCTTATTTTACAAGCGAGTCCAGTGGTACAACTGGTGATGCTGATTTTATTATTGGCATCCATTTGCAGTTGGTATTTGATTGCTAAGTTACATTTGACCTATAAAAAAGCCAGCCGTGATGATGAACATTTTCAAAAAATGTTCTGGTCTGGCGCTGAATTATCCACCTTGTATAACAATGCCCAGCTCAATACCAAACGTACTGGTCTTGAAGATATTTTCTATCACGGTCAAGGTGAGTTTTTAAAATTACAAAAACGCCATGCCTCTGTTGCGCAAAGTATTGACAGTACAGAACGTATTTTACGGGTGGGTTTAAGTCGTGATCAGGCGCATTTAGAGCAAGGTTTAGGCATATTGGCCAGTATTGGTTCTGTAGCACCTTATATTGGTTTATTTGGTACAGTATGGGGCATTATGAATGCCTTTATTGGTTTATCGGATGTCGATCAAGTCAGTCTTGCCACTGTTGCTCCCGGTATTGCCGAAGCCTTAATTGCTACTGCCATTGGTTTATTTGCCGCGATTCCTGCGGTTTTAGCCTTTAACCATTTTACCAGCCAAGGCGATCAAATTTATAGCGACCGCGCCTTGTTTGCCGAAGAAATGGTGGCCCTGTTACAAGCACAATCTGTAGGTAAACCACAGGACGATGCCTAATGCGACACTCAGGCCGTTTTAACCGTATTAAAAAACCACTCAATAGTGATATGAATGTGGTGCCCTACATTGACGTCATGTTGGTGTTATTGGTGATCTTTATGGTCACTGCACCCATGATTACCAGTGGCATTCAAGTTGATTTACCTAAAGCCAATGCAACACCACTTGAAAATAAATCGCCGCCGGCGATTGTGACCTTAGATCAAAATGGTCAGTATTTACTTAAATACCAAAACCATAACAATGATCAAGCCTTAAGCTTGGCTGAGTTAGAGGCTGTGCTACAAGCAGCGCAAAGCGAACAACAGCAGCAAAATAGCGAGCTCACAGTGGTGATTAATGGCGAACAATCACGCCCGTATGGCGAAGTGATTCAACTGATGAACCAGCTGCAAAATTCCGGTTTAAGCAAAGTTGCCTTGCTGACCGAGCCGGTATCTTAAAAAATGAAAAACTTTCAAAAGCCCCCATTTGCGCAAAAGAAATTAGCGCTGGCTTTTACAGCAGGCGTGCATGTGCTTGCCATTATGGGTTTACTCTACGTAGGCATGAGTAAGCCACTACAGCCCCCTAAGCCTCTAGAAACTGTGCTGATCCGTCCTGAAGATTTAGTGCCTGAACCTATAGTTGAAGAAAAAACGCCTGCTCTTATAGAAGAGGCGGAAAGCGCAGATACAAACGTAGCGAATCAAATTACCCAAACCGCAGCGCCTACTGCTAATGCGCCTGTGATTCCTGTGCCCGTACCGACTCCTAGCCCCAAAGTACAGCCAGATAGTAATCAGCTCAACGCGCAAAAAGCAGCCGAACAAGCCAAACGCGCCGAACAACAAGCCGCCCAAGATGCAGCAAAAGCCCAAGCACAAAATAAAGCGGCAGAAACTGCACGCTTAAAAGCCCAAGCTGAAGCAGATGCTGCCAAACAAGCCGCGGCTCAAGCTAAAGCTGACGCTGCCAAAGCCAGTGCCGCAGACAAAGCCCGCGCTGAGGCGGCTGCGCAAAAGGCTGAAGCTGCGGCTAAAGCCAAGGCTGATGCGGCTGAAAAAGCTAAAGGGGATGCCGCTGCAAAAGCTAAAGCCGATGCAGCTGCAAAAGCTAAAGCCGAGTCTGCTGCCAAAGCCGAGGCAGCTGCTAAAGCTAAAGCCGATGCAGCAGCCAAAGCCAAAGCCGATGCAGCAGCAAAAGCTAAAGCCGAGGCTGCTCAAAAAGCCAAAGCCGATGCAGCTGCTAAAGCTAAAGTCGATGCAGCTCAAAAAGCCAAAGCCGATGCAGCTCAAAAAGCCAAAGCCGAGGCAGCTGCAAAAGCTAAAGCCGACGCAGCTGCTAAAGCCAAAGCTGATGCGGCTGAAAAAGCTAAAGCCGACGCAGCTGCAGAAGCCAAAGCCGATGCAGCAGCAAAAGCCAAAGCCGAGGCTGCGGCAAAAGAACGTGCCGAGGCTGCTGAACGTGCCAAAGCCGAAGCTGCGGCTGAAGCAAAAGCCTCTGCTGCGGCCAAAGCCAAAGAAGAAGCTGCCGCTAAAAAAGCTGAAGCGAGAAAAATTGCCTCTACTGCTAAACGTGACTTTGAGAGCAAAATTCGTCGTGCGTGGGATATTCCAAGTGGTGCAACAGGACAAAGCGCCACTGCCCGTGTCACTTTAAGTGACAGCGGTAGTGTCCTGTCTGTAGTGGTCAGTTCAAGTAATCCTGACCTCAAAGCCAGTATTGAAGCTGCTGTACGTGCAGCTGCACCGTACCCAATGCCCTCTGATCCAGAGGCACGCAGTCAGGCACGTAGCTTTACTTCAAGTTTTACCGCCCGATAAATCAAAAGCGCGATTTGAAGCCAAAATCGCGCGTTTTTTCCACTCAAATTTACAAAGTTTGAGTAATAAAGCGCTCAACTGGGGCTTTTTTATTACAGAATATCTGTCATGATAACCAACAAAATTTTCACAAAAATTCAAATCTTTTGAGTATTTAAAGGACTAAGGATATGACGCGTAAACACCTACTCGGCTTAGCATTAATGACCGCCTTAGGCGCGAGTCTTAGCAGCCAAACCTTTGCTCAACTCCATCTAGAAATTGTCAAAACTGCCGAAGAAAGCCCTAAAATTGCCATTGTCCCGTTTAGCAGTGACTCTAGTATTTATCCGATTGTCGAAAATGACTTAAATCGTTCAGGCAAATTCTCAAGCGCCTCGAAAAACTTACCGGCAACTGCTGCCAATGATCAGCCTAATGCAGGTGCTTGGAAAGCAGCAGGGATTCCTTACTTAGTTACAGGATCAAGTAAGACCAATCCAGATGGTAGTATTGCCATTCATTATCAACTCTATGATGTAGAAAAAACCACTTATCTACTAAATGAAATGCTCACTGTACCTGCTTCACGCACGCGTCAGGCAGCACATATGATTAGTGATACTATTTTCCAAGCCTTAACAGGCATTGCTGGCGATTTTAGTGGTCGTATTGCCTATGTACTGCGTAACCCAGCCACACCTGAGCAGCGTTATACCTTACAAATTGCCGACACCGATGGTGAACAGCCAAAAACGATTCTGACTTCGCGTGATCCTATTCTATCGCCAGCTTGGACACCCGATGCCAAAAGTATTGCCTATGTATCGTTTGAAACTAAACGTCCTGCGATTTACTTACAAAATCTTGCTACAGGCAGCCGTGAAAAAATCACCAGCTTCCGGGGTTTAAATGGTGCACCAAGTTTCTCACCCGATGGCAAAAGCATGTTATTTACTGCATCCATGCATGGCAACCCAGAAATCTATCAAATGGATTTAAGCACGCGTAGCTTACAGCGCATGACCAATAACAGCGCCATTGATACTGAAGCACGTTATACCCCAGATGGTAAAGGCTTTATCTTTACTTCAGATCGTGGTGGCTCTGCACAAATTTATCGTTATGACTTTGAATCGGCTGATACCAAACGTGTCACCTTCCGTGGTGCTTTTAACGCGCGCGGTACTTTAAGTGCAGATGGCAAAAAAATTGCTCTGGTCCATCGTCCAAGTGGCAGCAACTATAAAGTTGCCATTCAAGATATTAATAGCGGCGTGACCAATGTGCTCACCCCAACCAGCTTAGATGAATCACCAAGCTTCTCACCAAATGGGCAAATGGTGGTGTATGCCACACGCGAAGCGAATCGTGGTTTATTGTCAATTATGTCACTCGATAGCCGTTTCCGTGTCAACTTACCAAGTGAAGTGGGCGAAGTACGTGAACCTGCTTGGGCACCCAAATAAAGCTTAAATTAAATAAGGATGATGAAGATGAAAAAAATGCCAACGCTGCTCTTGCCAATTTTAGCAACAGCCCTACTCTTTACAGGCTGTGCCAGCCGTAAACCGGTTAATCCAGTGATTAGCGATAACGCTTTAAACAACAACACTCCAAGCGTTACAGTCGATACTCAAGGCTTAAGCGAAGATGCAGCGCTTGCTGCACAAAGCTTAACCGGTGCTTCAGCCAAAGGGGTCACTGAAGCCAATAAAGCCTTTTTAGCCAAACGTGTGGTGCATTTTGACTATGACAGCACAGAACTCTCAACTACAGATGTACAAACCCTACAGGCCCATGCTCAGTTTTTAATGGCCAATGCCAATTCACGCGTTGCTTTAACCGGCCATACCGATGAACGCGGTACACGTGAATACAACATGGCACTCGGTGAACGTCGCGCTAAAGCGGTAGAAAGCTTTTTAGTCAGCAGTGGCGTTAGTGCTACACAATTAGAAGCGGTCAGCTATGGTAAAGAAATGCCTGTCGCAACCGGTAGTAATGAAGCAGCATGGAAAGAAAACCGCCGCGTAGAAATCAATTACGAAGCAGTCCCGCCTTTGCTCAAATAAAGCCTAAAAAAAGCGCTCATTAGAGCGCTTTTTTTATGACGGCTGTTGCTCATCCTGTTTAGGTTGCAACGATTCAATTAAATCATGTTTGTTAAACTCTTTATATTCAGGTTTAGCCTCATAGTCCTGCCAAGCTTGTTTAATATTGTCGGCAGAAATCTCATCTAGACTAATTGCTTCACTTGGAGTTGGGGTTGCATCAAACTTATGTGTGGTCATTGCGATCCTCCTCGCCTTATTTCTTATCCTTTAAATCAACATAGCAGTTTTTAATGAACTTGCAAGGGTAAAATCATAGCAAAAGGTCGAGTTTAATTTTTCTTTTTGTTGGTTCTCCTCTAAAATAGCGGCCATCTTTTCTTATTATCTATGTGTGCATGAGCACTGCGGAGTTTTCCAGCGATGGCATATCTTACTCTTTCCCAATTTCTACAACAACAAAGCGGGAACTTAACACCTGAACTCGCTCAAGTGATTGAAACAATTGCAAACACGTGTAAAAGCATTGATGTATTGTTACAAAAAGGCGCGCTTGCCGGTGTATTGGGCAGCGCACAACATGAAAACGTACAAGGCGAAGAGCAAAAGAAACTCGACGTCATTTCAAATGACTATTTAATTGATGCCCTGAAAGTTCACCCACATGTCGGCGGCTTAGCCTCTGAAGAGTTAGACGAATTTACCCCTGCACAAGAGAACGGTGAGTTCTTGGTGCTATTTGATCCGCTAGATGGTTCAAGCAACATCGATATTAACATGTGCGTAGGTACCATTTTCTCAATTTTGCCGGCTAAAAATGCAGTAACGCAAGCGGCTGACTTTATGCAAGCAGGTCAGCAGCAAGTGGCTGCAGGTTATGTGCTCTATGGTCCATCAACCATGATGGCGTTAACTGTTGGTGCAGGCACGGTGTTCTTTACCTTTGACTTAGACAGCCAAGAATTCTTGTTAACCACACAAGACATTACAATTGCAGCAGACACCAAAGAATATGCCATTAATGCCTCAAACCAACGTCATTGGGAGCAACCAGTACAACGTTATATCGATGAATTACTAGCAGGTAAAACTGGTCCACGCGAAAAAGACTTTAATATGCGTTGGGTTGCATGTATGGTGGGTGATATTCACCGTATCCTGTGCCGTTCTGGTATTTTCATGTACCCATACGACTTAAAAGATCCGAAAAAAGCCGGTCGTTTACGTTTAATGTATGAAGCGAATCCAATGAGTATGCTCATGGAACAAGCTGGCGGTGCCTCAACCACAGGTCGTGTACGTATTTTAGAGATCCAACCAACTGACTTACACCAACGTGTACCTGTCATTATTGGTTCAAAAAATGAAGTTGATCTTGTGACCAGCTACCATAACTAATCTTTGAATGCCCATAAGCTCTTCAGTTTATGGGCATGAGCTTCTCCCATGTCGACTATTTTTTTAGAATCTAAAGATAATCCTAAGATTAAGCATTTACGTGCTTTAATTGAACAAAACAGCTATCGCAAAAAGCAAGGTCAAACTGTGCTTGAAGGTACACACTTGTGCCAAGCATGGTTAGAACAAAATAGGAAAATTAACTCAATTTTCACGACTGAAAAATCACTCACCCATCCAGAAATCTGCGACATTTTAGACCTTTATCAAGGTTCAGTTTTTGTCATTGCAGAAAGCTTATACCGTGACTTAAGCACCTTAGGTACCACCTTACCGTGCTTAGCCGTGATTGATCAGCCCACCTCACGCCAAAGCCTTGACTTTGCAGCAGATACATTAATTTTAGAAAACGTACAAGATCCGGGTAATGCAGGTACTTTACTACGTTCTGCAGCCGCTGCTGGCATCAAGCAAGTCATTTGTACCAAAGGTTCAGCATCTCTGTGGTCACCACGCGTATTACGTGCGGGTATGGGGGCGCATTTTAGCTTACAGACTTTTGAAAATGTGACTTTAGAAGACGTGTTATCACGTTTTGAAATTCCAGTGTATGTGACCAGTTCACACCAATCCACTAGCCTCTATGAACAAGATCTCAGCCAAGCGTGTGTTTGGATTTTAGGCAACGAAGGTCAAGGTGCATCTAGCTATGCCCTAGAACATGCCAAATCTGTGGCCATTCCACAGCCGGGCGGTCAAGAATCTTTAAACGTGGCGATTGCAGGTTCGATCTGTTTCTTTGAAATGGTGCGTCAGCGTCTGTAATTGTGTGTTTTGTTTTAACGTTGAACCATCTACTTAAAATTTAAAGTACACTAGAAAAATAATTAAAGAATTGTCAACCCAATCATTATTTCCAGCGTTATAACACTATGACAATGGAAATAATGCTGGGTATCCAATGACAGGATTTTCCATCTCTATGGATTTAGCACCCAAACAGTCTCAAAGCCAAGATGCCAGTATTCTTAAGAGTACGGCCGAGCAACGCCTTAAGCTTTTTATGCAAGAGGTGACTGGACGCGCTTTAGTCATGATGGAGAGTGCCACCCAAGGTCAACAAGGTATTGCTATGGACTTAGTCCAAGAGGCTTTTATCTCATTGCATAAATCCTATAGCGATCGCCCCAATGATGAATGGTATCCCCTGTTTTACACCATTTTAAATAACAAATTACAAGATTGGCGACGTAAAGAAGCACGGCGCGCCAATCCATTTTCTTTCTTTAAAAAAGTCAGCTTGGATGATGAAGAGATTGAACTGCATGATGTCGTTGATGAACATGCCATTAATCCAGCCGATTTTGTTGACCAACATGTCACTGCTGAAGAAATTCAAGCAGCGATTCAACAACTCCCCTTACGCCAGCAACAAGCCTTTATGCTCCGCGCATGGGAAGGGTTTGATACCCACACCACCGCACAGATTATGAACTGCTCAGAAGGCAGTGTAAAAACTCATTATCACCGTGCGATTCAAGGCCTGCGTGCCACGCTCGCACATTTAAATCCACATCTGGGAGGGTCATCAACATGAAACATGATGATTACTTAAAACAAGTCACTTCCAAACTCGATCACTTAGCTGACCGTCCCCACGACAAAGCCCAAGTGATGAATCAGGTCTTTGAACGTATTCAACATAAAAAGACATCACGTTACGGTTTATGGAAAATGTCAGGTTTTGCCTTAGCGGCTGCCATCACCGGCATCGCAATTTTACCGCACTCAAATGACATGACTGAACAACCTGTTAATCAAGCCGTTGTATCACCAAAACTTTCGCCACAGATGGTTGAAGATTTGGAAATGCTGATGGTGCTAGGTGAAGACCGAGGTCCGCATGGCAGCTAAGAAACTGGCTTTAGCCTTGTGTGCCATTGGCTTTTTACAAAGCAGTTTTGCAGGCTTTGAACGTTTTTGGCTATTTTCTAAAGATGCCAATAGCCAAGTCGACAGTTGGGAAAGCATGTCTGAAGCTGAACAAATGGCAGCGATTAAACGCTATCAAAGTTTAAAAGAATTACCACAAGAACAAAGCAGTAGCTTGCAACAGCGTATTGATTGGTTTACCCAATTGCCCGAGCAAGAAAAACAAAAGATGCGTGAAGTTTGGCAAAAAATGAGTAGCACTGAACGTCGTGAACTTGGACAACGCTTAGAAAAAGCCCGTCCTGAAGAGCGTAGTGCCATTCGTGATGAATATATTGTCAAATACACGCAAGCGGAATAAAAAAAAGCCTCATCAGAGGCTTTTTTTTATTCTTGATATTCATCAATTAAAGCAAAAATCTGTCTTAAAGTCGCACCGCTAAGCTTAGTTTTTTCACCTTTTAACAATTGAATCAATTGCTCTAAGCTTTGCAATAAAATGGAGGCTTGGTGTGGGCCATGGTTAAGCAAGTAATCAATAATTTGCTGATCAATATGAATACCACGGCGATCAAGCACAGAATTAACCAAGGCATAGCGATCGGCATATAAACTGCCATTGGGGACACGTACACTCACCGCTTGGGTTAAGCGTGACTGTAAATCAGGTAATTCAAGTTTCAGTTCAATTGGTGCCATACGCGATGAAAACACCAATTGGCCACCTTCTTGATTATTATAATTAATCAGATGAAATACTGCCTTTTGCCAATGTGGCACGCCACTGATTGCCTCAATATCATCTAAGGCGACTAAGTCATAACGCTCAAGTGAGGTAATGGCTTCTGTTGGCGCATCGAGCAACTCAAGTAAAGATACTTGAATGGCAGATTTACCCACATCAAGATAAGAGTCGCAAATCGCAGAAAGCAGATGACTTTTTCCAGTCCCTGCCCCACCATAGACATAAAAACGACTGACTAAACCAGCATGAAGCTGACGGACTGCATCAATCACGTGTCCCCATCCTGGACCCGAAAAATCGCTAATTCGAGCGTCGAGTTGAGGTTCAATGTCTAATTGCAGTTGGCGCATATATGTCGTATAGCCTTTTCACTTACATGTTATTGTCAGGTCAATCCATCTTACTCGATTTTTCATTGAGTTGCTGCGTTTTTAAGTCAGGATTTTTCATTTCTACATGTACATCGACTTGCTCTGTGACGATGTTTACTGCGCCATCTTCGGTCGCATTAACCGTGAGTTGCGGCTGAGCTTGATAAAGTTGACTGGTTTCGTAAAATTCCCGCACATGACGCAGTAATACTACAATTACAGCAGCCACAGGTAAGGCAATCAGCATGCCTAAGAACCCAGCCAATTGTGCACCTGCCAACACGGCAAAGACCACGGCAACTGGCGATAGACCAATTTTATCACCCAATAAAAATGGCTGTAAAATATAACCCTCAATGGCTTGCCCGACCATAAACACTACTAGTACCAGTGCCAACTGCATCCAATCTAAACCAAATTGGAAAAGACTGGCAATCACCGCAGCAATAATACCGACAGCAAAGCCTAAATAAGGAATGATGCTGGCAAGGCCTGCGATCATGCCAATGATTAAGCCTACTTCCAAACCAATCAATTGTAGACCGACGGCATAGACCACACCCAACAATACCATGACCAAAAGCTGACCTTTTACAAAGGCACCTAAAACGCTGTGACACTCGCCCACTACATGCAAGGTATTGGCTTCATAACGACGTGGAATTAAGCGACGTAAACCATCGAGCATACGATCCCAGTCCAGTAGGAAATAAAAGGCAATAATCGGAATTAACACCACCGTACCGCCAATCTGAATAAAGTTTAAACCCGACTGTGCTAACTTTAGCGCCATGGCTTGTACACTGTCAGCACTATAGTTGGTTTGCACATAATCCATAATCACGGTAGAGAACTGTTGGGTATCAATTTCCATTTCATCGACATTAAAAGTCTCAGATACCCAAGGCAAGAAAGTATAATTAACCCAATGAATCCCTGCAGGAATACTGTCTCTTGCATACTTTAACTGCTCCCAAATCAGCGGCACTAAGTACCAAACTGCTAAGGTCATTACAATGGCAATACCCACAAAGACACAGGTAATCGATAGCCATCTTGGTAGACCATAATCATGCAGCTTATCGACCAAGGGGCTAAATAAATAGGCGATTAAAAACGCACCGACAAAGGGAATAACCACTGGTTTTAATAAGTAGAGAATCCAGACAATTAGAGCGATGCCCGCCAATATAAAAATACGACGCAAGGTTTTGTCACCCATAATTTCGCCTTTTTCCTTGTTATTGGTTATGAAACTTAAAATATTTCAATAAAGATAGCATTTTGCCTCATAAATAACATAAGAGTTTCGTATATTCAGGTTATAATCGCCGCGCGAATGCGGAGACTTCAATTATGAGCAACTCAACTTCTACCCCAAACACCGGTTTAAGCTACAAAGACGCGGGTGTCGACATTGAAGCGGGCGACGCGTTAGTCGATCGTATCAAATCAGTCGCAAAACGCACATCACGTCCAGAAGTGATGGGAGGCCTTGGTGGCTTCGGCGCTCTTTGTAAAATTCCTAAAGGTTATGAAGAACCTGTTCTCGTATCAGGCACAGATGGTGTTGGTACAAAATTACGTTTAGCACTTAATTTAAACCGTCATGACACCATTGGTCAGGACTTGGTGGCAATGTGTGTAAACGACCTTCTTGTCTGCGGTGCTGAACCGTTATTCTTCCTTGATTACTATGCAACAGGTCACTTAAATGTGGACGTAGCAGCTAATGTCGTAACAGGCATTGGTGCAGGTTGTGAACTTGCAGGCTGTGCGTTGGTGGGCGGTGAAACTGCTGAAATGCCAGGCATGTATGAAGGCGAAGACTATGACCTTGCAGGCTTCTGCGTAGGTGTGGTTGAACACAGCAAAATCATTGATGGCTCTAAAGTAAAAGCGGGCGACGTGTTAATTGGTGTGGCATCAAGTGGTGCACACTCAAACGGTTACTCTTTACTTCGTAAAATCTTAGACGTAAAAAATGTTGATTTAACTCAACTCGTTGACGGTCGCCCACTTGCAGATGCTGCAATGGAACCGACTCGTATTTACGTAAAACCAATTCTTGAATTACTTAAATCTGTTGATGTACATGCCATGGCACACATCACAGGTGGTGGTTTACCTGGTAACTTACCACGCGTATTACCAAACGGTGCACAAGCGATTGTCAATGAAGGTTCATGGGAGTGGCCTGAATTGTTTAAATTGCTACAACGTGAAGGCGGCGTAGAACAGTTTGAAATGTACCGTACATTTAACTGTGGTGTTGGTATGGTGCTTGTGGTTGATGCAGCCGATGCAGACAAAACTGTTGAACTTCTTACCAGTCTTGGCGAAAAAGCGTGGGCAATGGGTTCAATCGTCGATAATGCTGAATCAGTTGCTGGTGCAGATGAAAAAATCCGCGTTGTATTCGCTTAAGTTGTAATGATTAAGATTGCAGTTTTAGTTTCAGGTAGCGGTTCTAACCTCCAAGCCTTGATTGATGCCAATCTATCGGGGCAAATTGTTGGGGTTATTTCCAATAAACCTGAAGCCTATGCCTTACAGCGTGCCCAAAGAGCTGGTATTGCCACGGCAGTCATTGAACATAAATACTATCCAAGTCGTGAGAGTTTTGATGCTGTGATGCATCAACAACTCCTCGATTGGGATGTAGATTTAGTGATTTTGGCTGGGTTTATGCGTATTCTAAGCGCAGACTTTGTGCAAAACTGGCAGGGTAAGATGATTAACATTCATCCTTCGCTGTTGCCACATTACAAAGGTATGCATACCCATCAACGTGTGCTTCGTACTGGCGATGCCTATCATGGCTGTACGGTACACTATGTGACTGCGGAGCTTGATGCAGGTCAAGCCTTAGCACAAGGTGTATTACGTGTTGGTACACATGATAACGAAAGCAGCCTCGCTGAACGTGTGCATAGACTTGAACACTTGATCTATCCGCAAGTAGCGGAGTGGATTTGTAATGGCACTTTAGTGCATACAGCACAAGGTCTATTGTACCGGGGTCAGCCTTTGACTGAACCGCTACAATTTACCAAGCTTTAAAGCATAAAAAACGCAGCCTCGGCTGCGTTTTTTTAAATCAATTTCTTTAAATATTGCACCAGCTCAACTGGATGTTCTAGTGGGAACATGTGGCCCCCTTTAAACACGCTATAAGGAATACCGAGTTTTTGCTGAATCCGCTTAGGAAAGCCTTTTTCATTAAAAATACTGTTTTCCCCCACCACCAAATGCATCGGCACACTTGGTTCAGGTATGGGCTGCCAATATTTTGAAGGATTAGTTCTAAAAATATTCACTTCATCCATTTTAGCAATGGTTAAGGTCACACCACCACGTATGGGATCATCTGTTAATGCATGCTGAATATAAGCATTGAAGCAATCATCATCAAAGTCTTTATAAAAACCTTTAGGACGTAAACTGAGCGCTGCTTGCTCACGACTGTCCCAATGATCACGGCGCTTTTTAGACAAGCCGGCAGGACTCAGTTGATCCAGCTTCTTCGGCTGTAAACGTTTCATCAACGCTAAGGCCAATGCAGTTTTACCGACCAATAAAGGTGGATCAAGCAAAATCACTTGATTAAATAATTCAGGTCGCGCATAGGCCGCTTGCATCGTCAACACCGAACCCAATGAATGGCCAATCCCAATTACAGGCCGCCCTGCCGCTTGACGTACAATGCTATCAACCACTTGTTGAGTTAAGCTTTTCCACCCCTCATCAATGGGATAGCGTTTATCTGTGCCTAAAGGCTCGGTATATACCACATCGTACTCATCTGAGAGTAAATCAAAGAGCTTTTGATACACCTGACTCGGTACACCATTGGCATGCGCGAAATGAATTAAAGGTTTCATCTTAGTTTTGGGTCTTGTTCTGTTTGCAATTGTTGTTGCACAGATGATGCAATACCTTGACCAATTTCGCTACCCATACGACCTAAAATCGAATCTAAAGGATTATGTTCAATGGTGTAATTGACGGTTTTATCCAACTTAAGTTCACGTTTGAGGGTGTTGATGCTGCCAATACGATCCGCAACACCTAGTTTAACGGCTTGATCACCCGTCCAGAATAGCCCTGAGAAAATTGCCGGGTCATTGGATTTGAGTTTATCACCACGTCCATCTTTCACCGCTTGAATAAAGTGACTATGCACGTTATTTAACACATCTTGCACATGCGTTTGCTGCGCAGGATCAATCGGTTGGGTCATCGACAATAGAGCTTTGTTGTCACCTGCGGTCATGGTGCGATCTTGTACGCCTAATTTTTGCATTAAGCCATTAATGCCATAATTGGGCATAATCACCCCAATTGAACCGACTAGGCTTGATGGATTGACAATAATTTGATCAGCTGCAGAGGCAATATAATAAGCACCTGAAGCACCCGTATCGCCAATCACGGCATAGAGTTTTTTCTCGGTATGCTGCTGTTTTAAATAGCGAATCTCTTGCCAAATTTCATCGGATTGAACTGGTGAACCACCCGGTGAGTTAATGTTTAATACCACCGCTTTGGCTTGGCTATTGCTAAAGGCTTTATTTAAGGCTTTGATGGTATTTTCACTGTTGACACTTTGTTTATCTGCACCAATGGTACCAATCACATCCACCACCGCCAAATGCGCCGAACTAGTCCCTGCAACCGCATCACTTTTACCGGCGCTAGAGCACCCTCTGCCCATCGCTAAAACAATAAACAATAAATAGGCAAAGGTCAGACATTTAAAGAAAATACCCCAACGGCGTGCACGGCGCTGTTCTTCTACCGATGCCAAAACCGCTTTTTCAAGTAATTTCCATTCTGGTCCTGTGGGTGGTGTAGGCTGTACCTTTATTTCATCTTGTGGTTTTGGTGGCCAATCGGACATAAAAATGACCCAATGTAATTAAAATTGCCCTCATTATATACAATGATTGTGCTTGCACTGTCTAAAGTCGTTACTTTTCGCCTATAATAATTTTCTTTTCTGGCGAAATCTTATCCCTCCATGACTGAGCCCATTCAACAGACCTCGACCTATCGTTTGCTCAACTTTGTTAGCCGCCAACCGATACAGTTATCACGTTTTGTTGCCAAAATGTTAGCTGGTTTGGTGAATAATTTTAAGATTTCTAAAACATCTAATACCATTCGTCTTAACTTACAAATTGCCTTTCCAGAGATGACAGCGCAAGAGCGTGAGCGGATTTGTCGTGCAGCAGTTAAAAATGAACTGTGCTCCTATTTTGAGTTTTTTAGTATTTGGGGTTCGAGCAACCAAAAAAATATTAGCCGTATCCATCATATTCACGGTCGTGAAATTTTGGAAGCCGCTTTAGCCGAACAAAAAGGCGTGGTTTTGGTGGTTCCACATTTTGGTACATGGGAAGTCATGAATGCGTGGGTAGCCCAGCACACCACCATGACCATTATGTATAAGCCAGTTAAAAATCCAGCAGCTGATCAATTTGTACGTCAGGCACGTAGCCGTGAGCAAGCCAATCTGGTGCCTACCGATGAGTCTGGGGTACGGCAAATTTTTAAAGCCTTAAAACAAGGCGGTACTACGGTAATTTTACCAGATCATACCCCCAATATTGGCGGAGATATGGTGCCGTATTTTGGTGTACCTTTAGCGTCCAGTAACTTAAGTGCCAAACTGATTCAAAAAACCAAAGCCAAAGCCATTTTACTCTACGCTCTACGTAACGATCGCGACGGTTTTGATATGTATATGGAAGCCATTGATGACGCTATCTATCAAGGCAGCGCCAACCAAGGTACAGAAATTATTCATCATGCGCTTGAAGATCTGATTCGTCGTTATCCAGAGCATTATCACTGGAGCTATAAACGCTTTAAGGCCAATCCTGCTTTGAGCGGTTTATATAATGCGCCAACGGCTGAGGCCCTCGCCCGAGTTGAGGCATTACGCGTTGCAGCCACAGCCGCTCGCGACGCTGAGCTTGCAGCAACAGCTGATCTTGATCATTCATCATAAAAGTTAAACTGCCCTGCTCAATGGTACTTAGCATTGGTATGTTTAAGGCGTGTAGACGTGCTTGTACCTCTTCAGTGGGATGACCATAACGATTGGCAAATCCCGCTGAGACAACGGCCACTTGAGGGCGATAATGCTGTAAAAAAGCATAGGCAGAACTGTGTTTACTGCCATGATGGCCTAAGACCAACACATCCACCTTTAAATGTGGATAATGCAGTAACAGTTGATGTTCAGTTGGCCAACCCGCATCGCCCATCAATAAAAAATGTGTCGTTTGGCTTTGGCCTTGATACGTCACATACAACACACAAGAGGTCTCATTTTTGGCCTGATTGGCCGTGGCTAAAGCGCTTTTCGGTGGTGAAAGCACTTCAAAACTCAGCCGCTGCCAATGCCACTTTTGCCCACGTTGGCAATACTCAAACGGAAGCGAATGCTGACCTAAAGATTCATTGCTCATGAGGTTGGCAATCTTGATTTTTGCTGCTACCGCCGGATAAGCACCACTATGATCTTGATCTAAATGGCTTAAGATCACTTGATCGAGCTGTTGAATGCCACTACGCAACAAAAACGGTAAAATTACATTTTCGCCTAAGCTAAAACGGCGTTCATCTGGACTACCCCCCACATCTACCATCAGTGCTTGTCCTTGATCACGAATCAAAACCGCCTGCCCTTGCCCCACATCTAAGACATGTAGTTCAAATGGCTGACGGCTATGGTCATAAAAAAATATTGGCATTAAACAGACGAGTGCCCAAAATTTAGGGATTAAACCACGCGGTAAAAACAAGATCACTAGGGCTAAAATCAGCGCGATGAGTTGCCAAAAATTCATGGCCCATGGCAGCAACTGCGGTTGAAACCAAGCATCTAAAAGCTGTAAAACCGCCAACAAAACGCTCAGTATCGCATCATTTATATGCCATAACATTGCGCCTAGCGGCTCAGACAGCAGCCACGCTACACCTGCTACAATATCTAGTGGCACTACCACTAAACCCAAATAAGGAATGGCAATTAAGTTACTGATTGGGCTGATCCATGCCACTTGCTTAAAAAAAATCAGCATTAAAGGCAGCAAGGCAATAAAAATTTTCCACTGCGATTCCACCAACAAGCCTATAGCCTGCTTTACACGCTGTATTGTGCTAAAAGCCGTTTGATCTTGGCGCTGTATCGTTTGGTAAATTCTAAGCAAAATAAAACATGCGCCATACGACAACCAAAAGGCTGCGGATAACACACTAAAAGGATCAAATAACAACAGTAAGGCCGCGCTATAAGCCAATAATTTTAAAGGCTGTAAGGCTTGACCAAACAGTAACAGCACACAGCTTAAACTTACGATCAGTAGTGTGCGTAATGCTGGAATTTCAAAGCCCACAAAAGCACAGTACAAGGCCACAGCAATGACAAACGGCGCAATCAGGACATAGGTTTTGGGCAATTTCAAATAGAGCTTAGGCTGATAGCGACCAATGAGTTGTTGTAAACCCCAACACAACATAGCCGCAAAAATCAGTACATGTGGCCCAGAAATCGCCAATAAATGACTGATACCCAAACGGCGAAAATCGTCTTCCGTCTCAGGAGTTAATAAACTGCGATCCCCAGTTAACAAGCCGAGTAATAGCCCTTTATGCTTCATGGGTTGCTGGATCATAAACTCACGTACAGCCAGACGCTTTTTTTCAATACTCAGCTGTAGTTTTTGACCTAAACCAAGGGGATAACGTTGTTGTAATTGCTGCACTTCACTGGCAGATAAAGGCCGAAGCTGCTCAATACGCAGCGTCGCCATAATGTTTTGTTGTACATACCATTTTTCTTGATCAAAAGCCCCACGCGTGGCATAGCCATGTGCAGG
Source organism: Acinetobacter sp. CY05 (assembly GCF_059515805.1). NCBI lineage: Bacteria > Pseudomonadati > Pseudomonadota > Gammaproteobacteria > Moraxellales > Moraxellaceae > Acinetobacter > Acinetobacter sp. CY05. The sequence continues at coordinate 169,311 of NZ_JCAKMW010000001.1, read as the reverse complement.
TCGCACTTGCCCCTGAATCTGATAATACTGCCCCAGTTGCAAAACGGGGGTTTTGGCTTGCCCCGTTTTTTCATTAATCGCCGTATAACTAAGCCAAGTGACGGGCTCAGGCTTAAAGCCTAACACTTGTACCGCTTGCACAATGCTGCGTTCACTGCGTTGATTAAGTCGCTCGACATAAACCACCACATCTACCGCTGCAATTTGCGTTTCGCGTAAGGCCAATCTTTGTTCTAATCCCGACTGGGCATAGCTATACCCGAGCACACATGCCACGAACATGCCAAGCATGGCATTGCCAACACCTAACCACACCTGTTGCAATTGATGCTGTAGATACAATTGCAGGAGTAACAGCAGCAAAAACAGCAGCGCCAGCGCAAAACCAATCTGAGGCAGACCTGCAATCTGCTGCCCCATCAATGCAATGCCCGTTAACCATGCCAAAGCTAAACCAATGTACATGCTCCAACCATCCCGTGTCAGCGCTTACAGACATGATAAAGCCCACCGAAGTGGGCTTCAATCAAAACGCGATAACAGGTATTTTAGTCGACCCAGACCCCATCTTGCATATGCAAAATTGAATCGGCTGCTTTGGCTAGTTCTTCATCATGAGTCACAATCAGCATCGCCATATTAAACTCACGGCGTAAATCCGTCAGCAACTCAAAAATTTTCACTGCGGTTTTACGGTCTAAATTACCCGTAGGCTCATCAGCTAGCATTAAAGCCGGCCTAGCCACGAGTGCCCGCGCCATGGCGACACGCTGACGTTCACCCCCAGAGAGCTCACCTGGTTGATGAGTTAAACGATGCGATAAGCCCACCCGTTCTAGTAAATATTCTGCTTGTGTTTTCACCTTTTTAAAGCTAGCCCCTTGGCGCAGCATTAATGGCATAGCGACATTTTCAAGCGCAGTAAATTCAGGCAATAGATGATGGAATTGATACACAAAACCTAAATGTTCATTTCTTAAAAAACCACGCTCAGCTTCGCCTAAAGTGTCAAAACGCTGGCCTTGTAAATACACTTCACCACTGGTCGGGCAATCGAGCCCACCCAAGACATGCAACAAGGTACTTTTACCCGAACCACTTGAACCCACGATCGAGACAAATTCACCCGCCTTGACCCCAAGGGATAAGTCTTTAATCACTTCAACATGGTTTTTACCATCATTAAAGGTTTTGTTGATGTGACGCGCTTCTAAAACAAAATTACTCATAGCGTAGCGCCTCCGCAGGTTGAATTTTGGCTGCGCGGAGCGCTGGATAAATTGTGGCTAAGAAGCTTAATACCAGCGATAAACTCACAATGATTAGCACATCTTGCCAACGCAAATGCGATGGTAAATAGTTAATAAAGTAAGCATCAAATAAATTTAAGCCTAAAGTGTTGTTGAGCCAGCCAATCACCGAGCTGATGCTTGAGGCAAAAGCAACACCTAAGATTGCTCCTGCAACTGTACCAATCACACCAATAATCGTGCCTTGCACCATAAAGATTTTGGTAATCGTGGCAGGTGAAGCACCCAAAGTACGTAAAATCGCAATATCGGCTTTTTTATCCGTCACCACCATCACTAGGCTTGAAACAATATTAAACGCAGCAACTAGGACAATTAAGAACAGCAATAAACTGACCATCGCCTTTTCCATCTGAATGGCGCTAAATAAGTTACCGTGGGTATAGGTCCAATCTGAGGCATAGAAACCACCTGGTAAATCACGCACAATTTCATTGGCGACGGTAGGTGCGGCAAAGATATCATCGAGCTTCATACGTACGCCTTGTGCACCATCGGGTAGACGTAACAAGGTCGAGGCATCATTTAAGGCAATATACCCCATCATCGAATCCACTTCAGCACCAATACTAAAGATCCCGACAATTTTAAAGCGTTTAAAACGCGGTACCACACCCGCTGGTGAAGGCGTCGCTTCTGGCAGCACCAAGGTAATATTATCACCAATGCCTAAACCTAAGGCATCGGTCATTTGTTTACCCAAAACAATACCAAACTCACCTTTTTTTAAGTCATCTAAATTACCCGCCACCATATGGTCTTGAATAATAGAAACCTTGCGCTCATATTGTGGCTCGATCCCTGTGACCATAATACCAGAGACTTGACCGTGCGCAGTGAGCATGCCTTGCAATTGGGTAAAAGGTGCTGCCCCAACAACATGTTTATTTTGCTCTACTTTTTTGGCAAGTTCTGGCCAATCTGTTAAAATTTGTGTAGACGAAACTGTGGCTTGTGGCACCATTCCTAGGACACGATTTTTAAGTTCACGGTCAAAACCATTCATGACCGACAGCACTGTAATCAATACCGCGACCCCAAGGGTCAACCCGATCATTGAAACCAGTGCAATAAAAGAAATAAAGTGGTTACTCCGCCGTGCGCGAGTATATCTCAACCCTATATACAGCGAGATTGGTTTAAACATACCATCTAGTCCGAGGTAATAATCATGGAAAATATTCAGCCTCAACACGAGCGCACTGAGCGTCGCGTGATGTCTCGTATTGATGCCGCTTTAAGAATAAATTATCAGTTAATTTCTGAAGCTGCTGCCTTAGCTGATCCCTATGCTGCCAATTTCATTTTACCGCGTTACTTTTTACTGCAAGCCGAATTGGATCAGTTTGATCATGCTTTGACATTTGAGCTGAGTAAATTAACTGAAAAAGATCAACAAATTGCTAAAATCTTATCCTTATTCAATCAAAAATTAAACTTATTTACAGGCGCATTATACGATTCTATTGTACAAAGCATGTTACCTAGCCCTGAGCGAGTCAATTTTTCTGAAACAGGCTTAAGCTTTTATAGCCGTGAAGAAATTAGCAAAGGTAGCTATTTGCATGTCACATTAAGTCATGCTGAGAATGTTTTTCATATTGCCGCCAGCGTGCAAGTGATCTATAGCCAATTGCAAGCCGATGGACAATATCGTAATGGTGCCTATTTTGTGACTATTTCAGCGCAAGATCGAGCTAAACTTGCTGAATGTATTGAAAAAAATTTAGCCGATTTTTCGTTGTAAATTACGACTGGTTTTAAAATCACGATAGAAATATACCGCTAAACCGAACAGTAATACTCCAGCACCAACAAACACCATCAAAGAGAGTTTTTCTTGATTCAGCCATGCACCCAAAAAAATAGCCAACATCGGCGTCATGACCGTGGTTAAGGATAAGGTGGTGGCTTTAATATTTTTCACCAATTTAAAGTAGCAAAACATGGCAATTAAAGATGCCATAATCACGGTATAGAGCAAGGCTCCAATACTCTTTAGGCTTGGCATAGCAGTTGGTGCATATTGCCAAATAAACGGCAAGATACATAAGGCCATGAGGGTCGAAACTAAAATCGAACCTGTGGCCTGTGCCACTGGGGCAACATGCATGGCATTGACTTTTTTGACCCAAAAAATCGAAGCCGCATAGCTCAAGACACTTATCAGCATTAAGGCAATACCAATGGGATGAACATGCTGATTTTCACCTGCAAAGCAAATTAAACTTAAGCCAAATAAGGCAATCAACATCCCAAGCCATTGCATGAGATGCAGTTTTTGCTTAAAAAAGCTCAGTCCAATCAGACCTGCCATAATCGGTGCTAGACCAAACATCAGCGCAATCAGACCTGAACTTAAATAGGCGGTTGCCATATAAGTAAAAAATTGCGAACCAATCAAACTAAAAGCACCGGCTAAATAACTATGCAGCGCGACTTTATTGAGAGGAAAATTTTGCCTAAGAACCAGCATTAATACAGCGGCTAAAGGTAAAGCAATAAAAAAGCGTAACACCAATGCCCATAACGGATGTAGATCATCCACACTCCAAACAATCGCTAAAGGCGTGGTCGACCAAATAAATACCAATAAGGCATAGGTCAAGATTAAATTGCTTTTGCTTAAATTGGCCATTACTGCGCGGTCTTACGTTTTTGCTTAAAAATGGTTTGATCTAGGCTATTGGAAAATTCACGCTTATCACGCTCGGATAAAGGCGGTGGTCCACCAGTTTGTACGCCTGCACCACGTAAGGTTTCCATAAAATCACGTAAATGTAGGCGCGCTTTAACATTGGCCTCAGTATAAATTTCACCGCGTGGATGGATCGCAATTCCACCTTTTTCAATCACTTGTGCCGCAAGTGGAATATCTTGAGTCATGACAATGTCATGTTGTTTCATACGCTCAATAATTTCTTTATCGGCTTGGTCGGCACCGCTCATCACTTGAATGGAATTAATTCGTAGTGACGGACGAATGCCGACATTTTGGTTGGCCACAAAGGTCACTTCAAGCTGATGACGGTCTGAGGCACGCATAATCACATCACGTAAAATTTTAGGTAATGCATCTGCGTCAACCCACAATTTAAATGGCAGCACTGCCGCATCCTAAATTTAAAAACTCAAAGCTTAGTGTAGCAAAATTGTGGCGGTCGCGCTGAGCTAAGCTAAGCTTAAACCAGATTTTAAGAGGCAATGTTTTAGAATATCTGTACAGTAATACGCTAGGCGTTTGTATTTATTTGCCTAAATTTGAGGCATGTCCCTTGAAAAAATTAAATCATCCTCGATTAAATAACTAACCCACTCAAAGTTCTATTGTGCATATGAAAAATCAAAATAGACCAGAAATGATCACCATTGAAGATCAAAACTTTGGCAGCCATGTTGAGCATTGGAATTTACTTACCGAAAATCCAAGCAGCGATGTGCCCAAATGGATGGGGCTTGCGCTGGATGCGCCTGTGATGCCGATGGGTCTATGCACGCAAGAGTGTGATATGGATACCAATACTTGGCTGATTCAAGGCCCAAAACAATCGCATATTTTGATCAATCAAGTGATTGATGTCGAAAATAATCGTCCCAAAAAAGTTAAAACTGCCTTTCCTAGTTTTACAAGCCCATATAAAGTGCAAGCACAAGTCGAACGCATTATTACCTGTAAAACCAATACTCAAGCGGTATTACGTTTAAACTTGGGCAATAACAATATTGTCTATGCCTTTGATAGTTTATATAGCGTCAATCATCATTGTTATGACGCAAAGCAGCCGTATATTGCCGAACTGAATGCTTGGGCCTATGAATTAGAAGCTGTTGGTGAACATGAACAATTGGTGGTGGATGACCCTGCCTCAATTAAACATCACCGCGCGTTAAATGATATTTTAGCGGCCAATGATGGTGTTGCGCCTGCGGACTTACATCAACAAATTCAAGCATGGCAACCTAAATCTGAAGAAGATAAGGAACCTGTTACGGTTGATTTCTCTAAGATGGTCGCCTACTTGTATGGTGAAACCTTAGGTCAAGAAGATGAAGCATGGTTCCAAGGTCAAGTGGTAGGTAAAACCAGCATGCAATTTATGCAGCAAGATTACACGCTTTATGACGTCACTCTATTACGTGAAGATAATTCTGAAGCGACTTTAATTCGCATTGCCACGCGTGATCCGCAATACAGCAAGTTTAATGTGGGTCAATATATTCGCGGTAATATTTGGCTACAAGTCAATATTCAGCAATCTGCATAAAAAAAGCCCAAGTTTAACTTGGGCTTTTTGACTTTAAGGCTTAAGCATTGCGTTTAGCAAAGTCATCCATAAAGTTAACTAAAGCTTGTACACCTTCAAGTGGTACAGCATTATAAATGCTGGCACGCATACCGCCCACTGAACGGTGACCTGCGAGATTTAATAAATTGTTTGCTTCAGCTTCAGCCAAGAACTGTTTTTCAAGCTCAGGTTTTGCCAAAGTAAACGGTACGTTCATAATCGAACGATATTCTTTGGCAATTGGATTGGCATAGAAATCGCTAGCATCGATATAGCCATACAGTAATTCAGCTTTGGCTAAATTTACCTTATGGATTGCCTCTACGCCACCTTGCTCAAGTAACCATTCAAACACCAAGCCTGATAAATACCACGCATAAGTAGAGGGTGTATTCACCATTGAATCATTTTTGGCTTGTGCTGAGTATTTTAAAATGCTTGGGATGCTCTCTACAGCTTGATCAAGTAGATCATCACGAATAATGACTAAGGTTAAACCTGCAGGGCCAATATTCTTTTGCGCACCAGCATAAATTAAACCAAACTTAGATACATCAATCGGTGCCGATAAAATGCTTGATGATAAATCGGCAACCAATGGTTTATCCGTTTCAGGAATGTTTTTAAACTGAAGACCACCAATGGTTTCATTATCCGCATAATGTACATATGCTGCATCAGCAGATAAGTTCCAAGTATCTTGCTCAGAAATCGCTAACTTGCCAGCGCTGTCTTTAATGCCTGCTTCAATGACGTTAATGTCGCCATAACGTTTCGCTTCTTTAAGCGCTTTTTCTGACCAAATACCAGTATGGATATAATCAGCTTTGCTGTTTTTACCTAACAAGTTTAAAGGAATCGCTGAGAATTGTAGCGATGCACCACCTTGTAAAAACAAAACTTTGTAGTTTTCAGGAATATTCATGAGCTTACGCAAGTCTGCTTCAGCTTTGGCTGCTACCGCAACATAGTCTGCACTACGGTGGCTCATTTCCATAATGGATAAGCCTTTGCCTTGCCAATCCAACATTTCAGCTTGAGCTTTTTCTAAAACGGCAGTGGGTAATGCAGCAGGGCCAGCACAGAAATTGTACGCGCGCATGATTTTTCCTTGTCAATGTGAAACACAATAGAAATGGCATTTAAGCATATCTTGTGCACTCTTGCATAAAATTATTTCAATCTAATTTTTCAAATACAGTTAAAAAATCAATATAGATTCAAGAGATAATTTGAATAAAAAAGAGATAAGTTTATTTGCATGGATTATCTTAATGCTTTTCAGTGACAATTTTTTCACAATAGCGGCGTAACATCTGACTATAAAATCGCCATGCACCATAGAGTAAAATTAACATTAAAAGTTCAGCAAAAAATAAGCCTGTACAGTCTTCGCCTAGATAAGATCGACCTGTGAGGCGACCTAGTCCAAAACTCATGGCTATATCTAATAGGCTCAGCGTCAAAGCCCATCGCGCAAAACGCGCATATGAACGCTGTAAATCTTGATGACCTTTATCAGCTGTGTTTTTATACAACAGTGCACAACAAAAATGTGCCGTCAGAGCTAATCCCGCAATACTCAATGCCTGATAGAACACATCCGTATGAGGAATCTCCCAGTAACGAATGCCTTTACCAATCATCGAAGCTCCCACCATAATACAGCTAAAAATTGCGATGGTGATGATGATCAATTTGATCCAAAATAAAGATTGCTGCTGCGGTCGCTGATTCATATAAATGAGGCTATTTTATAATAAGAAACGAGATGAGATGTATTCATGGCAGATTAGAATGCTTATTTTTGTGGATATGACGCAGTATGAAATATCGTAGCCCCCAATATCCTACACACATCACTACACTTAAAATGATGCTGGACAGGTGCCACTGCGTTGATACTTTAGAATCAACAATATAATCGCCCGTACATAAATCTGCCACGACAACCAAAATTGCATAAGGCCATAACATGACAATAGGTTCGGGCTGCTGCCGCATGCGCTTAGCATATAGGCCAAACCCCAAACTTAAACTGAATAAACTTAAAGCTAATTTACCCAATGCTGTCATCGCAATGCCTAGTTGGACAAGCGCATAAAATCCCAGATAGTTTAAACTGACCATACATAACAATGCCAAACATACGGCGCAAGCTTGTCGTATAGGCAACTGAATCAGCATAAAAAAGGTCAAATCACAAAAGTATTTGACCTTATCATCTTTGTAAATGACACGCAAATGCTGCTGTATTTATTCACCAAACACTTGAATATTAATATTGGTAATTTTTTCGCTGCCACTAGGTTTGTCAAAACTGACATCGTATTGCACTAAGTTTTTTGGATAGGCAATTTCATAACTGACTTTATATTCACCTGCATTTGGCATGCTTTTGCTCATAATTTTCTTATATTTTATTGTCTCTTTAGGAATTGAGCTGGCAAATTTCTTTAACAGTTTTGGATTTTCTGTAAAATGTGCTTGTAGTTTAGGGTCTAAATGCTGTACAAATTTTTCAAAATCACGTTGGCTTAAATCTTGATAAGCGGCTTCGGCAGCTTGGGCTTGCGCTGGGCTTGGATCAGCTAAATCTTGTTGTCCACAACCCGCTAAAGCCAATACAGCACCACATGCCAATAATTGAGTTTTCATCGGTTTATCCTAAAAAATTAAAGAAAAAAGGACGCCGAAGCGCCCTTTTTTAAAGTCAAAGCTTAGTCTTGAGTCACATCTTGTGATACGTCAGTCATTGACATCTCTGTATCAGCAACGATTTCAATTTCATCTTCTTCGACAGCTTCAATAGCTTCAACGCCCACTAAGGTTTCGTCTTCTGCTAAGCGAATCAGACGTACACCTTGAGCATTACGACCCGTTTGCGCAATTTCAGAAGCGCGCGTACGAACTAAAGTACCACCATCAGAAATTAACATCAGTTCTTTGCTGATATCAATCGCAACCGCACCGACCAATTCACCATTACGCTCTGAGGTCTTAATGGCAATCACGCCCTTACCACCACGTTTTTTGGTTGGGAAATCATCTACTGGGGTACGTTTACCATAGCCATTGGCAGAAGCACACAGCACTTCACCGGTTTCAGGCACCACGACTAAAGATACAATACGACTAATGAATGCGCTTTCGCTGTCTTCATCATCATGGTCGAGCTCTTCTTCAACGTCTTCTACAGCTGCGCCAATGGTCACACGCATGCCGCGTACACCTTTGGCCGAACGACCCATGGCACGTACATCAGTTTCTGCAAAACGAATCGCTTTACCTTCGTTAGAGAACAACATGATTTGCTGTTCACCATCGGTAATTGCCACACCAATTAAGGTATCTTCTTCATTGAGTTCAATAGCACGTAAACCATTTGAACGTACATTACTAAATTGATCTAACTCAACACGTTTGACCGTACCTGACGCGGTTGCCATAAACACAAAGTAGTTTTTGCGTAGGTTAATGGTTTCAGCGGCAAATTCAGCCAACAACGCATCATCAAATTCAGCCGTTTCTGCTTCAAGTTCAGTGCTGAGTTTTTTCAACACTAAACGTAATTCATCTGACAATTCATCACTGCTGTCATCAAAATTAGTTAAGGCTTGGCTTAAATCTGCAAAGTGCGTAGCAACTACAGCATTTTGCTGTAATTTGGCAGCATTATTGGCAACCAATGCTTTAAAGTCGGCAATACGAACTTTAAATTTCTTCGGTACGTCAATTACCGGTAAAATTGCAGTGATGCTTTCATTGGCTTCAAGCGGCAATAAGTTGATGATTGGACGACCTTTGGCACCACGTGAGGCTTGTGGCACTTCAAATACGCGTAAACGATAGACTTTACCCACATTGGTAAAGCACAGCACGGTTGCATGGTTTGAAGTCACAATCAAATGACGAATATAGTCATCTTCTTTCATGGAAGTTGCCGATTTACCACGACCACCACGGCGCTGCGCTTGATAATCAGACAATGGCTGAGTTTTTGCATAACCTGATTGAGAAACAGTGAGTACCACTTGTTCTTCAGGAATCAAATCTTCACGTGAGAAATCTACGCGTGATTCAACAATTTCGGTACGACGTGCATCACCATATTGTTGTAAAATCAACACTAACTCTTCACGAATCACCGTCATTAAACGACTAAAGTCATTTAAGATATCGGTTAGATCGGCAATTTGCGCCAAGATTTCAGAATATTCAGCTTGTAACTTGTCTTGTTCTAGACCCGTTAAACGGTGCAAACGTAACTCTAAAATAGCAGCAACTTGCGCTGGCGATAAGCGGTAAACATTGGCATTTAAGCCAAATGGACGCTGTGGATCTTCGCCTTCAATCTCATCAGGACGAATCGACACAGAACCTGCCGCATCAAGCAGTGCTTGTACGCCACCCGCTTGCCATTCACCCGCTTGTAACAATTCGCGTGCTTCAGCAGGATTGGCTGAGGAACGAATGGTTTCAATGATCGAGTCGATGTTGGCAAGCGCAACGGTTAAACCTTCTAAGATATGCCCACGTTCACGTGCTTTACGCAACTCGAACATGGTACGGCGTGTCACTACTTCTTGGCGGTGACGAATAAATGCCGCGATAATATCTTTTAGGTTCATCAATTTAGGCTGACCATTGTCTAGGCAAACCATATTGATGCTAAATGAGTTTTCTAATTGCGTGTTTAAGAACAGATTATTCACAATCACTTCAGCGTTTTCACCACGCTTTAAGTCGATTGCAATACGCATACCCTCTTTATCAGATTCGTCGCGTAGTTCTGAAATCCCTTCAAGTTTTTTCTCTTTTACCAGTTCCGCAATACGCTCAATAGTTTTGGCTTTATTGACCTGATAGGGAATTTCAGTAAAGACAATGGTGGTACGACCAGTTTTGGCATCTTCTTCAAAATGGTATTTACCACGAATATGCAAACGACCTTTACCAGTACGGTAGGCATCGACAATGCCCGATTTACCGTAGATGATGCCACCTGTTGGGAAATCTGGGCCTGAAATATGTTCCATTAAACCTTCAATGGAAATATTCGGGTTATCAGCATACGCAAGACAAGCATTGATGACTTCAGTCATGTTATGCGGTGCCATGTTGGTTGCCATACCTACCGCAATACCCGTTACCCCGTTAATGAGCAAATTAGGTACGCGAGTTGGCATGACTTGAGGAATACGCTCAGAGCCATCGTAGTTATCTTCCCACTCCACCGTGTCTTTTTCTAAGTCAGACAACAATTCATGGGTAAGTTTTTGCATACGCACTTCGGTATAACGCATTGCCGCAGCAGAGTCGCCATCAACCGAACCAAAGTTACCTTGGCCATCGACCAATTGGTAACGTAAGCTAAACTCTTGTGCCATACGAACAATGGTTTCGTATACAGCAGAATCACCATGCGGGTGATATTTACCGATTACATCGCCGACAACACGGGCAGATTTTTTATACGCTTTGTTATAATCATTGCCTAATTCGTGCATAGCGAATAGCACACGACGATGCACAGGCTTTAGACCATCTCGAACGTCTGGTAATGCACGAGATACAATCACACTCATAGCATAATCGAGATATGAACTCTTCAGTTCATCCTCAATGGCAATCGGTCTAATTTCCGATACGCTCATGCATACTCCTTATTCTATAAGCCCAAATTAGGCTTATATTCATCACTTAAATCTTGCAAACTTTTAGCTTAAAAACACTAAGCTAAAATCTAAAAATCAGCCGTAAATTATAGCATAAAAATGCTCTATTGCGCCGATTGTCATGCGCTTAATTTGAGTTAATTTTCTCTATTTTTTATGATCATTTTGGTGAGTTGAACTTGCATTTTTTTTTGCATTTTAAATGCTTCTCTTACCCATTTTGCTCAAGCACATGCCATAAAAAAAGCCCCTGTTTAAACAGGGGCTTTTTTTCTACTGGGTAGAATTAGATTTTAGATACTAATTCAGGCACCACAGTATTTAAGTCGCCCACTAACCAGTAGTCAGCCACTGCATTAATTGGTGCTTCTTCGTCTTTGTTGATCGCAACGATCACTTTAGACTCTTTCATACCTGCCAAGTGCTGGATTGCACCTGAAATACCCACTGCGATATATAGGTCAGGGGCAACGATTTTACCTGTTTGACCTACTTGCATATCGTTTGGTACGAAGCCTGCATCTACCGCAGCACGTGATGCACCTTGCGCTGCACCTAACTTGTCCGCTAACGGATCAAGAATAGTGTGGTAGTTTTCACCAGAACCCACACCGCGACCACCTGATACTACAATACGTGCAGCAGCAAGTTCAGGACGCTCAGATTTCACGATTTCTTCGTTGATAAAAGTAGATACGCCTGCGTCACCTTGTGATGCAACCGCTTCAACTGCTGCAGAACCACCTGTTGCAGCAACTGGATCAAACGCTGTACCACGTACCGTACCCACAACAATAGATTCAGAAGACTCTACAGTTGCAATCGCGTTACCTGCGTAAATTGGACGCTTGAAAGTATTTGCAGATTCAACAGCAATGATGTCTGTAATCATGCTCACATCAAGAAGTGCAGCAGCACGTGGTAATACATTTTTACCAGATGTCGTAGACGCTGCTAAAACGTGTGAATAACCTTGTGCAACTTGCGCTACAAGTTTCGCTACGTTTTCAGCCAATTGGTTGGCATAAGCTGCATCGTCAGCAAGTAATACTTTGCTTACGCCTGCAACTTGTGCTGCTTGGTCTGCAACCGCTTGCGCGCCTGAACCTGCAACCAATACTGTGATATCACCACCGATTTTTTGTGCTGCAGCAACAACGTTTAAAGTCGCAGCGTTTAACGCTTTGTTGTCGTGTTCAGCAATAACTAAAATAGCCATGAGTTCAGTCCTGCCTTAGATCACTTTCGCTTCGTTTTTAAGTTTTTCTACAAGCTCATCTACAGACTTCACTTGTACGCCCGCTTTACGTTCTGCTGGTGCTTCAACTTTCACTGTTTTAAGTTTAGTGGTTGCTGTTACGCCATAATCTGCAGGAGACTTAGTTTCAAGCGGTTTTTTACGCGCTTTCATGATGTTTGGTAGTGCCGCATAACGTGGCTCATTCAAACGTAAGTCAGTTGTGATAATTGCAGGTAAGCTTAATTCAACAGTTTGTAAACCACCGTCGATTTCACGCGTCACTTGCACTTTAGCACCATCTACTTTGACTTCTGAAGCAAAAGTACCTTGACCTGCGTCAAGCAATGCACCAAGCATCTGACCCACTTGGTTTGAGTCATCATCAATGGCTTGTTTACCTAAAAGGATCAATTCTGGTTGTTCAGCTGCAACCACACCTTTTAAGATTTTTGCCACTTCTAATGCACCAAGGTCATCAGCAGTTTCAACCAAAATACCACGGTCTGCACCAAGCGCCATTGCTGAACGAATTTGTTCTTGCGCTTCTTTAGGACCCACTGAAACCACGATGATTTCAGAAACTGTTCCCTTTTCTTTTAGACGAACCGCTTCTTCCACTGCGATTTCACAGAACGGGTTAATGGACATTTTAACGTTAGTAAGGTCAACCCCACTGTTGTCCGGTTTAACACGAACTTTAACGTTGGCATCTACCACACGTTTTACTGCAACAAGAGCCTTCATGTAATCCTCGGCTGTTTTAGCAAATTAAATATTGAAAAAAGTTAAAAACTTTTCACTTAAAATTTTTTAGGTGCCCTATCTTGCAATGCACACGGCATTTCGGTCAAGCATCATTTAAGTAAAGCTGAATAAAAAGATGCTTTTTTTACTGAACGATGCGTTCATGTTTTTTTTAACTGGATAAATTGACAGCATCTTGTGCAATTTTTGTTATTTTTTAATATTTGATTTATATTATTTTTTTCGCTGATTTTAAACATCAGCTGTGCTTATTAAAAAAAATATAGCTTTTAAAAGCCTAGACCAAAGACTAAATTTTAGGCAAAAAATATAAAACTGATGCGTAAAAATTGGATGCTTTTTAGTCAATTTACTGGCTTTTTATTTTGCCAAGCCCTCAGAATTTGCCATAAAAAAGCATGCTGTATAGAGCATGCTTTTGAAAGCTGTTAGTTGATAATCAACCATGTGGCAGCCAGCGCCAATAAACCACCTGAACCCGCATCAATCCATTTTTGTTTACGTGCATCGATTTGGGTGTTTTGACTCAGCTTGGCAAAGATTAAACTTAAACTGCAATACACCACAAAAATTAAGCCAATAAAGATCAACGATAAAATCAGACCTTGCGTTACAGTGTTGGCAGATTGATCAATAAACTGCGGTAAAATCGCAAAATAAATCAACATGCCTTTAGGATTTAACAGCGCGGTAAAAAAGCCTTTTTTAATCGGGCTCGCTACAGCTTTATTTTCAATGCGTAAATTTTTATTTTGGAACACTGATTTGATTAAGCTAAAGGATAAATATAAAAGATAGGCAATCCCTAACCAGCGAATACTTTCAAATAAAATCGGGAAAGATACAATAATTGCAGCAATACCAAGCGCCACTAAAATAGAGTGTACCAAGTAGCCGCAACACACCCCAACCGTTGCCATCATGCCCGCTTTTGCATCTTTACCCAGCACTTGTGACAAGATAAACAGCATATCTGGTCCAGGTGTAAAAATTAAAGGGATTACCGTTAAGGCAAATAATGCAAATACAGACATGTCCTTCTTCCTATCTGTTTTTAGAAAACACAAATAGTATCTGTGAATTACTACAAAATAGGATTGCAATTATTCTATAATAAGACTTATTTTTCGAATTTTCTTCTATTTTATGAAGCTTTCTCCTAAACATATTTCAGTAAAGTTAGATAGGATAGACAAAACTATCATTCAGGCTTTGCAAAATAACGGCCGTATTCAAAACAATGATTTAGCCCGTGAAATTGGATTGTCGCCTTCATCTTGCCTACGTCGCGTCAAACTCTTAGAAGAAGCGGGCGTGATTCAAAGTTACACCACAGTGGTTGACCCACAAAAAGTCGGGTTACAACTGATTTTATTCTCACGGATTTGGTTGGTGGGACAAGATGCCGAAACCATTGACACCTTTATTGAGGCGATGCGTGAATTACCGCAAGTCATGGAATGCTATATTATTTTAGGTGAATGCGATGCCATGCTCAAAGTGGTGGTGCCCGATTTAGAAAGTTATCGTAAGTTTCAATCGACACATTTGACCAAGAAAAATGGTATTACCAGTGTTAAAACGGATTTACCGAGTCAAATTATTAAACAGAGTTTTCAATTGCCTTTGGATTAAGTACTTGTATAAATATGCCCTCAAACCTGAGGGCATTTTTTTAAGCTTGCTTGGCCGCTAAAAAATCACGATGCACATGACTTAAATCAATCAAGTCATATTGGCTTAAATGAAAAATTTGCCACACAGCTAAGAAATCTTCTTTTAAATCAATCTCACCTTTGACCACAGGACGCGCTTGCCATTGCTGATCCGAAATCCATAAAAAGGTTTGACCAGTAATATCTATGGCTTGTGCTTTACCTTCAGCATTTAGGCCTTGTACTTGAGCAGCAGCGGGTAAGGCAGCTTCAAGTTTAGGCAGCGTAATTTCAACAAAATGTTTAATTTGACGTAAACCATAGCCTGCAAAAATTTCTTTTTGTCTTGGGCTGAGTTGTTGATATTTTTGTTCAATGTCCGCAATCATACTGCTTGCCTATACACACTTTAAATAATCTTAAATTCTGCTGCTCTTTATAGCTTAAATTGTGCTGTTTTATTATTCGACAATAGTTTAAAAAATAATCTTGACTTTAACAGAGCGACACGCAAGCACGGTTTAGTTTTTCTGTTGCTGGGCGCGTGGATGTGCTTGGTCATAGACTTGGGCCAAACGATCAAAATCCACATGGGTATAAATTTGCGTGGTGGTCAAGTTGGTGTGGCCTAACATCTCTTGCACTGCACGCAAATCACCACTATTGGAGAGTAAATGACTAGCAAAACAATGTCTTAATAAGTGCGGGTGCAAATCAATATTGACCCCGGCACGCTGTGCTTGATATTTCACTCGATTTTCAATTTGTCTGGCACCTAAACTTGTACCTCGCTGACTGACAAATACAGGCGCATGCGGGCCAAACTCAGCATTGAATTGGGTATATACTTTTAACCATGCAAATAAGCTGTCTTTGGCTTTGGTACCAAATGGCACAATACGGGTTTTATTGCCTTTACCGGTAATTCTTAATAATTGCCGATTAAAATCGAGATCTTTAATGGTGAGGTTTTGAATTTCAGCTAAACGTAAACCGCTTGAATAAAATAACTCTAATAAGGCTTTATCACGTAACCACAGCAAGGCTTGTTGGGGCTCAGTTGGCGCAGGCTGATCTAAAATTTGATTGACCGTTTCAATATCGAGCATACCCGGTAAAGCACGGGGCTGGCGTTTAATTTGAAAATCTGCCGCCGGATTATGTTGCAGATGATCGCCCTCTACCGCCCATTTCATAAATTGGCGAATCGCAGAGAGTAAGCGTTGAATGCTATTACTACTCAACTGTTGTTGTTCAATTTTTTCAGCCACATATTCACGTAAATCACTACTTTCCAAATCAGTGAGATTTAAGTTTTTTTGCGCACAGAAATCTAAAAAATCACTGACATCACGCTGATAGGCCACTAAGGTATGCGGTGATTGTTGCTGCACTTCACGTGTAGTCAGCCAAAGGCCAAGTAATGCTTTAGGATCGAACATAATGCCTCAAAAAAGTGAAGCCGGTAAATTTACCGGCTTAACACCATTAACCTTGGAAATAGCTCAGGTCAAGTCGACCTTCATAGACATTTGCAGTTGGACCGGTCATCCATACCACATCGCCTTCTTGCCATTCAATCAGCAGCTTACCGCCAGCCAGTTCGATTTCTACCGAATTGCCCAGTAAACCACGGCGCATGCCTGAAACAGCTGCCGCACAAGCCCCCGTACCACAGGCTAAGGTTTCACCCACACCGCGTTCAAAGACGCGTAAGCGAGCAGATTTTTCGTTAATAATCTGCATAAAACCAGCATTGACTCGTTGTGGGAAACGCGCATGTGATTCTACTTGTGGTCCTAAACCGGCCACATCAGCAGTCAGCACATCATTCACAATCGTCACTGCATGCGGATTGCCCATATTCACCACATCAATCGTGAGGTGTTCTTGATTGGCTACTTCAAGTTCATACAAAGGCGCAGCAGCATCGGCCATAAATGGGATCTGTTCTGGTAAGAATTTAGGATAACCCATGTTCACCCGCACCCAGCCATTGGCACCGAGTTCTGGTTCGACAATACCTGCTTTGGTTTGTACTTTGATTTTGGTTTTGTTGGTCAGTTGACGCTCATGCACAAAACGTGCAAAACAACGTACCCCATTACCACACTGCTCAACCTCAGAACCATCGGCATTAAAAATGCGATATTTAAAGTCGACGTTAGGTAAATCAGGTGGCTCGACTACAAGCAACTGATCAAAACCAATGCCAAAGTGACGATCAGCCAGACGCTGAATGGTGAGCGTATCTAAATAAGCGCGCTGGCTAATTAAATCCACCACCATAAAGTCATTGCCTAGACCATGCATTTTGGTAAATTCTAATAACATCTTGTTTTATCCTTTAAGGCAACAGACGTTCACGTTCCCAAAGCGATTCAATCGTTTCACGCTCACGAATCACATAGGCATTTTCGCCATCCACCATCACTTCTGCAGCACGGCCACGGCTGTTGTAGTTTGAGCTCATCACAAAGCCATATGCACCCGCACCCATAACGGCTAACACATCATTTTCTTGAATGGCAAGCTCACGCTGTTTACCTAAGAAGTCACCGGTTTCACAAATGGCACCTACGACATCCCATTCTTGAGTCTCGACGTCAGTACGTGGGCAAACCGCTTGAATATCCATCCACGCCTCATATAAAGCCGGACGAATTAAGTCATTCATCGCTGCATCAATAATGGCAAAGTTACGGTGTTGTGTCGGTTTAAGTAAATCAACTTTAGTCAGTAACACACCGGCATTGGCAGAAATACTACGCCCAGGTTCCATATACACTTTAAGGCCCAATTTTTCTAAAGCTGGACGTAAAGCGTTGGCATATTCAGTGACGGTAGGTGGTACTTCATCTTTATAGGTTACGCCTAAACCACCACCAATATCGATGTGTTTAAGAGTAATCCCCATGTCTTTAAGTGTGTCGATCATGACAATCACACGATCTAGCGCATCGACAAAAGGCTGCGTTTCTGTAAGCTGTGAACCAATATGACAGTCAATTCCCACAATCTCTAAATGCGGTAATGAGGCTGCATAAGCATAGGTATCAAAGACGCTGTCTGATGGAATACCAAATTTATTTTCTTTTAAACCGGTTGAAATGTACGGATGGGTTTTTGCATCGACATCTGGATTGACACGCAATGAGATCGGTGCTTTTTTGCCTAAACGTGCTGCTACTTTTTCAATTCGGTCCAGCTCGGCATAAGATTCAACGTTAAAGCAAGCAATCCCGACGTCCAAGGCTTTTTCAATATCGGCTTCTGATTTACCCAAACCAGAGAAGACGATTTTACTTGGCTCACCGCCTGCTTTCAGGACACGTGCCAATTCGCCACCTGTCACAATGTCAAAACCTGCACCTTGCTTGGCCAATACATTGAGTACAGCAAGATTCGAGTTTGATTTCACCGCAAAACAGATCTGATGATCGATAAACTCAAAAGCACGATCCATATCTGCATAATGTTTTTCAAAGGTTGCCTTTGAATATACATATAACGGTGTACCATGTTGTTCAGCCAATGCTTGTAATGAACATTGCTCGGCGTGCAACACCCCATCAATACGGGTAAAACTCATGAATCTATCCTTTTTCAATATACGCTAAGGTGTAGCGGCAAATTATTGCGGCGCTACAGGTTGTGACTGCTCGGTAGGTTGCGCTGGGTAAAGCAAATATTTGGCACGGTGGTCGTAGTCAGGATCGCTTGGCAGTTGCAAAGCACCCGTTTGACCACAGGCAGATAAAGCAAGACTTAAGCAACACACACTTAAGACACAAAAGGCTTTCAACATCACGATTATCTCTAGATAATTTTGATGCAGTATAACGCGATCATTTCGCTGACCCAAGAGATTAACCATAGATAAAAAAAAACGCCAGCACTCGCTGACGTTTTTTTAATTCAAATTAATTATTTGTTTTTGGGCTTATAAAAACCAAAATAACCTAAAGCCAAGATCACCAGCCATATCGGACTGACCAATAGCGCTTGACGGGTATCTTCTTCTAAAGCCAACACCACAATCATACTGAGGAAGAATAAAATCACCACTGCACACGTGAACAAGCCACCTGGCAATTTAAAACGAGATTTGGCATGTAGCTCAGGACGTGTTTTGTAATACACGATATAGCTCCACATGATAATAATCCACACACAGATAAATAAAATCGTAGAGAGCGTTGTGGCTAAAGTAAAGGCACGTACCGTATCTGGCACAAAGTATTGTAATGCTGCACCAAGTAATAAACATACCGCTGAGAAATACAATGCATTGGCAGGCACAGCACGTTTATTCAGTTTAGCAAATGATTGTGGCGCTTGTTCTTCACGCGACAAACCAAACAGCATACGCGAAGTGGAAAACACCCCACTGTTCATCGATGACATGACCGATGACAACACCACCAAGTTCATAATAATTGCCGCAGCTGCAATGCCTGCTTGGCTAAACAAGTTGACGAATGGCGAGATATTCGGATCAATTTGATTCCAAGGAGTCACTGACATCACCACCAGCAACGCCAACACATAGAAAATAATGATACGAATTGGAATAGAGTTGACCGCTTTAGGTAAATTCTTTTCAGGGTCTTTGGTTTCCGCAGCCGTGGTTCCCACTAATTCCACCCCAACAAAAGCAAAGATGGCAATTTGGAAACCGGCCAAAAAGCCCATTGCCCCAGTTGGGAATAAGCCACCATGTGACCAAATATGGCTAAATGATGCCACATGACCAGTATCTGAGGTAAATCCAGTAAAGATCATCCATAGACCGACCCCAATTAATACCACAATGGCAATAATCTTAATGAGGGCAAACCAAAATTCTAATTCACCAAACAGTTTAACCGTGACTAAGTTTAAACCCATGATAAAAATAATCGCGGCAACACTAATCATCACCCCCTCAAATGGAGTAAAGGGTAAACCATGATTAAAGAACTGCAGGTAGTAAATGATAGCGGATAAATCAGCGATCCCGATGGTGATCCAGCATAGCCAATAGGTCCAACCGACAAAATAGCCGGCCCAAGGCCCAATCAAATCCGTTGAAAAGTCGATAAATGATTTGTAGTTGAGGTTTGATAGCAATAGCTCGCCCAAGGCGCGCATCACTAAAAACACCATAAAACCAATAATCATATAAATGACGACAATAGAGGGTCCAGCAAGGCTAATCGTTTTGCCTGAGCCCATAAACAAACCTGTACCAATGGCACCGCCAATTGCGATCAACTGTAAATGACGATTGGACAAGCTTCGTTGTAATTCGCCCGAATTTGGCGAATTGTGTTGTTGATTTGACATTATTTTCAATTCATCTTCGATGTCCATCGCGACAAATTAGCTTAAAAGTGCTAAAAAACAAAAAAAAATATCGCATCATCTATATTTTCTACAGATTTTATCAAATTCATTTATTTTTCTTATGCTCAAAATCAATAAGTTAAGCATCAGCAGAAAAATGCACGCAATAGTCACCGTCTGCTTGAAAAATGTGCAGTTTTATGTGAAGAATGTTGGCTTGACTAAAATTAAAACAGAGCACAAGCATGGCATATCACTTGCATGCTGTTGATCCTAAACACAACAAGAAGAGAACGTATGCAGTTACAGAGTTTGATGGAAACCCTTAGCGGCTGGGTTTGGGGTCCTTATATGCTCGTCCTGATTGTCGGGACAGGTATATTTTTGACCTTCCGCTTACTATTTTGGCAATTTCGCATGTTGCCTTTGGCTTTTAAACAAGTCTTTGGCAAACATCCACAGCATAAAGATGGCGATATTTCACAGTTCGCCTCCTTAATGACCGCCCTGTCTGCCACCATTGGTACAGGGAATATTGCAGGGGTCGCAACCGCCTGTGTTTTAGGTGGGCCAGGGGCCGTTTTTTGGATGTGGATGACCGCACTTTTTGGCATGGCGACCAAATATGGTGAAGGTGTGCTGGCAGTCAAATATCGGATTAAAAACGAAAAAGGCGAAATGTCAGGTGGCCCGATGTATTACATTGAACGCGGCTTAAAATGGAAATGGTTGGCACTGATTTTTGCCCTATTTGGCACCTTAGCTTCGTTTGGGATTGGCAGTTCAGTGCAATCCAATACCGTGGCCCTTGCCGTCGAAAATAGCTTAGGCATTGACACCTGGATCACCGGCATCATCATCACAGTTTTTTCAGCTTTAGTGATTTTAGGCGGAATTAAAACCATTTCCAAAGCATCATCAGTGATTGTACCCATTATGGCCATTGGTTATGTCTTGGGAGGTTTAGTTATTATTTTTAATAATCTTGAATTGGTAATCCCTGCCTTAAAGATGATTGTAACCTATGCTTTTACTGGTGAAGCGGCACTCGGCGGTGCAGTCGGTGCTGCGATTCGTTATGGTGTGGCGCGTGGGGTCTTTTCCAATGAGGCAGGTATGGGTTCAGCCCCAATTGCAGCTGCAGCAGCGAAAACCGATCACCCTGCCCGTCAAGGTTTAGTCTCTATGACCGGTACTTTTATTGATACTATTATTGTCTGCTCAATTACCGGTATTGTATTGGTGATGGGCTTTATCATAGCGGGCAATAGTTTTGGTGAGCAAACGGGTGCGGTACTCACCATTAGCGTGTTTGACAAACTATTACCAGGTGTTGGCGGTTGGGTGGTCACTTTTGGTATTATTTTCTTTGCATATTCGACCATTTTAGGTTGGAGCTATTATGGCGAAAAATGTGCCACTTATTTATTGGGTGAAAAATTCGTACTGCCCTATCGCATTATTTATATTGCCTCAGTTTTTATTGGTTGCGTAGCCACCCTTGATTTAGTCTGGTTATTTGCTGACACCTTTAATGGTTTAATGGCAGTACCTAACTTAATTGCCCTATTGCTGTTGTCTGGGGTCATTGCCAAAGAATCCAAAGATTTTATCGCACGGCGTAAATCCGGCGAATTGTACTAAAATAAAAAGCCACGTTTAACGTGGCTTTTTTTATTGTGGCTTGAAAGGACTTATTGTAAGCGTGTGGTCATGGCAACTGCACGATCCGCCATCAGTTCAAGTGCCGTTTCTAAAGACAAGACAAAGAAATACACGCCTTCGAGTTTCATATTACCATCATCATCTTCTAAATACTCGCACAGCTCACGATATAGCGCATCATCTTCATCAACAGCGAGGTCAATGTAAGTATGCTGTAATTCATGATCATTTAGGCTTTCTTCTTCTAAACCTAAACAATCTGTATAGGCAATTTCGTGGTCTTCTAGCCATGCCAAGACAATTTCATTGATTGGACTGTCTGGATCTTCAAAATGAAGAAACAATACATCACGGTTTTTTTCACGCGCAATGGCATCAATATAAGGAATTGGTTGTGACATGCACGATTTCACTTT
Source organism: Acinetobacter sp. CY05 (assembly GCF_059515805.1). Taxonomy (NCBI): domain Bacteria; kingdom Pseudomonadati; phylum Pseudomonadota; class Gammaproteobacteria; order Moraxellales; family Moraxellaceae; genus Acinetobacter; species Acinetobacter sp. CY05. The sequence continues at coordinate 146,968 of NZ_JCAKMW010000001.1, read as the reverse complement.
TATAAATACAATATCGCATTATACGAAGCAAATGCTGACGGTTGTATTTTTTTAGCTAAATAAAGCGACAAAGTGTGTCGTAAAAATTTGGGATTTAAGCACAGCCTCGCTATGCTTGAGCAGTCTATGGAGTGTTGTGCAAAATTATGGCCAAAGCAAAAAGTGTGTATCGCTGTGAACAATGTGGCGCAGATCATCCCAAATGGTCAGGTCAATGCAGTGAATGTGGAGAATGGAATAGTTTAGTTGAAGTGAGTGTGGCCCCTGTGGTGACACACCGAGCTGCCAGCAAAAGCAGCGGCGGGGGGTATGCAGGTCAAGCTGCCACCATTACTACACTCAATCAAGTTTCTGTATCACGCGAAACGCGTTTACATACTGGCATTGGTGAATTTGACCGCGTTTTAGGCGGCGGTTTAGTTACAGGCTCTGTGGTGTTAATTGGCGGTGATCCGGGGATTGGTAAATCAACCATTTTGTTACAAACCGCAACCCATATGGCTTCACAAGACAGTGCAGCACTTTATGTGACGGGTGAGGAATCTTTATCGCAAGTCGCACTACGCGCACAGCGCCTAGAACTCCCTACTGAACATTTAAAAGTCATGGCCGAAACTTGTGTGGAACGCATTTGTGAAGTGCTGGCGCAGCAGCGCCCTGCTGTGGCTATTCTAGATTCGATTCAAACTTTATATACCGAAAGCTTACAATCTGCCCCAGGTGGCGTATCGCAAATTCGTGAATCAGCTGCCATTTTAACCCGTTATGCTAAAAACAGCGGCACAGCCTTATTTATTGTTGGTCATGTCACCAAAGAAGGTTCTTTGGCAGGCCCACGCGTTTTAGAACACATGGTCGACTGCGTGTTGTATTTTGAAGGTCAGTCAGACTCACGCTATCGTATGATTCGTGCGGTCAAAAACCGTTTTGGTGCGGTCAATGAACTGGGCGTATTTGGCATGACCGATAAAGGCTTACGCGAAGTGGCCAATCCATCTGCCATTTTTTTAAGCCGTTATGATGAAGCAATTCCCGGTTCAATTGTCATGATCAGCCGTGAAGGCACACGCCCATTGTTGGTAGAAGTACAAGCCTTGGTCGATGACGCGCATGGTCAACCGCGCCGCGTGGCACTCGGTTTAGAGCAAAACCGCTTAAATATGCTGCTTGCAGTGATGCATCGTCATGGTGGAGTGCAAACCTCAGGTCAAGATGTTTACGTGAATGTGGTGGGCGGCTTAAAAATCACCGAAACAGGTTCCGATTTGGCTGTGCTACTGGCCTGCGCCTCAAGCTTACGAGGTAAAGCGCTGCCACAACAATTGGCAGTATTTGGAGAAGTCGGTTTATCAGGTGAAATCCGCCCTGTTCCAAATGGGCAAGAACGTTTAAAAGAAGCCATCAAACATGGTTTTAAATATATTATTTTGCCGCGTGGTAATGCACCACAAAAAGACATTAATGGCGTCACCATCGTCAGTGTGGCGCGTTTACACGAGGCATTATCAGAAGCAATGCGTTTGAGTGAAGAATTAACCTAAAGGCTTTGTATGTAAATCCTGCAAGATGCAAAAAAATATATTTTTATTGTTGAAATTGTCTAGAAATGACGGCATAAATACAGGGTAAAATTTTATTTTTTAAGGATACTTTGATGGAAGTTCGACAGCGTAGTTTGATTACAGGTATTTTAGCTGCTGCTCTTTTGGTTGCACCAATGGCAGAAGCGAAACGTGCTGGTAGTGGTAAAAGTCATGGTATGAGCCGTCAAGCTGCACCTACTCAATCGTATCAACAGCCGCGTCAAGCCACCCCTGCTCAACAACCTGTCGCACCTGCTACTGCTCCAGTACAACAAAAATCTGGTCCGGGTGTTGGTGGTATGGTTGCAGCTGGTGTTGCCGGTGCAGCGATTGGTGCTGTAGCAGCCAATGCTTTAGCAGACGATAAACCAGCATCACAAGCACAAGCAGCTTCTGAAGTTGCCCCAGTTGAAGAAGAAAAAGGCGGTATTCCAGGTTGGATTTGGATCTTACTCGCTGCTGCCGTTGCTTTCTTCTTGTTCCGTAAAATGGGCGCAAAAAAAAAAGTAGCTTCTAATCCATACGCACCAAACAATGGCGCCAATAATGCGCCATTTGGTCAAGTGCCACCTGCTGCATCAAATGATAACTCAAATATCTTTGGTCAAAATGTAGGTGGTTCTACACCAAGCAACAATGCCCCATTTGGTCAAGCACCGCAACAAGCGCCAGCGTTTGGCACAGCCTATACCAATAGTGGCAACCAATTACCAGATGGTACAGAACCTGCTGCCTTCTTACGTATTGCACGTCAACGCTTTAACCATATTCAGTCGATGAATACTGCCAGCAATATTGGCGAAATTCAGCGTTATTTAACCCCTGATCTGTATCAGTCAATGTATCAAGACATTATGGCCAATCAAGATCAAGACGTTGCTGAGTTCTCGAACTTAAATGCCATGGTGGTTGAATCGACCACTGAAAATGGTCAATACATTGTCAGCGTACGCTTTACAGGTACAGTCAGCGAAGACTTAAACAGCTTGCCACAACCATTTACTGAAATTTGGCACTTTGTTAAACCTGCAGGTTCTAACCAAGATTGGTTAGTAGCAGGCATTCAACAAGAAAGCTAAGTTTTCAACTAAAAAAAGCCTGTGCCTGTCACGGGCTTTTTTTATAGCTATTGTTTAGTTTTTTGATCCGTAATCCGTAATCCGTAATCCGTAATCCGTAATCCGTAATCCGTAATCCGTAATCCGTAATCCGTAATCCGTAATCCGCAGATTAAGTTAAATCTTAAAAACAACAGCAATAAAAAAGCCCCTCTTGAGGGGCTTTTAATTTAACGACTTTGCGGTAATGGAATATATTGATGATTTGAATTTTGCTGAGCCACTGCTGGTCGTTCAGCCACCATCACCTCAGCCTCTAAGGCTTGGTCTTTACGTAGCAAGCTAATTTTCACTTTGCTATTGGGTACTTGCAAACCTACATAATTAACCAAGAAGCTCGCTGAGTTGATTTCCTCACCATTGACTTTCATCAACACGTCACCATTTTGGATACCCGCTTTAGCTGCAGGGCCATTTGGTTCAACCTCTGCCACTACAACCCCTTGGGTTTTTGTAGCTAACACATCGGTTTGTTCCACAGGCAACAATTTTAAGCCAACATAACCACGAATCACTCGCCCATGTTGCAAAATTGAATTTAACACATGCTGACAGACAGGTGCAGAAATGGCAAAACCAATACCTAATGAGCCACCCGACTGTGAGAAGATCGCGGTATTTACCCCGATTAAATTACCTGCCACATCAATTAATGCACCACCTGAGTTACCTGGGTTAATGGCTGCGTCGGTTTGTACAAAATCTTCATAGTTGTTAATTCCAAGACCTGAACGACCTGTCGCTGAAATAATCCCTTGGGTGACTGTTTGCCCTACGCCAAACGGATTACCAATCGCCAGCACCACATCACCCACTTCATTACCACTGAGTTTAAATGGCAATACAGGCAGTTGATCCAGCTCAATTTTAATGACTGCCAAATCTGTTTCAGGATCAGAACCAATCACTTTAGCTAACGCACGGCGACCATCATGCAGCGCCACCACAATTTGATCTGCTTGTTCAATCACGTGGTTATTGGTCAGGATGTAACCATCTTGACGGACAATCACCCCAGAACCTAGGCTATTTTCATTACGATCTTGGGTAAATTGATCTGGCAATTGGTTGCCAAAAAATTCACGAAACATCGGATCATTGAGTAAAGGGTGATCGACTTTTTTGACCTTTTGCGTAGTAAAAATATTTACCACCGCAGGCGCCGCCACTTTGACCGCAGCGCTATAGGAGGCAACCCCACCAGTACGGCTAGTATTGACTAAAGGCTCGACTTTTTCGGCCGGCATTTTTACGCCATCAACTGCCACAGGCGCAGTTGGTTTTTGTTGTTGTTGCCATATAAAAAATCCAGCAATCACCAACACAAGTAAGACCCAAGGTAACCAGATTAAGGTGCGGCGCACAGTTGTTTTCCTCTATTTAATATTGTCATCATGCCTAATATTTAGTGTGTATTGTAAGCCCAATTGACACATTGTTTTGTTGGCTTTAGTTACAATTTAACATAGGCTAAATACATCACTACACTCGAGAATTTACTATGGCAAAGTTAAGCGACATTATTCAATGGTGTGATCACACTTTAAAAGCACAGGAGTTTAAAGATTACGCACCTAATGGTCTGCAAATTGAAGGCAAAGCTGAAGTGAATAAAATCTTATGTGCGGTTACTGCCTCACAAGATGCGATTGATGCAGCCATTGCTCAAGGCGCAGATTTACTCTTAGTACATCATGGCTATTTTTGGAAAGGCGAAGCTTACCCGATTACAGGTATGCGTGGTAAACGCATTAAAAGTTTGATTCAACATGATATTTCTTTGGTAGGTTACCATTTACCTTTAGATAGTCACCCCACTTTAGGCAATAATACTGCAATTGCTGATCTTTTAGAACTTGAAAATATCGAAGCACTTGATCCATCAGAGCGTCACCCTATTGGTAATATCGGTTATTTAAAAACACCAATGTCCCCAGAAAGCTTTAAAGCGTTACTGACCCAGCGTTTAGGTTTTAATACCATTCATTTAGCAGCAGATAAAACGAGCATACAAAAAATTGGTTTTTGTACCGGTGGTGCACAAGACTTTATTCATAAAGCTGCCAGCCAAAAGTGTGATGCCTATATTTCAGGTGAAGTCTCAGAACGCACTTTTTATGAAGCACAAGAATTAGACGTACACTATTATGCCTGTGGGCATCATGCGACAGAACGCTATGGTGTGCAGCGTCTAGCCCAAGCCTTAAGCGCCGAATTTGGCATCGAAACGGTGTATTTTGAATTGAATAACCCGATCTAATCTTTTATTTTTATTTATCTGTATAAATTCAGGCTTTATTGTGTATTGTTATTAAAGATCAATGCGCCATTTGGTCCAGAATCGATTACAATAACCACACTTTTTAATCTCAAAACCCAGCATTAGCAAGGAATTGAAACATGACAACGATTACTTTACCGGCTCTTCCGTACGGTTACGAAGATCTTGCTCCACACATCAGCAAAGAAACTTTAGAATTTCACCACGACAAGCACCATAATACTTATGTTGTTAACTTAAACAACTTGATCAAAGGTACTGAACTTGAAGGTAAAACTTTAGAAGAAATCATCAAAGCGTCTGCTGGTGATGCCTCTAAAGCAGGTATCTTCAACAATGCTGCACAAGTTTGGAACCACACGTTCTACTGGAACTGTATGGCTAAAAACGGTGGCGGTGCTGCAACTGGCGCGTTAGCTGCTAAAATTGACGAAGCGTTCGGTTCTTACGAAAAATTTGCTGAAGAGTTTGCTGCTGCTGCAACAACTCAATTCGGTTCAGGTTGGGCTTGGTTAGTTGCTGACGAAGTAAACGGTAACTTATCTATCCTTAAAACGTCTAATGCTGATACACCAATGGCTCACGGTAAAGTTGCTGTATTAACCATCGACGTTTGGGAACACGCTTACTACATCGATTTCCGTAACGCACGTCCTGCATACATCAAAACTTTCCTAGAAAGCCTTGTAAACTGGGATTACGCGAACGCGAAATATGCCGGTCAAGAAGCTGGTGTTGAAAAATAAGTTTTATTTTTCAGTGTAAAAAATCACCCGCTTTAGGGTGATTTTTTATTTTTTGTTTAAAAATAATGCAAGCAATTCATTTATATTAAAAAATTATTGACCATCTAGAAAAATTCTCTATAATCGCTCTCAGATTCTCCAATAGCTCAGTCGGTAGAGCGACGGACTGTTAATCCGCAGGTCCCTGGTTCGAGCCCAGGTTGGAGAGCCAAGATTCTTAAAAAACCCACTCTTTGCAGTGGGTTTTTTATTGACTAAAGTTTCACAATATTAAAAATACTTTAGATTTAAACCACTTGCTTAAATTTAAATCATTTAAAAGCAATTTAACTGATTTTTTAAAATTCTCACTTGACCCCTTTTAAAAATTCTCTATAATCGCTCTCAGATTCTCCAATAGCTCAGTCGGTAGAGCGACGGACTGTTAATCCGCAGGTCCCTGGTTCGAGCCCAGGTTGGAGAGCCAAGATTCTTAAAAAACCCACTCTTTGCAGTGGGTTTTTTATTCTTTAAAATATATGCCTGTGCCCTAGTTTTTATCTAATTTCAAACAATCTGCTTGTTTTTAAAACAGTTATGATTTTTTTAACTTAAATAACTTGACGCCATAGCAATTTGCTTTATAATCGCCTGCAGATTCTCCAATAGCTCAGTCGGTAGAGCGACGGACTGTTAATCCGCAGGTCCCTGGTTCGAGCCCAGGTTGGAGAGCCAAAATTCTAAAAACCCACTCCAATTGAGTGGGTTTTTTCTTATGTGTGATTTATGCAAGTATTCAGCTTAACGCAAATCATCTTCTTTATGATTGGCTGCATGGCAACATTGGCCTTGGTGTTGCTTGTGCTTCGTCGCCCTGCTGCACCCCAAAAACCTAAAACCTATTATCCTAAAAAAGTCATTACCAATTTTGAAAGTAAACTTTTCTTTCAACTCAAAGCCGCTTTTCCAGAACCCAACTATTATATTTTGGCGCAAGTCGCATTTACTGCTTTAATTACCAGTCAAGATATTCAGGTTAGAAATAAATTTAATCGCAAAGTCACGGACTTTGTGGTGCTAAATAAGCACTTAGAAGTGCTGGCAATTATTGAACTCGATGATCCTAGCCATATAGGCCAAGAAGCACGCGATGCTGCACGTGATGCAATGTTTCATGATGCTGGCTACCGTGTGATTCGTTATACCGCCATTCCATCGGTACGCCAGCTACAAAAAGATCTTAAGGCTTAGGACTGGCTTCTGAAGCGGCTTTTTCTGCAGCTTCACGCGCGGCAATACGATCTAAAATTTCTTGCTGCTGTTTTTGATAAGCTTGCTGATTTTTAGCATCACTCTTAATCGCAAAAAATGCCACTGCCACCAATAAGACCGGAATGATTAAACCTAGACTTGCCAGTAAAATAACTTTAGGCGTTAAACGTTTGCTATTTGTCGACATCAATGACACTCCATAGCGTTAAACAAAAATAGGCGCATCATTCTAGCAAGCCCAGTTAGCAAAGCAATGAAAAAAGCCGACCTCATGTCGGCTTGTCTATTTTAGAGATTTAAGTTGAGCTGCTGCAAGACGTTGCTCAGCGTGGCTTGATGATCCACATCTGCTGTGACAGAGGACATACGCCATGCAATATAACCATCTGGACGCACTAAAATCGCGCCATTGTCATCTATTTCAGATTTAGCCTGCCATGTGGCATAGACATCACGATAATCACGCGAACCAATCTGAATAACATCTAAGTAGTCTAGGCCTAAGGCTTGTACGGCTTCACGCCACGCTTTACCCGACAATCCTGTGATCAAAGTAAAGCGACCTTTCCCTGTGATATCTAGCGTGGAATGTTTACGTCCTTTGCGATCGACCAACCACGTATGTGGAATTTTGGCGCCTGGTCGCGTGGTGGCTTGTAAATACAGTTCTTGATCTTTGACAAAGACTTCTTCAGATTCATCAGCAATCACAGCCGATGATTGATAACGTTGATTCAGCTCTACCCCTTGGGCATTAAACTCATGATGTTTAATTTCTAGAGCTTGATAAAGCTGTTTACGTATTTTTGCTGCTTCTTCAGTTTCTGCAAAAATACGTTCTAACATTTGCGCTTGGGTTTGAATACCTTGATCAAAACCAAAAACCTGTTTTAAATATTTATAGTCAAAGCGTGATTGATTAGCACGCGCTACAATTTGTTTACCTACAGGTGCACGTTCATCACTATAGGATTGCAATAATTCAGGTTGTGCCCAGCCTTTCACCGCATAAGCCAATTTCCAAGCTAAATTAAACGCATCTTGCATACAGGTATTTGAACCTAAGCCACTTGATGGTGGATGACGATGCACCGCATCCCCCCCACAGAAGACTCGACCCTTTGAATAATGAGTGGCATAGGTTTGATTAACATACCAATATGAGAGTTTTTCAATCTCTAAATCTTCAACATGTGCACCCACAAAAGCATCTAAACGCGCTTGCACTTGCTCTGTGGTGACTTGTGGCTCGCCTTGGCTAATATCAAAGCCCCAACCCATAATCCATTCATTCCATGGGCTAATGGCGCGTAATAAGCCCATACCAATCTCACCAAAGCCCGCTTCAGGATTAACAATCCATTGTAAAATTGCCGGACGATGCTGCACATATTGGCTTAAATCAGCTTTAAAGGTCACATATACCGTACCTGCACGCGACATGACACCTTCTAATGGCAACTCCAACTCCTCAACCACTTTAGAGCGCGCGCCATCCATACCCACCAAATATTTGGCACGTAGACTAAATTCAGTATGGGTAATTTTATTTAAGAACCGTGCAGTAACACCGTGTTCATCTTGTTCATGGGATAAATATTCGGTATTAAAATTATAAATCGCGCCACGCTCGCCGGCATTTTTCACCAACAAGGCTTCCATTTTGGGCTGAATTAAATCAATTAATGGACATGGGCTGCCTTTTAAATAGTCGCCATAACGTTCATCACCTGTTCCCCAAGCGCTCATACGAGCAATTTCTTCTCCCACCAAACTGGTGGTAATTAGACTCTCGCCCATTTCGTGCCACGGCGTAGCAATTTGTTTGGCTTGCTCTTCGACCCCCAAATCACGCAGCACTTCCATGGCACGTTGATTGGTAATATGCGCACGGGGACTGTTGGCCAGCCAATTAAATTGGGTAAACAGTTGAACTTTGATGCCATAGGTGGCCAAAGCCAAACCTAAAGTTGAACCTGCCGGTCCTGTGCCAATCACCAAAACGTCGGTGTCATAATGCGCTGCCATGTGCGACTTCCTCTTACAGCAAGGGCTTAAATTGATGCCTCAGTATAAAAACTGTCTATCATGCTGCAAGGCATATAAGTTTTGCCTATAGACGCCTAGATTTTCCCTATACTTTAGGAGGATTGTTGTTTACATTAAATCGGCTAAAGATTCACAGGGCTCAACGATGGAACTGCGTCATTTACGTTATTTTGTGACTGTGGCAGAAGAACACAGCTTTACCAAAGCCGCGCAAAAATTATTTACCACCCAACCGTCCTTAAGTCAGCAAATTAAAGATTTAGAACAAGAAGTCGGAGTGCAGTTACTCGATCGCTCTGCTCGTCAAATTAGCCTAACCCAAGAGGGGCAAGCATTTTTAAGCTATGCACAAGCTGCATTAGATAATGCTCATTTAGCCATTGCCGCAGCACGCCAAGTGGCGCAGCAAAAACAGAATCAAATTCATATTGGTTTTTTAAACGTGGCAGAAATTAAACTCATGCCGCAGCTGTTGGCCAAGCTGAAACAGCATATGCCAAGCTTGCAATTACATATTCAAAGTTTGACCTGTTTAGAGCAAATCCAAGCCTTAAAAAATGCTGAACTCGATTTAGCTTTTACTCGTTATCAGCTAGATGAGGCTGAATATGCGCATCATTTAATTTTACAAGAACCTTTGTATTTGGTGGCATCACAAAAACTGTATCCACACCAGCAACCCATGTCTAAAAAAACTCTCCAGCGCCAAACGTTAATTTTATGTGAACAAACTGCCTCACCTGTGCTGTATGAAAAAATCCAACAGCACTTTGATTTCGAGCAGATGCAAAAACAACAATTGATGTGGGTGACCAATGTTTTACAGCATATTAATTTAATTAATATGGGCTTTGGGTTTAGCTTTTTACCCGAATACGCTTTAAAATTTTTAAATCAGGATATCGTTACGATTAAAACTGAGTTTGCCTTACCGCAATTGGCACTCTATGCCAATTACCGTAAGGACTCAGCCAATCCAGCACTGGGCTTTATTTTAAAAGAACTACAAGCGCTTTAACGTGCTGGCATATGTTGCTGAATAAACTCCACCACTTCTTTATTTTTAAATACAATGGCTTGAGTATGCGTTGCACCTTCGACCAAATGCAGCTCGACCTCTGTACCTTTGGCGGCTAACTCTTCAGCCAACTGCTCAGTCACCACATAAGGCACAGCAGCATCCAGTTTACCTTGTACAATCATGACCGGCTTGGCAATGTATTGGGTTGCCGGTTGATTCTCTGCTAAAAAGGCAGCAATTACTGGATTTTGGTCAAAGTTTGGCGTTAAGCCCGGATAGTCTAAAACAGTTTTCCCTGGATTTTCTGCCACATATTGCAAAATATCTTGGGTAAAACGTGGGCCTAATTCACTTAAACATAAACCATTATCACCCGTAGTGCCTAAAGCGGCAGCTACAATTGGTTGGGAGCGCGACTCAAATACACTATTATAGTCAAAATCTGGCTTATAAGCTTGAATCCCTGTGGTGACATAGGCGGCATAAGACAATAACTCAGCATAACCTGCAGCTGCGGTGCCCTTTTCAACTAAACCCACACTTTCTGCTAAAAGCACATCTTTTAATAAGTTCGGAGCAATATGTTGAATGATATAGCCCAAACTTGAAGCAGGTGCAGCTGCCACTGCTCCCAAATAATGAGCATCTTGCTGGGCAAACTCAGCTGTAGCAAGTGAAGCATGCCCGCCTTGTGATTGGCCAATACTCATCCATGTACCTTTAGCCTCCTTCGCATAACGTTCTTGATAGGCTTTTTGTGCATAAATCGCCGATTTAGCTGCACTTTGTAAATGTAGATAAGGATGAATCCCTTTTTCACCTAACCCTTCGTAATCAGGTGCCACAATCACATAGCCTGCGGCCAATAAACTTTCAGCCAATATTCTAAAACGTGGATTGAGTTGATTATTACTTGGCGCACACTGATCGCCACTGCCCACCGTGCCATGTTCCCAAACCACCACACGCCAACCGTCCTTAGGTTTTGCTGTACGTGGCGTGAAGACCAAGGCAGAAGCTGTTACTGGCTGGCCTGTGACACTAGGCATGGTATATTTCATGACATTAATACGACTAGCCGCCAAAACACGATCATGCTGATAGTTGCTTTCACTCAGATAAGTGTCATAACGAGCCGCGCTATGGCTGTCATTGTCATCATTACATGCAGTTAAAAACAAGCTGCTACTACACGTCAGGGCAAGTAAGGTCTTTTTCCAAATTGACATTTTTTATTCCTAATTGATTTTATTGTTATGCCTTGTTAATTAAACATAAAAAAAAGCATCTGACTAGGATGCTTTTTAAAATTAAATCAGACTCAAGAAAATACCTAAAAAGAATATCAGTCCAACCCAGCGATTGTGCCTGAATGCCCAAAAGCACATCCCTGGTCGTTTATCTTTCGTTTTTGTCCATTGGTAAATAAAATCAGCCGCAATCACCAAGAGCGCAACTAAGCCAAATGGCATGAGTAAGTTTTCTAAATATAGAGCGCTGCTAAATAAACTGAGTGCCAGTGCTTGTAGTAAAGCAATGATTTGGATGTCATAACGTCCAAACAAAATTGCGGTAGATTTCACCCCAATCTTTAAATCATATTCACGGTCAGTAATAGCATATTGAGTATCATAGGCTACAGTCCATGCCAAATTACCAAAATACAGTAACCAACACGTTAAATCAGGGGTTTGTCCCACTGCAGTATAAGACATCGGAATCGCCCATGAAAATGCTGCGCCCAATACCACTTGTGGCAAATGGGTGTAACGCTTCATAAAGGGATAAACAAAAGCTAAAGCCAATGCCCCAAATGACCAATAAAAGGTTTCAATGGGTAAAAACAGTAGCATCAACGCACTCGCAAGTACCAAGCCTAAAAACACATAAATCGCTTCACGCGCGCGAATCACGCCTGTAGCCAAAGGCCGTGTTTTTGTTCGCTCTACCGCACCATCAACTTTACGATCAGCAAAGTCATTAATGGCACACCCTGCGGCACGCATAAAAATGGTGCCTAATATCATGGGAATAAGGATATTTAAGCTCGGTGTACCTTGATTAGCAATCCACAGCGCCCACATCATTGGCCAAAACACCAATTCGGTGCCAATCGGTTTATCAAAACGACATAAATAATAATAAGCGCCAATTCGCTCGCGCCAAGTGGTTGCGTGTACCATTGCCATATTGATTTCGCCTACTGCTTTTGAATAAAGTCATAAAAAGCGGGTAAAAAACTCTCTTGTACGATAAATTTACACCCATGCCAAGTATAGCAGCTCTGACGTGTCCAACCATCTTCAAGCCACAAGACACGGCGCTCACATTGAGGTGTGGTTCTTTGAAATAAGTACCAACCAATGGGTTTTTTACCAATATGTCGAAAAATACGCGCTTTTTTTTGCAAGCTTAAAATGGGAAAAATACTTTTGGCTTTGACCCAAGGCTGCGCATCTGAGCCATATAAATAGGCTTCTCGTACCCATGCCGTATGCTGATACGGCATCTGCAACCATTTGGCGTCCACAAAGCTCAAACGCGCAAAATGCTCATGTAACGGTTGCACCCGAAACTGCCCTCGCCCCAGTTGGGTGAGCTGCTGGGTTAAAGAACCTTCTGCATAAAGCCAAGCCTGAAGCTCGGCAGGTATTGGTAGTTTGGACATTAGGCTGTATCAGTTTTAGCAATCACTTTAAATTGACCTTGCGGTGTTTTAATTAAAATAAAACCTTCTGCACTTAAATAAAATTCTTGAGGATAGTCAAAATCTAAAGCCAGTTCAGGGTTTTTAAGCTCGACAAATTGCGCCTGTTTATAACCTTCAAGCGTACGCCCTAGTTCCAAATAGGTCACTTCTGAAAAATTAAGTTTAAATCCCTTGTCATGATCTTGTGGATCATTCCATGGGAAAAAGCCGGTATGTTTTTTACGTGGTTTTGCCATAACGCTTCAATTCTGGTGAAATCATTTGATCTTAAAGTAAATATACAAAAAACCCGCGACAAGCGCGGGTTTTTTTCACTTTTAATTCTAAAGAATTACAAGCTGTAGTACATATCAAATTCAACTGGATGCGTAGTGGTATTCAAACGACGCACTTCTTCAGTTTTAAGTTCGATATAAGCATCTAGCATTTCTTTGGTGAATACACCACCTTTAAGCAGGTAATCGTGATCCGCTTGAAGTGCTTCTAATGCCATATCTAGGCTATGTGCCACTGTTGGGATTTTCGCTTCTTCTTCCGGTGGAAGATCGTATAAGTTTTTGTCTGCAGCTTCACCTGGGTGAATCTTGTTTTGAATACCGTCGATACCCGCCATTAACAATGCCGCGAAACCTAAGTACGGGTTCATCATTGGATCAGGGAAACGTGCTTCAATACGCTTGCCTTTCGGGCTAGATACGTAAGGAATACGGATCGATGCAGAACGGTTACGTGCTGAGTAAGCCAACATAATCGGTGCTTCATAATGCGGTACTAAACGCTTGTACGAATTCGTAGACGGGTTAGTAATTGCATTTAATGAACGTGCATGTTTAATAATACCGCCAATGAAGTAAAGCGCCATTTCTGAAAGACCCGCATATTCATCACCTGCGAACAAGTTTTTGCCGTCTTTAGAAATTGACATATGCACGTGCATACCAGAACCGTTATCACCTACCATTGGCTTCGGCATAAAGGTTGCAGTTTTTGCATACTGGTGTGCAACGTTCCACACCGCATATTTAAACTGTTGAACTTCGTCCGCTTTACGAACCATGGTGTTAAAGCTTACACCAATCTCAAGCTGACAAGATGCAACTTCGTGGTGATGAACTTCAACGCGACCAGGACCCATGATTTCTTCAATTTTTGCACACATATCAGCGCGCATATCTTGTGAAGAATCTACTGGTGGTACTGGGAAGTAACCGCCTTTCACACGTGGACGGTGACCTGAGTTACCCGCTTCGTAGTCTTTACCCGTTGACCAAGCAGCTTCTTCAGCGATTAATGTATGGCGCGCGCCAGACATATCGATGTCCCATTTTACTTCGTCAAATACGAAGAATTCCGGTTCTGGACCGAAGAATGCAGTATCACCGATACCTGTAGATTTTAGGTATTCTTCAGCACGACGAGCAATCGAGCGAGGGTCACGTTCATAACCTTGACCAGTTGAAGGTTCAATGACATCACACGTCACAACAACTGTAGGTTCTGCAAAGAACGGGTCGATAAAACCTGTTTCTGCATCTGGACGTAAAATCATGTCTGATGCTTCAATGCCTTTCCAGCCAGCGATTGACGAACCGTCAAACATTTTACCGTCTTCGAAAGTATCTTCGTCAATACTGTCTGCTGGGTAAGTGACATGTTGCTCTTTACCCTTAGTATCCGTAAAGCGGAAATCGACCCATTTTGCGCCACTTTCTTCGATGAGTTGAAGGACCTTGTTCGCCATGCTCATTTTGCTCCGATGATTTTTTGTTGCACTCAACCGTGCGTGTTAGTAGTTGGCTGTTGTAAAGCAATTCCCATACCAACTTTTAAAAGCCATGCTAAAACGTTGAAATCTTTGCCAGGATACGCGATTTAAGCCAATTACTTTGCCGCTATTATACTGTGTAGACAGGGAAATGCACCATATTCAAACATGCTTGGGCGCAATTCTTATAAAACAACCAACACATGCTCTATAATAGTGCATTAACCTGCAAAACTCAGCAACTTCCGTACATTTTTCGAGCAAAAAATAGCCTGTATTTTTAGATTTATTAAGGATAGATTCAAATTGGGAAAGTTTTTTATCATCAATTGGTCTTAATTGTTTAAAACATCAACAATTGTTTTTATATAAGCGCATGATTTTAGAAAATTAGTTAAATTTTATCTTTGTTTTATATAAGAAAAAAACAATCTCTTTTACTTTTTAATAGCTTTTTCAGATGCTAAAACCAGATTTAATTCAGCACAATCTAGGTGCATTTTTAATTCTTGATTCGCTTAGGCGACTTAACAAATATTGATTAACTGCACTACAAAGTTCATTGTGTTGCCTTGATTTGAAGCATGCCTTGGCTTTGAGTGATCACTTGGTTGTGTGCTGAGCTGTAATCAAGTCGGTTAAGGCGCTTTTTAAAGCTTCAAGTTCAGTAAAATGCGGATGAGCTCGAAATAGTTCAGCAGAAAATGTAGATTTTTTGTTATGATGCCAATCGTCTTATTTTTCACCCAATCATTTTGGTTGATTCTTGAGATGAACTCTATATTAGGACAACTTCGCACAGTTAAGTGCATAATTTTTCAATAGGTTAAGCTCATGCTTTTAATGATCGACAACTATGACTCCTTTACTTATAACATCGTGCAATATTTTGGCGAGTTAAACCAAGAAGTAAAAGTAGTCCGTAATGATGCCGTGACGTTGGAAGATATCGAGCGATGGCAACCGAAGTATTTGGTCATTGGGCCAGGACCATGTTCACCGAGTGAAGCCGGCATTTCAATTCCTGCCATTCAACATTTTGCTGGCAAGATTCCCGTGCTTGGGGTGTGCTTAGGCCATCAAAGTATTGGACAAGCCTTTGGCGGCAATATTGTGCGTGCCAAACGCGTGATGCATGGTCGTTTATCGGATATGTACCATACCGATACTGGAATTTTCAGCAATTTACCCTCGCCTTTCTCAGCAACGCGTTATCACTCCTTGGTGATTGATCAAGCGACTTTGCCTGAGTGTTTGGAGGTGACTTGCTGGACCAATGAAGCAGATGGCTCCATGGAAGAAATTATGGGCGTTAAACATAAGACATTGCCGGTAGAAGGCGTGCAGTTCCACCCAGAATCCATCTTAAGTGATCATGGCCATCAAATCTTTAAAAACTTCCTTGAAAATTATGCAAATTGATTGAGCGCACTATGAATATTCAACAAGCCTTAAGTAATATTACTAAAAACATCCATTTAACTGATGCACAAATGCAAGATGTCATGCGTAGCATCATGTCTGGCGAAGCCAGCGATGCACAAATTGGCGCCTTTATGATGGGTTTACGCTTAAAAGGCGAAAGTATCGAAGAAATTACCGCTGCTGCGCGGGTGATGCGTGAGTTTGCGATTAAAATTGATGTATCTGATCTTGACTATTTAGTCGATATTGTCGGCACAGGCGGTGACGGTCAAAACTTATTTAATGTGTCTACTGCTTCAAGTTTTGTGATTGCTGCCGCAGGTGCCACCATTGCTAAACACGGTGGTCGCGGTGTATCAGGTAAATCAGGTTCTTCAGATTTACTTGAACAAGCAGGCATTCAGCTTGATTTAAATATGCAACAAACTGAGCGCTGCATTCGTGAAATGGGCGTGGGGTTTTTATTTGCACCCAATCACCATCAAGCCATGAAATATGCTGCTGGTCCACGTAAAGAGTTAGGCTTCCGTAGTATTTTTAACTTACTCGGCCCGCTCACCAATCCTGCTGGAGTCAAACGTTTTGTGATTGGGGTGTTCTCGCAAGAATTATGTCGTCCAATGGCAGAAGTATTGATGCATTTAGGTGCAGAGCACGTCATGGTGGTCCATTCACATGATGGTTTAGACGAAATTAGCCTCGCCGCTAAAACCTATGTGGCAGAACTCAAAGACGGTGAAATTTTTGAGTGGACCATTCAACCGGAAGATGTCGGTATTGAATCACAAACTTTAAGTGGTTTAAGCATTGAAAGCCCAGCCGATAGCTTAAAACTGATTAAAGATGCGCTCGCTAAGAAAAAATCAGCGATTGGCGAAAAAGCCGCCAACATGGTTGCGCTGAATGCCGGTGCAGGTCTTTATGTCTCTGGTTTATGCGTCAACTATAAACAAGGTGTGGCCTTAGCGCATGACATTATTTATGGTGGTCAGGCACTCGAAAAAATGGGCATCTTAGCCGAATTTAGCAAAACCTTAAAAGAATACGACGTTTAACAGGATGTAGACCATGATTGAGATTGCCAACACGATTTTAGGGAAAATTGTTGAGCGTAAACATGATGAGTTTAAAGCACGCTTAAAACAAAAAAGTTTGTATGATGTCGAGCAACTCGCACAAGCGGCAACCCCAGTGCGCGGTTTTGCGCAAAACTTGCAAGGCAAACGTCCAGGTGTGATTGCTGAAATAAAAAAAGCCTCTCCCTCTAAAGGCATTATTCGTGAAAACTTTAATCCTGCAGAAATTGCCGAACAGTATGAAGCCGCGGGTGCTGCCTGCTTATCTGTACTGACAGATGTAGACTTTTTCCAAGGAAACGACGAAAATATCCAGATTGCACGCACACATTGCAGCTTACCTGCGCTGCGTAAGGATTTTTTAATTGATCCTTATGGGGTCATTGAAGCACGTGCTTTACATGCTGATTGTATTCTGTTAATTGTGGCCTGTTTGTCTGACCAACAGTTAGAAGAAATGTCAAAAACCGCATTTGAACACCATTTAGATGTATTGGTTGAAGTACATGATGAAGCAGAACTTGAGCGTGCCTTACAATTGTCTGAGCGTTGTTTACTTGGCGTGAATAACCGTAACTTAAAGACCTTTGACGTTGACCTCAATACTTCGTTACGCTTGAAAAAGCTGCTTGAACCCTCACGTTTGTTGGTGACAGAAAGCGGTATTGCCACCCCTGCTGATGTCGCGATGATGCAAGCCAACGATATTCACGCCTTTTTAGTGGGCGAAAGTTTTATGAAACAGCCTCGTCCTGATCATGCCTTTAACGCATTATTTGGGCAGCCTCAACCAATTTAATTGATCTCCTATGAGTAATAACGATTCTTCCCTGTCTAAAGACCAGTACAACCTACTGAAAGCTTTTAAGAAACAGATTACGAATCCGCATGCAGCGGTCAAAGCACCTGAACCCAAAGTGGTTGAGGTGGCTGACCCTGTAGCTGAAGACATGGCTTTATTTGCCAAAGAAATGCGTGGTGTAAAAAAACTTGCAACCAGCAATACTGCCAAAACGCCAGTGATCAGCAAGAAAAAATTAGATGCGCAGACTCTAGCAAAACGGGCAGCAGCCATGGGGCCAATGGAAACTGATGAGACTTTGCTCTCAGATACGGTTGCCACTTTGAATCCTGTCGGTAGTCAATCCAATTTAAGCTATCGTATTGCCACTTTGCAGCATAGAGTGTTCGAGGATTTAAAAGCTGGTAATTTACGTTGGTTTGAAGCGGTCGATCTACATGGTTGTACCGTAGAAGAAGCACGCGTTGCTGTGCTGCAAATTATTCAAATGGCCAAAGACGAAAACCAAAACGTGATTAAAATTGTACACGGCAAAGGCCCAGATGCAATTTTAAAAACTTATGTTAACGGTTGGCTACGCCAACACCGTGATGTTTTGGCTTTTGTCAGTGCGCCTGAAAAACAAGGCGGTACTGGAGCGGTATTAGTGTTACTAAAACGCACAGAAAAAAACCCAAAGTTTAATCAGTAATCGGATTTTTCCCCAAAGGCGGGCATTTTGATAGTTTTCTGTTACAATGCCCGCCTTGTTCAATCTCAGTGTAAGTGAACACGTCTTATGTCTATGCAGCAATCCTACGCAAATATCCTAACTGCCGTTGGTGAAGATCTAGATCGCCCAGGTCTTAAAGATACACCTGTGCGTGCTGCTAAAGCTTTTTCGTATTTAACGTCTGGTTATAGCAAAACATTAGAAGAAGTGACCAATAACGCAGTCTTCCCTTCTGATAACCGCGAAATGGTGTTAGTGAAAAATATCGAATTTTATTCACTCTGTGAGCATCATTTACTGCCATTTTATGGCCGTGTGCATATTGCTTATTTACCAGAAGGTAACGTTTTAGGCTTATCTAAATTTGCCCGCATTACCGAAATGTTTGCGCGTCGTTTACAGATTCAAGAAAACCTAACCCAGCAAATTGCCGAAGCTGTTGCAGAAGTCACAGGTGCGCGCGGTGTTGCTGTGGTGATTGATTCCGCCCATATGTGTATGATGATGCGCGGTGTAGGCAAACAAGAATCAACTACGCGAACCGTATCTTTTACAGGTGATTTTAAAACCAATAAAGATGAGCGTCGTGAATTCTTATCTGCAGTGCCAGAAAGTTATTAAGCAAATCAGCCTCAACATGTTTGAGGCTTTTTTATGGATGAATATATATGACACAGCTTTACATTGCCGGACAAGGCCTTGCTACAAGTGAATCAAGCATCGACTATCCACGCCCTGATCGTTTAGTCAAAAATAATCCCCAGCGTTTAACCCAAAGTTTATATGAACATCCCAATATGAATGCTGGCATTTGGCAATGCGAAGTGGGCGCTTGGCATATTGTCTTCGCTGAAAATAAACAAGAATTTTTTCACGTCTTAGAAGGTGTGGTTCGCTTGCACGATCAAAATCAAAGTGTGGTAGAGATTAAAGCCGGTGATGCAGGTGTCATTCCACCGGGGTTTAAAGGCACCTTTGAAGTGGTCGAAACAGTCAAAAAATACTTTGTGGTGGTAGATGCATAGCATCTACCCTTTACACATAATTATGCCAACTCAGGCACAGGGGTGTGACAGAGTAACTGACTATATACTCGATTGCGACCTTGTTGTTTGGCCTGATATAAGGCCGCATCGGCAGCATCTAATAAGCGTTGATAATCAGGATGTCCATCATAATTGACGCAGCCAATGCTCACTGTTAGTTGTACATTCTCACCATTGGCGAGCGCCAGTCGCTGTGCTGCAATATGGGCACGAATATTCTCTGCAATTATCTGTGCCTGAGCAAAAGATGTGTCTACCAGTAATACTAAAAACTCTTCACCGCCGACACGAAATGCATAGTCACTGCCACGAGTATAATGCCTTAAGGTATCTGCGATCATTTTTAACGCCAAGTCACCTTGGGCATGGCCATAACGATCATTGAGCTGTTTAAAGAAATCTGCATCAAGAGCAAGTAAAGCCAATGCCGCATGATTTTGACGAGAAAAATGAATTTCACGGGCCAAAATGGTATTTAAATACCGCCGACTCATTAATTGGGTTAAAGGATCATTACCCGCTTGTAAATAATCCACCATTTGAAACAGCTGTTCTAACAAATTTTGAATTTCACGGTTAATCTGACGAATCTCTTGAATAGTTTCTAAGGGATCTTGATCGAGTTGCTTCGTTTTTAAATCATCTATATCTTGAATACGCTGTAAAATTAAATCGACTTGTGCCGTACCTTGAAAGGCATAAGCTGCTTTATGAATGAACCATAAACCAAATTCAGATTTAGACAAAACCGGATACTGGCGTACATCTTGATGAGAAAACACCCGATACATCAAATCATTTTCCCAATGAAGTAGACTGCTGCGCTGATGATCTTTTTGGATCGCTACATCTTGTATGGCAGAAAATGCCCGATAGCTTTGTTTGTTTTCGTGTTTCTCTACCGTATTTTCCTCATAAGAACAACACATCACTTCTGTCGTTAAACCAATCACTTGGATAAAGTAACTATTTAGACGAGCATCATAGGCTGTAGGATGTTCTGCCTGTACTCGAAAAATATTGGCATAAATTTCACGTACGCCTCGCATAATTAACCATGACGGAATACCCACCCGTGCATGAACACGCCCCACTTTTTGCTGTTGTTCAATTGCGGCTTGATATGTATTTTGCAGAGGGACTTGAAAGGTTGCCAGTAACCAGTTTTTCAGCGTCTGCTTAAGGCGCTTTTGCACGATATCATCGCCAAAAAACTCTGCGGCTTTAGGTAACAACAACATTTGTTCATAAAATGCCAGTACCAAACAGTCCACATGTCGAGCAATAAACGCTGCGGCTAACTTCAATTCGTTGTGTTGATACTGCTGACAAATACTTTGCCAAGCCAATACTGTGTCTGATGGAACAAGCGCTTGCATGGAGGGAGAAACCGTCAAATTTGACAAAACGCCATCATAATCTTCTGCATAAATAGACACAATTCTAGATTTCTAAAAATTAGTCATTTACAAAAAAGTGCTCTCATTTAATTTGCTTTTTCAGTTTTTCTGATCACTATCGCGATTAAATGCAAGTCTTTTCAGTTCAATCATGCACATGAATCCGATTCAAGCCACCCTCATGCCAATCAACATACATTCCCTGCATTAAGCCATGAAAACTTCGCGAAAATATCAATGCGTGCTTAAAATCTAGACTCATTTTATCTGTATTTTTTAATTTTTATTTAAACTTCTTACAGCGAATCTACATATCACTACATAACTACAGCCCTATGCAACAAATTTTGAGCCTACATTAAAGAGGTCAATCTACACAGGATGGAATCCACATGGCAGCAACAGCAAAAAAAACCGAAAAGAAAACCTCGACTGCAAAAGCCAAAAAAGCCACTGAGGACAAAGTCAAAAAGTCCAACAAAACCAGTAAAGCAGATCAAGACAAAGCAGTAACCAAAAAGGCCAAAACAGTCAAAAAACCGGCTAAAAAAGCTGAGACCAAAGACACAAAGTCCGAAGTTAAGAAAATAGCCAAAACCAAGAAGTCGGATACTGACGCTAAAGTCAGCAAAAAGGCAGCAAGCACTAAAAAGCCAAGCAAAGCCAAAACCACCAATAAGGCTAAAGCGACCACAAGCAAAGCTAAAAAAGACAAATAAGCCACGATAAAGCCCCTCTACAGGGGCTTTATTTGCGATCAGGAGTACATATGCCCAAGACAACAGCAGAGGTCCCACGGCGTGCAGCACGCGTAAACTCGAATAGTTTTGACTATAGTTTAGATTTCAAAACAATTAACTTTAGAGAGCGTCCAGAACTGTATCGTATTGGACGTGGTGAACAAGGGGTGTTGTTGGTTGAACCCTATAAGTCGGAAATTTTACCGCATTGGCGCTTTGCTGACCCTGCAAAAGCCACTTTAAGCAGTGACACAATTTACCAACTTTTTTTAGATTATTTAAAACAACATGATTTTATTGGCGCAGATATGGCACGTAAATTTCTACAAATGGGCTATACCCGTGCGCGACGTTATGCCAACCATAAAGGGGGTAAAAAATACAAGGGCCCTGTGCCTGTAGATAAAAAAGGCTTGAGCGGTGCACATGGACGCGAAGAATTGCCTCGCTCAGCTGAAGATCCCATCAAGGCACAAGCCGCAGCCATTTTTAAGCAAAAATGGGATATGGCTCAACAGCATCCTGACTACTTAGCACAAAAACAGCAGTTTCTAGCATGGATTAAAAATACTGTACAAAGCTAAAACTCAAACGATCCCAATTTTTGTGGTCTTGTAATTGATATTCATAACCCACACGTAGGGTCTGATTAGGCTGAATCACGTATTGCAACTCTGTTTTGGCCTTCATTTGCCATTGATCAACATCATCCCAAAATGGCAATTCGACCTGCACAACACTATTGATCTGATCCGACCATAAACTTTGACAACCTGCTGTCGGACCAATTCCAGTGCGCCAGCCCAAGTCTAATGCTTTACCTGCCTGAAATTGATTTTGTAATTGCCCATAGCATAAATGTTGATCACGGCCGAGCAACCAGCTGTAACCTAACTGGGTTTTTAAATTCACTAGCCCGTGCTGATCATCCTCACTAAAATTGCCATGCCGATCAAGCGCTTCTTGTTGCCAGCCCAAATTAAAGCCCCAGCTAATATCACTTTTAAATGCCGTGATAGGACTATAAGAATTAACACTCAATAGATTCAATTCAGTGAGTTTAATTCGATCATCACGATATTGCACTGCCCCCTCTAACACCTGTAATTGTGTGCCCAAACGAAAACCAGCTTGCGGATCGATTAAATCGTGATAAGCCTGTCGATGCGAAATTTCAACAAACTCTTGACCTTGTACCTGCCCTACTTTTAATTGAATATTCTGAGCATGGTGACTTTGACTTGGATCAAGCTGTGGCTGTATCGGTAAATCACGTTGTTTCTCTACCTCTAAATAGCTTCTTAAACTCAAAATACGTCTTAATTTGGGTTGCGCCTCACTCGCTGCGACTTCTCGGCTGGTGAGCTGCAGATACAAAGCGTCATAAGCCATTTCTAAAATTTTAGCTTGTTCTAATGGATCATAGTGGCGTATGAACTCTGCCATTTTTTCGCTAGGTTTTTGCGTGAGTTGCTGCGCTACCAGTGCTAGTTTTTGTCCGTGTGCTTTCGCTTGCGTATTTAATTGGGTTTCTAACGCTGGACGATAAACCACATCTTTAACCAAACCATGTGCTTGAATCGTTTTTAAAGTCTCAACTGGAATGGCAATGCGTTGAAACTGTTGTTGTAGGTTTAATGCAGGTCGGACTAAGTCAATCAGACCCAATAAGCGATAAGCACAGTTATCTGAAATAAAATAATACGGGAAAGAAACATTTTGCATTTCCCATAAATGCTGCACCATAAATTGGGTTTCTTCAGGTGTTAAATTGAGTTCATATTCCCATAAGTCTCGACTTTCAAAATCGCCATATTCTTTTACCTTACGGTAGTAGGGTAAAATCGAATATTCCCCTGGGTATTGTCCAGTTAGTCCTTTGAGGGCAAATGACCAATCACTTTGTCCTGCCACCGTAGCCGCATAATTCACTGCATAAGAAACCAGGCTTAAATCTTGGCTTTTCTCCGGATCAATCCTGAGTAAAGTATGCCCAAACATCGAACTCGGATTGCCCATAAAGTCAGTGGCATAAATTAAAGTGGCCCGATGCGGCTGGATCTGTTGCCACCAAGCCTCTAGTTTAGGACAACTCACTTTAGGCAAAGCATGTAGATCAATATTTAATTGTTGAATTAACCATTGGCTGCGTGCGGGAAAACGACAACGCATGGCTTGATCAGGTAGAGCATTTTGAAATAAGGCTTCAACATGGGCCGCTAATTCTTGTTGAGGATTTTTTTGTCCATTGGGCGTTAAAAAGAAACCTGTATAGCTGACCTCACTAAGGCCAGACTGTTGATAGGTCAAATGTTGCCAAGTAGGATGTTGATGCAATTGCAAGCGTTCAGCCTGTTGGATATAGCTATTATGTGCAAAGCTGATACTCGGGACTAAGCTTAATACGAAGGTAAAACACAGAAAGCGTGGCACTGATAAAGATGCTCTAATCATAAGTCAAAGGAGTGCTCTGCCCGAAGGCAGAGCCTAGTCTGTTAAACGTAAGCTTTAAGTACGTCGTCTTGAGCCATCACATGTTGTAAAGATGCCAAAACTTCTAAGCTGTTTTCAGAGGCATAAATTTTTGTAAAGTTGGCTTTAGAGACCGCAAAGAAATGCGCTTTATCTTGGGCTTTAATATTGAGTAATTCTGCCAAAACGTTGAGGTTCTCACCTTCACCCACCGCCATATCACGCGCTAGATTTTCTGAATTTTCATTGGTAAAGGTCACCACTTTAGCGGACACAGTACCATTGCCATTACAACCGAGCGTACCAAAGGTAATACCAAACAATTGGTTTAAGAAAATACCATTGGTGGTGGCTGCCATAATTTTTGGAATTTTACCTGATTGACCTGCCCAGACTTGAGAGCCAATACCACAACCGGCATCACTATCTGCAAATGCTGTCATTGAACCCAAAGCAAGTACACATCCTAGAACAACTTTTTTTAACATATGGAAATCTCCAGCAATTCTTATGGTTTTTTAGTTATTGTGTATAAAAATTATTCTACACATCTTTAAAATAGCCGTATCATTTTTAAAATACAAAACTTTTCTTTTCAGTTTAATCATAAAATTAATAAGCTTCTATTTTTAAAAGATAAAAAAAGCGGGAATTTCCCGCTTAATGTAATTGCCAGGTCCCCTTGTCCGAGCGTTGGCCTAAAATTTTGAGTACCAAGACCAAACTGAGCAACAGGAGTAAATACCAAGAACCAAGTTTCCCCCACCCAACCATATGCCATGCATCCACTTGGCTTGGATACAACCAAATTTGATAAAAGGTACTGATGTTTTCAGCAATCCAAATTAAGAAAGCCAATAACCAAAGTACGGGTAATATAGGTAGGGTCAATTGATGCTCGGCCAGAGAAAAACGAATCTTGGTTGACCAAAACATCCATGTACTCCATGCAAATAAAGCATAGCGAATATCAGGTACAAAAAACTTAGTCATAAAATTCATATAAGACAGCACAGCCAAGATCAGCATATGACTAAATCTAGGTAGATGACTGACACTCACCTGATATAAACGCAAGGATCGGGCAAAAAAACTCCCCACTGCCGAATACATAAAACCTGCAAACAACGGCACGGTTAAAATTTTAAACACTGCAGGCTGTGGATAATGCCACGAGGCAATCGCAGGATGGGTTAAAAAGATCTCCATGATCATTGCCATGATATGAAATAAGGCAATCACTTTGGCTTCAGCCCAAGATTCAAGCTTTAAATATAATAAACAGGCTTGAATTAGCAATGCATAGATCAACAGATAGTCATAGCGGAATAAACCATAAAATTCCTGACTCCCCATAGAGGCCGTTAAAGCAAAGGCAAGCAGCAATAAAATACCAAATAAGGCAGCCGAAGCTGCCTTATAGGAGAATTCTATGCTGGATTTAAAAATATTCAGCACAACTCAACCTTATAAATATTTAGCGCTATATTCATGTACGGTATCAATAAAGGCTTTAGGATGCTCAGGATTCACCCACTGGGTAATACCATGTCCTAAATTAGCGATATACCCGGTTTTTTCACCACCTGCATAAGCATCGTCAAGCATCGCTCGAGTCGCTTGAGCAATCGCTTGTGGTGTGGCATATAAAGTTGCAGGGTCTAAGTTACCTTGGAGTGCCGCACGGCCTGCTACAGTTTGACGGGCAACTTGCAAGTTGGTTGTCCAATCTAAACCAAAGGCATCTGCACCGGTTGCAATCATTGGCTCTAACCACTGACCACCACCTTTAGTGAATAAAATCACGGGAATTTTACGGCCCTCTTTTTCACGTTGTAAGCCGGCCACAATTTTTTGCATATAGTTCAGTGAGAATTCTAAATACTCACGATGCGCAAGCGCTCCGCCCCAGCTATCAAAAATTTGTACCGCTTGTGCACCCGCATCAATTTGCGCATTTAAATAATCGGTCACTGCCACAGCCAAACGATCCAATAAAGCGTGCAATACTTCAGGCTGTGCATACATCATCTGTTTGGTAAAACGAAAATCTTTGCTTGAACCCCCTTCAACCATATAGGTCGCCAAGGTCCAAGGACTACCTGAAAAACCAATCAGTGGAACTTGGCCACCGAGCGCTGAACGAATCGTGCTGACCGCATTCATGACATAATCTAAATCAGATTTGGCATTAAAAGCGGGTAAGTTGGCAACGTCTTGTTCAGTACGTACGGTTTTATGAAATTTTGGTCCTTCACCCGCTTCAAAATATAAACCTAAACCTAAAGCATCAGGCACAGTTAAAATATCAGAAAACAAAATCGCAGCATCTAGATCATAACGGCGTAGCGGCTGTAAGGTGACTTCACAGGCAAAATCATTGTTTTTGCAAAGAGACAGGAAATCGCCTGCTTGAGCACGGGTGGCGCGATACTCAGGTAAATAACGGCCCGCTTGGCGCATCATCCATACAGGGGTGGTATCTACTGGCTCACGCAATAAGGCACGTAGAAAACGATCGTTCTTTAAGGTCGTCATTACTTTCCTATCTCAATCTATAAGTCTTAAGCGCATCATAACAAAAAGGCTCTAAATTGAATAACTTCTTGTGTGGCAAAAAAGCGATTAGGCTAAGTGGGAAAATGCATCCTGACACAAAACAACTACTGCAAAACAACCAATTTTCTGTAATACTTGTCACGTTTCTATCAATGTAAATGAATAATTTTAAGGTTGAATTACATGTTCGTTCGCACAGTGCTCGCAATGAGCTTAAGTTGCATGCTTGCTGGTACGGCTTTTGCCACAGCGCCTGCTGAACAACCATTAAAGCCTCAAGTGGTGTCTAGTGCGGTAGCTGATCCAATTGATCCGTTAGCGACCACTGCTTCTTCTGCACAGATTACGCAACAAGAACAACAAGACTTAAATCAAGCGTCAAAAACGCTCGATGATTTACAAAAAGCTGAAAATATCAATGCAGCCACAGGAATTGAACCGGCGAGTGCTACGACAGTACCAACATCGGAGCCAACAGTAACAACGTCTACGCCTCAACCTGCTGTAAAAGCTTCTTGGACCCTAGATGGCTTAAACAATGCCACATGGTATGAAAATATTGGTAAAGGTCAATTTCCTGTCTACGCACGTGCGCATGTGATGTTAAGCAATTCATATGCATCACCGGGTGCTATTGATGGTAGTAGTGGTAAAAACACCCTTAAGGCTATCTCTACTTTCCAACAAATCAACGGCTTAAAACCAACAGGTGAACTGGACAAAGCCACTTGGGATGCTTTGGTTGCCAAACAAGGTTCACGCCCTGCTTTTGTGGAATACACCATTACTGCAGCTGATGCCAAAGGTCCATTTGCCAAGTCAATTCCACGCGATTATGCCTTACAGGCCAAAATGCCAGGTCTGTACTACACCAGTTTGGTAGAAATGTTGGCTGAAAAATTTCATATGGATGAAGGTTTCTTAAAACAACTTAATCCAAAATCAGGCTTTAAAGTGGGTGATCGTATTGTCGTGGCAAACGTCAGCAATAAATTACCTGAAGATATTCATTTGATTGTGGCACATAAGGGTGCTAAACAGCTGTATTTATTTAACAGCCGTAACCAGATGATTGGTTCTTTCCCAGCAAGTATTGGCAGTACCAGTACTCCTTCACCAACGGGCACTTATAAAATTACTGGTGTAGCGCGTAACCCGTATTATAGCTACTCACCATCAAATTTTATTCAAGGCAATAACACCAAACCTCTGTCTTTACCACCAGGTCCAAATGGTCCAGTCGGTAATATTTGGATTGGTTTAAGTAAAAAATCATTTGGTATTCACGGTACACCAAGCCCATCGATGATTTCTAAATCATACTCACATGGTTGTATCCGTTTAACCAACTGGGATGCCAATAATTTAGGCAGTAAAGTCAAATCTGGCGTTACAGTTAAATTCTTAGAGTAATTCAAATGAGTCCGCTTAGGCGGGCTTATTTCTTACCTGATCGTTTCATATTTAGAACAAAGTGTCACTTTTATCGGCTTTAGTCTTATATTTCTTCAATCTATAATGCTCAGCAACAGATAAGAAATATGGAGCGACACATGAACGCTTATTTACACCGCAGTGAAGATCGTGGCCACGTCAAAATGGGCTGGCTAGACAGCAAACATAGTTTTTCGTTTGGCAGTTGGTATAACCCCAAATACATGGGTGTTAGCAGCTTAAGAGTGATTAATGACGACCACATTGCAGGTCAGCAAGGTTTTGGTACGCATCCACATGACAATATGGAAATCTTAACCTGCGTGCTCAAAGGTACCATTTCCCATAAAGACAGCATGGGTAACAGTGGCGATATTAAAGCTGGCGAATGGCAGTTGATGAGCGCAGGCAGTGGGATTCAGCACAGCGAGATGAACCGCTATGATGAAGAGGTGCATTTACTGCAAATTTGGATTCACAGTAATGAGCATGACGCTGTACCCACTTATCAACAAATTGAATGTGACGTCACCAAGCAACCGAACCAATGGCATGTGATTGCAGGTGCTAAAGCGCATGCCCACATGCATTTACGCCAAAATGCTGAAGTAAAATCTGCTTTACTGGAGCAAGATCAGATCTTAGCGGTTAAAACTGAATATGGTCTTAACTATATTCATGTGATCAGTGGTGCTGTAGAAATTGGCGAGCATCTAGTCAAAGCAGGCGATGCTTTGTTATTTCGTGATATTGCTGAAGTTAAAGCACTGAATGCTGCACAGATGATTTGGTTTGATCTCACTGAACAAGCTAAATAAAACAAGCCCGCAATTGCGGGCTTGTTTATGCCTTATTTATTCAGGCTTGCCATATTGATCTGCCATCACTTCTATTAACTGCTCGGGCTGAATATAAGTTTGAATAACACGATGAATATCTTTGGTGGTGAGTTTAGCAAAAGCTTGATCACGCTGGATTCGGCTTTGCATATTTTCATCATGCTCTAGTTGACTGGTTAACATTTTGTGAATATTACGTTCATCTTCCAAATTGGTTACGCGACGTTTTAAAATGGCGGCTTTGGCTTCTTCTAGCTCTTGCGCTGTCACTCCATTTTGAATTAACTCACGCAAAACTTGATGTATGGCTTTTGAAACTTGCTGTGCTTGGCCTGCAGAATAATTCGCTGCAATCGTTAAAGCCCCTGACTTCACCTCTCGATGAGTATTTAAGCTACTACTAAAGCCATACACCAAACCATTTTTTTCACGTAATTGTTTAGCAAGACGTGAGGAAAGCTGTGAATGACCTAAAATATGATTAAACACTGTGAATGCAGGTGAATCGGGATCTTCACTACTCAGTGGTAAAGTTAACATCGCTACATAACTGCCAAATTCACGCGGTTCCGCAAAAAGATGATGTTGCTGTGCGGTATAGGCTTTATAACGCGGCAACACACGAGCAAATGAGCTCTGCCCCGGCCAGTAGCCTAACTCTTTTGCCAAGAATTGCTGCATAGTATTGGGATTAAACTCACCCGTCACCGCTACTTGTGCCTGCTGTAAATTAAAAAACTCCTGATAAAAAGCTTTCACTTGAGCATTACTGGCCTTTTTTAACTGCGCTTTACTGAGTTCAGGCTCGAAATGATAACGCATATCTCCGGGTTGATATTGTTCTAGAATTTGACCCAGTTTTAAAGCAACCACCGTATCAGGTTCAGTATAAGCGCGATCTAACATGGCAAGACTTTGCTGACGAATCAGTTCAAACTCTTTCTCTTCAAATTTGGGCTGTTTTAAGTTATCTAAAATAAATTTGAAATAATCGGCAAAATACTCTTTTTTGGCAGACACCTGAATGGTAAAACTATTACTACTGCTTGATACATTTGCACGGCCACTGACACGAATAGACTCATCAATCAGTTTTTGACGTTCATACTGTTCTGAACCACGCAAGAGTAAGTAGGCTGTCAGGCCAATCAACTCACTGCGGTTAAATAAACTCTCTGCGTTACCAAAATCTATAGAAATGGTGGCATAGGTTTTATCATCACGCGTGGTGGTTGGAAACAATGCATATTTAACACCGTTCTCTAAACGACCACGCTCAATTTGTTGATCCACCTGATTAAGCTTCAGTTTTGCAGTTTTCACATAACTTTTAACTTCAGTTTTATAGGTTTTTACGTCTTTGAATGCCACCTCAGGTACATCTTGCTGATCTAAGGTTTTGGCTGGAGTAGTCGCTTTTTGCGTTGCCGCTTGTTTTTGCTCTTCAGGTGTCGGGGTAATCGTCGCACTTATCCGATTCTTAGCACTTAAAAACTGATTGAGACTTTGATTTACTGTATTAACATCTAAAGCTTGTAATTTCTCTTGATCACTAAAGAAAGCTTGCCATTGCCCTTCACGATCCACCACATAATGACTTATTAGACCCAACATTGCTGCTGAGCTTTTTAAGATATTTTCCACACCATTTTTTTGCATGTCTTTAATACGTTGCAATTCAGTATGATTAAAACTTGCTGGAGAGTGTTCAACTTGCGCAAGTAAGCTAGTCTGCACCGCTTTAGCATCATGCTGCGGTGAATAGACTGCTGCCATGACACTGACATTACGTTCTTGATCGCTTGCATCTAAAGCCATGACCCCAGTAGCAATGCCTGATTCAACCAAAGGTGCGTATAATTTGCCTGTCGGTTCTAAACTATATAAATAAGGTGCAAACGATAAGGCATAACTTAAAGTTTGATCCTTAGGCTGCATGTAAAAATTCACCTGTAGATAGTCACTGCCTTTTGCGACACTAAACTGACGTTGCTGTATATTATTTAAATCAAATTTTATTTTGGCCGCCGCGGCTGGCAAAGCACGTTTGGCAATTGGACTAAATTGTTGATCAATCTGCTTTAATACTGCAGCTTTATCAAATTTACCTGTCATGACCAATACCGCATTATTGGGTGCATACCAATCTTGGTAATATTGCTGCAAATCAGGCAAAGTAATCGATTCAAGCTCTTTAAGATCACCAATGGGTAAACGCCCCAAATGTTGATTGCCGTAGGCTGATTTGACCATTTGATCCATCAGTACTGCCATGGGTTGATCTAAACGTATTTCACGCTCACGTTTAACAATATCAATTTCACCGGCAATCCATTTTTCTTGCAAAACCAAGTTGTGCATACGCTCGGCTTCTAGATGCAAAATCTCATTCACTGCTTTTTGTTCAGCACGAATCACATTGCTATACTGGGTTGAATAGTAACTGGTACTGGCATTGTTAGAGAGTGTATGCTGATTAAGACGACGTTGAAATTCTGCACCTGCAACCGCCTTGGTGCCTTTAAATGCCAAATGCTCAAGTAAATGTGCTAAGCCACCCTTGCCTTGTGGGTCATTGAGTGAGCCTGTTAAATAAATGGTATTCATATAGACACGGCTTTCTTTGGGATTTTCTGCCAAAATCACCCGCATACCATTTTTAAGTTGATATTCTTCGATGTTATGCGCTGAATGTAAAAGTACTGGTGTTGCTCCGACGGTCATACTGCCGGCGAGCAGCCATAAAGACACAGACAACTGTTTAATGCGCATTAACATAAATTAGACCTAATCATAGTAAATTTTTATTCTCATTTTTTATGAGAAAAATAAAGTAATGATAATTATTCACATTTATATTGGCTTGTCTACTTTTACAGCAGAATCGAGATATAAAAAAAATCCCCAATCATTGATTGGGGATTTTTGAATTTGGCGGAAGCGGTGAGATTCGAACTCACGGAGGGGTATAAGCCCTCGTCGGTTTTCAAGACCGGTGCATTAAACCGCTCTGCCACGCTTCCATGTGCGCTATCATATAAAGATTTTTTAAATTTGGCAAACCATTTTTAGCAAGCTTGCTGATTTTTACAGCAAAAAATGCTTCAAAAGTAAACATTTGAGTTTTTAGATAAGTTTTGCCCTATTTAACACATTTTGAAAAAAAAATCCTCAATCATTGATTGAGGATTTTTGAATTTGGCGGAAGCGGTGAGATTCGAACTCACGGAGGGGTATAAGCCCTCGTCGGTTTTCAAGACCGGTGCATTAAACCGCTCTGCCACGCTTCCATGTGCGCTATCATATAAATATTCTGTTGGCTTGGCAAATATTTTTTCACTATTTTTCGGCTATTTGCACAAAATTCCGGCAAAAAATACGTTATTTAGCAATTTTTAGGCATGTCATAGCGAATTTGATTAATGTACCAAACTTTTTTACCCAAAGGCGTGACTACCGTCACCTCGTCATCAACTTGTTTGCCCAATAATGCGCGAGCCATGGGCGAATCAATCGAAATATGCTGTGGATGGTGATCATAAATTTCATCCACGCCCACAATTCTTAAAGTTTTAACTTCACCTGCTTCGTTTTCAATTTCAACCCAAGCACCAAAATAAACCTTCCCCAATTGCTGCTCAGAAAAGTCGATAATCTTAAGTTCTTCTAAACGCTTGCCTAAGTAACGTACACGGCGATCAATCTTACGTAACAGCTGCTTATTATACTGATAATCGGCATTTTCTGAGCGATCACCAAGGCTTGCAGCCCAATTGACTTTTTTAGTGATTTCAGGCCGTTCTTGATGCCAAAGCTGCTGTAACTCAGCCACCAGTTTGTCATGCCCAGCACGGGTAATCAGATTAGATTTCATAGAAAATTGACAATCAGATGTATGTAAATTTAAAACATTTTTGTCGACCTTATAACAGAAAAACACAAATCCGCAAAATTTAAAATTTTATATTATTAAAAATCAACAACTTAAAAATTATATTTTATTTATTTTTTCAGCAAAATTTGACAAGGCGGATTTTCACATTTATTATGCCGCCATGTTTATTTATTGTCCATTTTTTAATCACTGTAGTTTTTCTACACAATTTTCAATTTTTCCCATGTCATTTTGAATGACGTTCATGACTGCCCACCCCGAATTGAATTTATCACTCTTGACCAAGTGAAGGCTTTGCTTTGACTTGACGGGCATAAATTACTTGTAGCGGAGACAACATGCACAGTAGTTCAACCTCAGGCGCGAGGCTTAGCCTTAAATCTGTTACTTCCTCTCTTCCAGTAAAAGCACTTGCACTTGCAACAGCCATTATTCCGTTTCACAGCATTAACGCCAGCAAAGCGCATCAATATGATCAAGTTGTGAATCAGAAAAAACTTACCGTGGTCAGTGTGGCCAACCCAACGACTGTATTTGAAGATGGTCGTCATTTACATGGTTTTGGTTATGATTTGGTACGTAACTATGCCAACAGTTTAAATGTAAAGCTTGATTTTAAAGTGGTGCAGGATAATGCCACTGCTTTAAAATGGGTGGCGCAAGGTAAAGCCAATTTTGCCATGACCACTGCGAGTGTTTCGAGCATTGAGCAAAAAAAACTGACTTCTTTTTCAGCCAGTTGTGGTGATTTATCTAGCTTACAGAGCAATGGCTTAAATACCGAATTGAACTGGGTATTTAAACAAGCG
This sequence comes from Acinetobacter sp. CY05, assembly GCF_059515805.1. Taxonomy (NCBI): domain Bacteria; kingdom Pseudomonadati; phylum Pseudomonadota; class Gammaproteobacteria; order Moraxellales; family Moraxellaceae; genus Acinetobacter; species Acinetobacter sp. CY05. Next base: position 113,235 of record NZ_JCAKMW010000001.1, on the reverse strand, counting down.
GACGATCCATTATCTGAAACCGCCAACGGCTTTGTTTGCCGTGCTAAACAAAGTGGTTCAATGCGTCAGTTAGCCTCTTTTTATAACCGCAATGTAGTCAAACCTGAAACATGGCGTGTTATTCAGCGCGATTTGAAAAATCGTATGCCAATTTATAAGACCAACTTTACCCAAACGGCTCAACAATATGGCCTAGATTGGCACTTATTGGCAGCCATTGGTTATCAAGAGTCATATTTAAAGCCCAATTCAGTTTCGCCTACAGGCGTGCGTGGCTTAATGATGTTGACCAATAACACGGCTAAAGCGATGGGCGTCAGTAACCGTACTGATCCAAAGCAAAGCATTCAAGGTGGTGCGAAGTATTATGATCAAATGCTGAGTCGTTATAGCCATATTCCTTTCCCAGATCGTAACTGGTATGCCTTAGTCGCTTATAACATGGGACCGGGTGCTGTGGCTGGAATTCAGAAAAAAATCCGTGCTCAAGGCAAGGATCCGAATAACTGGGTAAATTTATATGCCTATTTAGATCGTAACAAAGCCAGCAATGGTCGTTACCGTCAAGCAGTACAATACGTGACCCGTATTCGTGCTTATTTAGAGCATATTAAAACCACACCACAATTGGTCAATATCTAAAAAAAAAGCTTAACCCGAGGGTTAAGCTTTTTTTATTGCAACATGCGTTAAGCAGTAGCTGCTAAAATATTTTTGAATAAGGCTTTTTGTTCAGCACTTGGTTTTGCGGTTTGTAGAGCCATCAGTTGTGACATATCACCTTGTACTTTAATCTTACCGGTCATAAACGCTTGCATGGCTGCCGTCATATCAAACTCTAAAAACACTTTACGTAAGGTTTCACCATCCATCGTTAAAGTGGTTTTGGCTTGTTCAGCGAGACCTTTTTGCAGCTTACCACCTGCCAGTGCAAGTTCTGTCGTACCGGCTGCATCATTGACAATTAAGTTGATGGCTAAGGCATTTAACGCAGGAGGTAAATTCAGCTCGCCCGCCTGTGCTGTTAATGATTCTACTGTTGCAAACCAATCATCCGTTAAAAACGCTGGCATGTCTCATCCTCAATTATTTCTGTTATTGCTAAAATGGTTTTACTCTTTTATAGCATGTAATCACCTATTTAGCCCATGCTTTTTTTAAGATAAAAAAATAGGTGTCATCAAGACACCTATTGATTGAAGCCTATTACTTATTCAGCAGCAAAGCCTAGGTTCACCATAGTAATACGTTTACTTGCGCCTTCTGTTTCATCTACTGTACACGTACCTTTAAAGTCAAATTCACGTTCGCTATCTAAAGCTTCAAAGTCAAATAAGTCACGGTCGGCCAGTTGCGATGGTGAAACGTTTTGTAGTGCACCAAAAATGCTGTGTAGACGTTTTGGATGCTCTTTATCCCATTGACGTAACATGTCATTAAGCATGGCACGCTGTAAATTCTCTTGTGAACCACATAAATTACATGGAATGATTGGGAACTTACGCATCTCTGCGTATTTAATAATATCTTTTTCTTCCACATAGGCCAGTGGACGAATCAAGATGTTCTTTTTGTCTGAAGACAAGAGTTTTGGTGGCATTGCTTTTAAGCTACCACCATGGAACAAGTTCAAGAAGAAAGTCGCTAAAATATCATCACGATGATGCCCTAACGCCACTTTGGTCGCGCCAATTTCTTGAGCAAAGCCATATAACGAGCCACGGCGTAAACGTGAACATACCGCGCAGTACGTTTTACCTTCTGGAGTCAGCTTTTTAGTAATACTGTAAGTGTCTTTTTCTAAGATATAGTACGGAATGTTATTTTCTTCTAAATAACGCGGCAGTACATCTTCTGGGAAACCTGGTTGCTTTTGGTCAAGATTGACTGCAATCACATCAAAGTTAATCGGTGCAATACGCTTAAACTGCAACAAGATATCAAGTAAGGTATAACTGTCTTTACCACCTGAAATACACACCATGACTTTGTCGCCATCTTCGATCATTTTAAAATCACGAATAGCATGACCGACCTGACGGCGTAATTTTTTCAAAAGACGATAGTACGCAGAGCTGGTTGGGAGTTCTGGCTTAAAATTAAAGCCTTGATTGGACTCAACTGGCGAGAACATAGACGAGATTAACCCATAAATACAAATAACGCGGAATTTTAGCCGATTCAAGCTTAAAGCGCAGCAAAAGAATGTAAATTCTGCCCAAATGCAAGTGCTGTCATCAAATTGTCGCTAAAGGGTTGATAAATTAATCAATCTAATATTTTTGCAACAAAATTTTGCTCAACACAGTTGTTCGACACACTTTTCCACAAAAGCTGTGGATAACTTTGTGGATTCTCTAACACTTGACAAGGTCTGCCGCCCATCTAATAAGGCTTCTATTTAAATTGATCATTTTTTGATCAATTTAATATTTGTTTTTAATCAATAACTTAAATATGTCAAGTCGATGAAAATAAAAAAAAATTAATTTTTTTTTATTTCTGAGCTGCTGTTTTAACACCCGTTTTTATAAACAACTTAATAATTAAACAATCAAGAGCTTTCGTGATGGATTTTTTTTGCTAAACTGAAGGCTATTGTTTGGGGACAGATTTTAAATTACTACAATGAAAATCGACTTCGCCATTTTGGGGATGTGTACAACTGTGGTGAGCTTATGCTGGAGTAGCTTCAGTTTTGCTGGGGAAACCATCTATCAACTCAAAGATCAGAACGGCACCACTTTATTAACCAATAAACAGACCAAGTACACACATTTAAAGGTTGAGAAAAAGACCTTCTATCCTGACAGTAATATTCATTCTTATGGTAATTATGGCGCTAACGAAGCGGCAGTAGCCCCGAGTCAAAGTCGGAATAAAAATGCCTTTGATCATATTATTCAACAAGCCGCGCAGACACATGGCGTTTCTGCAGGTTTAATTAAAGCTGTCATGCACACCGAATCAGGATTTAATGTACATGCACGCTCCCCTGTCGGTGCACAAGGTTTAATGCAACTGATGCCAGCCACAGCTAAACGTTTTAATGTCTCTAATGCCTATGATCCGCAGCAAAATATTATGGCGGGTGCTAAATATTTAGCCTGGCTACTCAAACGCTTTAATGGCAATACCTCTTTAGCACTGGCAGGCTACAACGCAGGTGAAGGGAATGTGCAAAAATACGGGGGTATTCCACCGTTTCGTGAAACCCAAGATTATGTACGCCGCGTCAATAGCCGCTATCAAAACCTATATGCGGGTGGCTTAACTAGCACGCCGCGCTCTGCGATTCAAAACGCTAGCCAAGCTCCACAAGGTGCAACAGTTATTGCTCAATCGAGCAACTATAGCCAAACTACCACCCCAAGCTATAGCCGTGAGGTGATTCGTTTAGCTGATGGCAGTTATACTGATCGTCCGGTACGTGGTTCATATAGTACAGGTCATGCGATTGCTTCAGCTTCGATTACTTTTGACAATTAATCCGATTTTTTTGCTCAAGTTTGGTTATTTTTTCTTGAATTTTCAGCTCATTCACCGCATATTGAAAGATATGATTTTCATTCATAAATCAGATTATATTTTTACGATAAGAGGATTTTCTCAATGATGCGGATTGGTTTGTTCTTGCTAACCAACCTCGCGGTACTGGTTGTAGCTGGCATTATTTTGTCACTCTTCGGTGTCGGTAGTTACCATGGCGCGGGTGGCTTGAATCTAGGCAACCTGTTGGTGGTCTGTTTTGTGTTTGGTATGGTCGGCTCAATGATTTCGCTATTCATGTCGAAATGGATGGCTAAAAAGACCACAGGTACAGAACTGATTGACCCAAATGCACCTCGTAACCAAGCAGAAGTTTGGTTGTTACAAGAGGTTGCGCAGCTTTCTCAACGTGCTGGTATTAAGATGCCAGAAGTTGGTATTTTCCCATCTTATCAATCGAATGCCTTTGCAACCGGTTGGAACAAAAATGATGCTTTGGTTGCGGTTTCGACTGGTTTACTTGAGCGCATGAATAAAGATGAACTGCGTGCAGTATTGGCCCATGAGATCGGTCACGTTGCCAATGGCGACATGGTGACACTTGCCTTAGTACAAGGTGTAGTCAATGCCTTTGTCATGTTCTTTGCGCGTATTGTCGGTGACTTTATTGACCGTAACGTGTTTGGTCGTGAAGAAGGTGAAGCCCCTGGTCTTGCCTATTTTGCCATTACCATTGTACTCGATATTGTATTTGGTATTTTAGCCTCAGCCATCGTGATGTGGTTCTCGCGCTACCGTGAATACCGTGCCGATGAAGCAGGTGCACGCTTAGCTGGTAAACAAGCCATGATTTCTGCTTTACTTCGTTTACAAGCAGAAACTGAAATGCCAGATCAAATGCCAAAAGAAATGAAGGCATTCTCAATTTCAGCCGGTCAAGAACAAGGATTTAGCTTAGCCGCTTTATTCCAAACCCATCCGACCATTGAACAACGTGTAGCAGCTTTACAACAACTTGATTGTCCTTAATTGAAGTTGCTTGATTAAAAGGCCTCCTCTCTAGGGGGCTTTTTAATGGCCAAATATATTGATTAACCCAATCACGCCAAAATACAGTGCCACTAAAAAAACAATGATAAACAATGCACCAAGTAAATCAGGAATGTGCACCCAAAGCCAAGCCACAACAGGATGACGCCAAAACTTTGAATGTTGCTGCTTTTTTTCTAATTCTTCATGTAAAAATGGATGCACAATGTGATGATCGCTTTGGATTTGATATTCTTCGCGAATATGTTCATGCACCACATTTAAGGCTCTTTTACTCGGGCGAATAAAGACATCAAACACTGTACCCGCCACAGGAATAAAGCCAACCACTGCATCCATCACAGCCAATTTAATCACGGGATTAAGCTTATGCTGTGGCACGCCAATTTGGCGGGCCTTATAAATGGCATAACAGGTCAAAGCAAAACCGGCAAGATCTCCAGCCACAGGTAAGGTACTTAAAGCTGCATCAGCGCCTACGCCCTGTTTGGTAAATGGAATCCGCACCAATGAGTCCATCATAGTGGCAAATTTAGCCAAATCTCGCTCTAGGCGAATAACTTCTTGGCGTGACATTTTCGCTTGCTGTGCTGTTGGCATAGTGGACCTTGATGTATAAATGCTATTGAAAGCACATAAAAATGTATGGATTTCCTCAAGTTAAAATAACAGTTGCGAGGCGATAAATAAATACACCACTACGCCTGTTGCATCACAAATTGAGGTCACGAGTGGCCCTGAGGCACTGGCAGGATCAAGTTTAAGTTTGTTTAAAATAAACGGTAAGCTCATACCAATCAGTGCGCCTAACAACACAATGCCCATCATACTAAATGCCAAAACAACCGCCACCATGATATCACCGCGGATATAGCCTAAAATAGACACTGCAATGGCCATGGTAGCGCCTAAACATAGTGCCACTAAGCTTTCACGTCCAAGTAAGCCAAACCAGTCTTTAAGCTCCACATCTCCAGTGGCTAAAGCACGTACCATTAAGGTGGCAGATTGTGAACCAGCATTGCCGCCACTGCCCACCAGCAGCGGTAAGAAAAAGACTAATACAATATGCGTGGCGATAATCTCTTCAAAGTGGGCAATCCCTAGACCTGACAATAAACTCCCAAAGACTAAAATGACCAGCCAAAAGACACGTTTTTTATATAGGGTGAAAATTGAGGCATGTTTGAGGCTTAAACTGCCCTCATTTTGCACGGCGCTGCCCTTTAAAAAATCTTCATCAGTTTCAGCACGCATCACATCCATGGCATCATCATAGGTCACAATACCCACAAGACGTTGTTGTGCATCGACAATCGGCAAAGCCAAAAAATCATAATGTGCCAGTCGTCGAATCACCTGTTCTTGATCCTCTTCAACATGTGCATAAATTAGATCCTGACACATGGCCTCAGCAATCTTGATACTAGGCTCAGCCTGAATGATTTGTCGCAGTGAGATTACCCCTAACAACTGCTGTGCAACATCAACCACATAAATCAAATTTAAGGTTTCACGATCCGCAGCAACTTGGCGTAACGCCTCAATTGCTTGTTGTATACTCATATCGGGGGCAAGTGTGACAAAGTCAGAACTCATAATCGAGCCGGCTGAAAAATCAGGATAGGCGGTCAACTCACTGAGCTGTTGCTGTATCTGTGGTGGTAGATGTTTTCGTAGTTGTTGCTGTAAATCGGGCGCTAATAACTGATAAAGATCGGTCCGATCATCAGAATGCATCTGCTCTACAATGCCACTTAAATCTTGCACATGTAAATGCTGTGCCAATTGTACTTGCATAGCATGCGGTAAATGTTCAAAAATGCGGCCACGTTGTTGGCTGTTGCACAGTACTTGAATTTGCTCAGCCAAGCTTAATTCCGCTACAGCATCACTAATGGTTTGATGATGGCGTGTTGCAAAAAGCGTATCTAACTCGTTGGCTCGATCTTGCTTGAGACGCTGCAATATCTGTTGTTTTATATGATTCATCGCAATTTTTTAGCATTGTTTAACTTTATTCAAACAGATTTTACCGCCCTTAGATAGCGATAAAAAAAGGGATGCTTGCGCATCCCTTTAAAGATTTACTCTGTTATTGGCTTTAGCTTGGTGTTGCGACGAATCAGTACATACATAAACGGAATAAAAATCAGTACCAATACAGTACCAAAAATCACACCGCCCAAAACACTGGTGCCAATTTCTTGACGGCTGGCTGCGCCTGCACCGCTGGCTAAGACTAATGGCACAATGCCGGCACCAAAGGCCAGTGAAGTCATCAAAATTGGACGTAACCGTAAACTTGCCCCCTCAATCGCCGCTTCTATCACATTGACTCCACGCGCTTGTGCCAATGCTGCAAATTCAGCAATTAAGATGGCATTTTTACACGATAGACCAATGGTGGTGAGTAAGGCAATTTGGAAATAAATGTCATTTGGAAAACCTGCCAAATAACTAAAAATCATATTACCACCAACACCCAATGGAATTGCGGTCATCACAGCGGCAGGAATTGACCAACTTTCATATAAAGCTGCAAGGCATAAGAAAATAAAGCCAATTGAGATCAGATATAACCACATAGCTTGATTACTAGAGCGTTGTTCCTCAAAAGATAGACCGCTCCATGACAGGTCAACACCGCCTAAGTCATCAATCATATTTTGAATATCCAACATGGCCTGACCGGTGCTGCTATTTTTAGCCCGATCAGCCTCCATCTCTAACGCAGAGTAGCCCATATAACGATTCACCACTTCAGGACCACCGCTCCAACTTAAAGTAGAGAAATTGCTAAATGGCACCATTTGGTTATGGCTGTTACGCACCGACCACTGGGCTAAATCTTCAGGTGTAGCACGAAATTCTGCATCACCTTGCATAATCACCCGTTTAATGCGCCCACGATCAATAAAGTCATTAATGTAGTTACCGCCCCATGCCGCTGATAAAGTCGAGTTAATCGCATTTTGGGTTAAGCCTGCTGCCATCGCTTGCTTTTGGTCAATGCTGACGTTGAGCTCGGCTTTTTCAGGATTAGATTTTTTATCCAAATTTTCAAAACTGTTATAGTGATGTGCTTGGCTTTGTAACTGTGTAAATTGCGCATCTAAATATTGACGACCTTGCCCTTCAACATCACGTAGCCAAAAACTCAACCCATCCGTTTGGCCTAAACCATTGACTGATGGCGGCAGCATCATATTAATTTGTGCATTAGGATGCGCTTTAAAATGCGCCAATGCACGTTCGCGAATTGCTTGAGCAGAATTCTCTTGACCACGGCGTTCATCCCAATGTTTTAATGCAATGAAACCTTGGGCCAAATGTTGTCCTGAACCCGAGAAGTTACGCCCATAACGCAGCATGACCAGATTAACATTGTCTTTTTCTTGACTTAAGAAATACTCACGAATTTCTTCGCCCACTTCACGGGTTTTAGATAAAGGTGCACCATCTTGTAATTTAAGCTGCACACTCAAAATCCCTTGGTCTTCACTGGGAATAAAACTGGTGGGTAAAGCGCGGTAAAATAAGGCAAATACGCCAAGTAGACCGATAAATACCACCAAGGTAATGAGCTTATATTGAATCGTAGCGCGCGCTAAGGCTAAATAGCGCTGTTTTAGCTTGTCTAATGTTTGATTAAACCAGATTGCCCATTTGGCTTGCTTGGTTTGAGGTTTTAAAATTAAGGCACATAAAGCAGGCGTTAAAATTAATGCCACAGCCAATGATAAGCTCATGGCCGCTACCAATGTAATGGAGAACTGGCGGTAAATGACCCCCGTCGATCCGCCAAAAAATGCCATTGGAATAAATACAGCAGTTAAAACCAAAGTAATTCCGACCAAGGCGCCGCTAATTTCCTGCATCGATTCAATAGCAGCTTGCTTGGCCGTCATGGCTTGTTCATGCATCAAACGTTCTACGTTCTCGACCACCACAATTGCATCATCTACCAACAAGCCAATCGCAAGTACCAAGGCAAATAAGGTAAGCGTATTAATACTCATCCCGAGCAGATATAAAATTGCCATGGTACCTAAAATCACCACAGGCACCGTAATGGTGGGAATTAAGGTGGCACGCCAATTTTGTAAGAAGATGAACATCACGATCACCACCAAAATAATCGCCTCAAATAAGGTTTTTACTACCTCTTTCATCGACTCTTTCACAAATGGGGTGTTATCGCGTGGATAAACGATCTTATATCCTTCAGGCAGTTGTTTTCTTAAGCGCTCCACCTGTTGGTCAATCAATGCTGCGGTGGCAATCGCATTGGCACCTGAAGACAAGGAAATCCCCATCCCCGCCGATGGATAACCATTAATGGTGTTATAAGATTGGTAATTTTCTGCACCAAGTTCAATACGGGCCACATCTTTTAAGTAAACAAACTCACCATTTTGGCTAGATTTTAAAATAATCTCTTCAAATTCTTTTACGGTGCGTAAACGACTCCCTGAGGTGACTTTGGCATTGAGATATTGTTCAGTTGCTGTTGGTAATTCACCAATGGCACCGGCAGCCACTTGTGTATTTTGCGCTTCAACGGCTGCCCGAATATCGCTTGGTATTAAATTATATTGGCGCAGTTGATGCGGGTTAAGCCAAATACGCATGGCATATTGCGAGCCAAATACGTCAACCTCACCGACACCATCAACGCGTGCTAACTCTTGTTCCAAATGGGTCAGCATATAATCCGACAACGCAATGTTGCTGCTTTTGGCGGTTTCATCATATAGACCAATTACCATATGGGTGTCGCCTAAGGATTTAAAGACATTAACCCCTTGGCGTTTTACATCTTCAGGTAAACGATTAAGTGCGCCATTAATGGCATTTTGCACTTGCACTTGAGCTGTATCTGGGTCAGTACCGTTTTCAAAACTAATGCTAATTCGTGCCCGCCCGGAGGCATCACTACTCGAACTAAAATATAATAAATTATCTAAGCCCTTGATTTGTTGCTCAAGAACTTGGGTAACACTTTCTTCTACTGTTTCTGCTGAAGCACCACTATAGGTTGTAGCGACAGTAATACGGGGCGGTGCAATATCAGGGTAGCGTTCTACCGGCAAACTCATCACCGCGAATAAACCAAACGCCATCACAATAATGGCAAGCACCCCAGCAAAAATAGGTCGTTCAATAAAAAATCTAGAGAGCATGAGGATTCTGTAACATGCTGATTACAGCACTATAAAAAGAGGCAAATGAGAATAAATATTGTCTGTCTATTGACTAAAACACAAGCAAAATCTGAGTACTGATACAATTATGAAGAAATCATGAAGATTGTCTTCTTGTCATGTGGTTTTAAAGTTTGACTGCCACACTTAACTTTCCAATATAAATTTGAGCAAATGATGAGAATAAAAATTTGTCTAGCAATGGGTCTATTTGTCCTTGCCGGCTGTAATGATGATAATAAAACCAGTCACAGTCCTGCGTTGCCAGAATATCAAGCCCCTAAACTTATTATTGTTGGGCATCGTGGTGCGAGTGGTTCACGTCCTGAACACACTTTAGCAGCCTATCAAAAAGCGATTGACGATGGCGCAGATTTTATTGAACCAGACTTAGTTCCGACCAAAGATGGTTATTTGGTTGCTAGACATGAAAGTGAAATTAAAGACACCTCCAACATTGACCTCTTTCCACAATATGCCGATCGTTACCAAACCAAGGTGATTGATGGTGTGAGTTATACAGGCTGGTTTACCGAAGACTTTACCCTCAATGAATTGCAACAGCTCAAAGCACGTGAACGTATTCCAGATGTGCGCCCTAGCAACACCCAATATAATGACCTTTATGATATTCCAACTTTAGAACAAATTATTGAATTGGCCGATGCGCATTATCGTAAAACTGGCAAAATCATTGGGCTCTACATTGAAACAAAACATCCTAGCTACTTCGCCAGTTTAAATTTGGCCATGGAAGATAAGCTACTGAGTACGCTTGCCAAATATGAATATACCCGTGATATTGCGCCAGTCTACTTGCAGTCATTTGAAGTCACCAACTTACAATATCTCAATGAACAACTAGAACGTCATAAAACACTAAAACATAGCAAAATTGTGCAGCTCTATAGCAATAAAGATAGCCAACCTGCCGATTATGCATTGCAGGGGGTCAATAAGCGCTATGCAGACTTAGCAACCCCTGAAGGACTAAAGTTTGTGGCAAGTTATGCTGATGGCGTAGGTCCAAGCAAAACCTACATTTTACCCAACAAACAACCTGCCACCCCAACTTCCTTTGTGCAAGATGCCCATCAATATGGTTTAAAGGTGCATCCTTATACGCTACGTTCAGAAAACAATTTCTTACCTGATTATTTAGATTGCAGTAGCAATCCAGCCGAGTACTGCGAAACAGGTGCCTTAAAAGAATTTGAATTATTTTTTAAAGCCGGTGTAGACGGGGTATTTACTGATGATCCAGCTCTAGGTCGCAAAGCTGCAGATTTATTTCTAGCAAACCATCCTTAAAAAAAATCCCCGCAACATGCGGGGATTTTTTAATCTTATATATGTGCGGGATAAATTATTTACCACCAAACACATAAGCTACACCTAAACGACCGCCAACTTCACCATTACCTGCAGCACCCAATGCAGCACTTAATGAAGTACGCCCGTCAGCAAGCACACCTGCTAAGCCTAATGCACCAGCAGATTCACCTTCATAGTGACCGACACCACCAAATACAGCAAACTGGCCTGCGCCAATATTTGGAATTTGTTGTTGTGCTGCTAAGGCAATCGCAATACCGCGGTAAGCAGTTTCTTCTACATCATCAATACGTTTGTTTAAACGTGCTGCCGTAGAACCAAACGCTCCAATTTGCGCATCTGTATACGCATTTGCTGAAGCCAATACTTTGACATCTTCTGCTTTAGCAGCGTCTAAAGTTTTTGCATCTTCAGCTTTAGCAAAGTCTTGTGCTGCCGTTAATGTCTCACTGGCTTTTGTATCACTATAATAACGTGACGTTTCTTGGGTTGTTAGGATGGCTTGATCTAAACGTGAAACTTCAGACGTTACTTTATTGTCGATAATTGTGACATTATCGTCTAAGCGTTTTACTTCTACATCTAAATTTGTAACTGTTGCACCTACCCCATCAATACGATCGTCTAAACGCACAACTTCATTATCTACCTTAGTTTGTAAAGTATTTAATTCGTCTTTACTCGCTTTTTCATCCAAAGTTTTTTGCAGATCTTTTCCAGCTAAAATAAGCTTCTCTGTTACAATTTCTTTGGCTGATAAATTATCAGTAGTAATTTGACCTGCTTCAATTATGGTCTGAGTTTGGCCTAAGCTATTTTTATCAAGGATAACTAATTTATCGTTCGTCAATGTTGAGGATTGCTCTGTACCTGCTACATGGTCAATTTCCTTAACTTCTACTCCATATGATGGCTTATGGTCTTGTAAGCCTTTAGCATCCACACCTGTCTGATTAGCTAAAGAAATATCACCTACTGTAATTAGCTGTGATTCTTTTTCTATTGGAAGAGAATTATCATCCCATTCTGCAAAACTACCACTTAATGTAGGAATACCAGAGTAACCACCATCGCGACTATCATTGACTAAATTCCCTTGACCATATTTATATTGCTCTTCGCTTAGAGTTTTATAGCCATATTGCAAAAAATTACTATCTACAACTTTAATTTCTTTTGCACTATCATATGAGTGCTCTTCTTTTAAAGAAAGTCCTGCCAAAACACGATCGTAATTGCTTTCATCAACACCATCAATTTCATTACCTACACTAAATGACAAATGTGGTACATTAACACCGTTAATATTTTGTGTAGTTTCGTTTATATTTTCTATCTCAAAATATTGAGCATTGTTACTTCCTAAAGATGTAACTTTAAGAAAGTATTCATTATTTGAGCTTTTGTACAACTCATTTAAAATACTCGTTTCTTGATTTGAATTAGAGTTAATAATATTACTTTGAGATCCCAAGTCAACAAATTGGTGTGATGAATAGTCTCGATCCCCCCACCAACCATCAACAGTAGATTGCCAATCTGGTTGACTCGTTTGCCAACTAGACCAATCAAGTGTCGCAGCTTGAAGATTAGAAGTTAATGCCAATGCTAATGTTAATGCTGATAATTTAGAAGCAGTTTTAATTTTCATAAAGTTCTCCGATTATTATAAAAAGCCTGGTTTACCCTAGGACTTTGTAAACCAGTAAAACGTTGGGCACCGCCAAAGCCTATAAAAGCAGCAACCCGAACAATCCTCTGATGGATGCAGACATAATAATCAAACAAAAACTTACATATCAATCAATATTTGATTTAAATATAAAATAATAATTTATTTTTAATATAAAATTCTGTTAAACACATCACAATCTTTTGATATGTAAAAAAGTAAATTTCATGCTTTATTAAGAAAATAACAGCACCCGAATGTAAAATTACATTAGGATTAAATAATTCCCAGTCCCCAAAAAATAAAATTTAAAACTTTGTTTTTAAGCGATAAAAAATAAAATTACATTGAAAAAATAATTAAAATTTATTCAAAAATCGATTATTGCTAAATAATTACTACATTTTTAATCTATTTTATTTGCTATGCTAAGAATGTTCTCAAAGCAATGAAACGTAAAATTTCTCGTACAATAGTCCATATTGATTAATATGTATTTTGTATAAAATATAGTTCTATATGTGTTGTGTCAGTTTTACATGAGCAGTCAACAAGAAAAGCAGTTATTCTCAGAACGCTTAAAACAAGCGTTAACCCAAGCCGGTTATCCGATTAGTCCGACTTTTTTATCAACCGAATTTAACTACCGCTATGATGGTCAACCCATTAGCGTGCAATCAGCAAATAATTGGTTATTGGCTAAGGCTATCCCAAATCAGGATAAACTTGCTGTACTGTCCATTTGGTTAAATGTCTCCAACCAATGGCTACGCTTTGGTGATCAAGATGCAACGCATGCGACGCAAGCCGTCCTAGAAAAATCAAACGATGTAGATTTAGATTTCTTTTTAAAGTTTAAAAAATTATCCCATCAACAAAAGCAGATTTTAAAACAATTGCTTGATGAGTTTACGAAGTCTTAGCATGTGCAAGCAGCTGAATATATTTTTTTTGTTGTTCTTGATAGTATTGTATTAAATCTTCGTATTCTCGAATTTTACGATAGAGACGCTGCACTTCTTCTTTAGGTATTAATAGCATTTCTGGTTGTTTTATTTTATTGTTCATATGTATGAATAAGATTGACTTCTGATTAAATAATAAGCATTTGTTGTAACATAAAACAACCAAAAATACTAATAGAATTGTGACAAAAAACACACCTTAGTATGATTTGTAGAAATATTTAGCATTCATCTATTGAAATTAACATAAAAAAAATCCCCGCAATATGCGAGGATTTTTTTATGAATGAGAGATGACTTACATCATACCGCCCATACCACCCATACCGCCCATGTCAGGCATTGCAGGTTTGTCTTCTGGGATTTCAGTGATCATACATTCAGTTGTAAGCATTAGGCCTGCAACAGATGCAGCATGCTCTAAAGCAGAACGTGTTACTTTAGCAGGGTCAAGAATACCCATTTCTAGCATGTCGCCATACTCTGAAGTTGCAGCGTTGTAACCAAAGTTACCTTCACCGTTTTTCACTGCATTGATCACTACAGATGGTTCATCGCCAGAGTTTGCTACGATTTGACGTAAAGGCGCTTCAATAGCACGGCGTAAGATATTAATACCTACGTTTTGGTCATCGTTGGCACCTTTAACATCGTCAAGCGCTTTAGCAGCACGTACCAATGCCACACCACCACCTGCAACAACACCTTCTTCAACCGCAGCGCGAGTTGCGTGAAGTGCGTCGTCTACACGATCTTTCTTCTCTTTCATTTCAACTTCAGTTGCAGCACCGATTTTGATCACTGCAACGCCGCCTGCCAATTTAGCAACACGTTCTTGCAGTTTTTCTTTATCGTACTCAGAAGTCGATTCTTCGATTTGTGCACGGATTTGCGTAACACGCTCAGCGATTTGCGCAGCATCACCTGCACCATCCACAATCACAGTGTTTTCTTTAGATACGGTCACTTTGTGTGCAGTACCTAAATGATCCAGTGTAGTTTGCTCTAAAGACATACCAATTTCTTCAGAAATCACTGTACCGCCAGTTAAGATCGCGATGTCTTGTAACATTGCTTTACGACGGTCACCAAAACCAGGTGCTTTTACTGCACATACTTTAATGATGCCGCGCATGTTGTTCACAACAAGAGTTGCAAGCGCTTCGCCTTCAACATCTTCAGCAATAATTAAAAGTGGTTTACCCGTTTTCGCCACTGCTTCTAATACAGTGATTAATTCACGGATGTTGCCAACTTTTTTGTCTACTAAAAGAATGAATGGGTTTTCAAGTTCAGCAGTTAAAGTATCTTGTTTGTTAGCAAAGTATGGAGAGATATAACCACGGTCAAACTGCATACCCTCTACAACGTCAAGCGCATCTTCAAAGCCTGAACCTTCTTCAACAGTGATCACGCCTTCTTTACCTACGCGTTCCATTGCTTCAGCAATTAAACGGCCTACAGTCGTGTCAGAGTTTGCAGAGATCGAACCCACTTGCTCAATCGCTTTAGTATCTGATGCAGGTTTAGCAGTTGCTTTAATTTCAGCAACTAATGCTTTAACTGCAAGGTCAATACCACGCTTAAGATCCATTGGGTTCATACCAGCAGTCACTGATTTGATCCCTTCATTTAAGATCGCTTGCGCAAGTACAGTTGCAGTTGTTGTACCGTCACCTGCGATATCATTGGTTTTTGAAGACACTTCGCGTACAAGCTGTGCGCCCATGTTTTCAAATTTATCTTTTAATGTAATTTCTTTAGCAACAGAGACACCATCTTTAGTGATGTGCGGTGCACCGAAAGAACGGTCGATGACAACGTTACGACCTTTAGGACCTAAAGTCACTTTTACCGCATCGGCAAGTACGTTTACGCCTGCGATCATTTTTGCGCGAGCTGAATCACCAAATTTTACGTCTTTAGCTGACATGTTTTAACTCCAAATTTTTTAAAAATTATTTAAGTGAATTAAAAGGACAAATTAAGCTTCAAGAACCGCTAAGATGTCAGATTCTTTCATAATTAAAAGCTCTTCGCCGTCAACTTTTACAGTTGTACCTGCATAAGTACCGAACAATACTTTGTCGCCCACTTTAACGTCTAAAGCGCGTACACCATTGTCCGTAATTTGACCATTACCTACAGCAATGATTTCGCCTTGTGCTGGCTTTTCCGCAGCAGAACCTGGAAGTAAAATACCGCCAGCCGTTTTTGTTTCTTCTTCAACACGACGGATTACTACGCGGTCATGTAATGGACGAATGTTGCTCATAGAAAACTCCATCAAATAAGTCTTAAAGTAAAAGACGTCAACTTCGACTTTTTTATTCCTTCAGTCAACGCCATTAAAATCTATGACTCAGTTGTGGGGATGGAAAAAAACGCTTCAAGGGCAAAAATTAAAAAAAATGCATTTTTTGCTCATTTTTTAATCTTTAGCGATAATTTTGTTTAATCTTAAGCATTCGCGGCGCCTCGAATAAAACATTGTTTCACATGATCAAAATAATAATGCGTAACTTGTCCATTGGCGTGCAGTGTATTTAAGCTATTCGGTAAGCCTTGATGTAGACGATAGGAAGTGGCAGTGCCTGCCTGAATGGCAAGCACGGGATGCTGGGCTCTTAGATGATAAATTTGATTTAGGTCATGCACAGCTGTTTGATGTAAATGCCCATGCAACACTGCATTAAGTCCACTTTGGCTCCAAGTTTCTAGCGCGATTTTGCCTAAAATTGGACAATCTTTAAGACCATGTCGATTATGCGGCGGTGTATAAAAAGGTTGATGGGCCAGTAACACTTTATATTTATGAGGTGGTGCTGCTTTAAGCTTGGCATCAATGCGTTGAATTTGCTCAAGCGAAATATGGCCTTTGGTATGATAACGCCGACGAATACTATTTAAACCTAAAATATAAAAATGCTCAGTCTCTAAAGTACTTTCTAAACTGCCAAAAAATAATTGATAGGTATAAAAGGGTTTGACTGCCCGTTGCCAAACCGCGTATAGCGGAATGTCATGATTACCTGGTACCACCAAATACGGCAATTTCAAGCTGTCTAAAAATTGTTTGCAGGCATAAAACTGACTTAGTCGCGCGCGTTGAGTCAAATCACCACTCACCACAACAGCTTCTATAGGATTATTTAAACAAAACTCTCGAATCGCGGTTAAACAGACTGGTTTTTCAGTCCCAAAATGTAAATCAGACAGATGCAGTAACATGAGGCACCACCACCTTTAATGCAGCATGATCCACCCAAATTTTTAAAGGCGGTTTGACTTTGACCAATTCACCATCAATCGCAAGACTTAGCTTTTTGGCCCGACTATGAATAATCACCTGATCTGCAGCAAAGCTATGTACATCTGCTGTACGTTCTAACTGACCCCGTATAAGCTGCCATAACATTTTAAATAAAGTGAATTTATCGGTCTTGGCCACCACCACACCTGCGACTTTGCCTGCCGCTGCATCTTTGGCAATTTTTAAATTGAGTTCTGCCAACTGTAATTGATTATTGCCTAAAAACACTAAAGGTGTGGTCACTGGATAACGTTGTCCATCAACCTCCACATCAAGCTTTAATTCTTTACGATCTCGAATAAGTACATCTAAACCTGAGGTATAGGCGTTTAGGGTTAAACGCCCCAAATAATGGTTATAACGTTCACGTTTTTGAATAAAAAGTGGATACAAGCCTAAACTGGCATTATTTAGATAAATATACTGATTTAAACGCGCCACATGTACAGACTGAACTGCGCCTTGGCTAATCACTTGAGCTGCTTCAATTAAATCCAAAGGAATACCCAACACACGCGCCACATAATTAAAGGTGCCTAAAGGCAAAATCCCCATTTTAATGGGGGTATGCAACAAGTAAGCCGCGACCGCATTTAAGGTTCCATCCCCCCCTGCTGCTACGACTACCCCTTCAGGTTGCTGTTGATGGCGCTCTAAGACATGCTGCATCATCTGTTGAAATTGCGCCTCATCACGCATTTCAAAACTTTGAATGCTAAAACCTGCTTCACTCCATAAGGTCATGATTTGTTCATAGACGCTTTCTTTATGATTAGCATGAAAACCAGATTTTTGATTATAGATAACCGACAGGGGAATTAAAGCGGGCGCCATAGGAATTTCCTTTTATCATGCTGCTAATTTCGAGCAATTTACAGGCAAAGAAAACAGCTTTTATGTAAAATTCAAATCAGCATCATTTATTTAATCAATCATAAAATTTATTTAAAAAATGATTATAAGATATTGTTTTTTAAAACAATAATAAAAATAAATACTCGACATAAAAGCAATGAATCCCAAAAAAAAAATACAATATTAGTTGTAACATATTGTTTCATATGATTTTTTTAAAATTTAATTCTTTAAAAGCCAAAAAAATCAGCATCATGCTTTAGTCTTATTTTTTTTGCAATTTTATGCTTTAATAGCGCCACTTTTTTTCATATTGAGTTCAATTTCTGCACTGCATGCGAGATTGAGCTGTACTTTTTGTACATTTTGTACATATTTGAGATAGGCCTCACCATGACCCAAGTGAACGCACCAGCATTCGTTCGTCACCCTAAGCTTATTGCATGGGTTGAAGAAATTGCACAATTAACTAAACCTGCAAAAATCGAATGGTGTGACGGTAGCCCAGAAGAATATCAACGTTATATCGACTTGATGATCGCTAACGGCACAATGCAAGCGCTTAACCAAGAAACTCATCCAGGTTCTTACCT
Source organism: Acinetobacter sp. CY05 (assembly GCF_059515805.1). NCBI lineage: Bacteria > Pseudomonadati > Pseudomonadota > Gammaproteobacteria > Moraxellales > Moraxellaceae > Acinetobacter > Acinetobacter sp. CY05. The sequence continues at coordinate 94,756 of NZ_JCAKMW010000001.1, read as the reverse complement.
TGCGAACTCTGATCCTTCTGACGTTGCTCGTGTTGAAGGTCGTACTTATATTTGTTCAGAAAACAAAGAAGACGCTGGCGCAACGAACAACTGGGAAGCTCCAGCTGAAATGCGTGCTCGTCTGAACGGTTTGTTTGACGGTTCAATGAAAGGTCGTACTTTATACGTGGTTCCTTTCTCTATGGGTCCTTTAGGTTCTCATATTGCCCACATTGGTATTGAACTCACTGACTCTCCTTATGTTGCTGTTAGCATGTCTAAAATGGCACGTATGGGTAAAGCAGTTTATGACGTTTTAGGTACTGATGGTGACTACGTACCTTGCGTACACACAGTTGGCGCGCCGTTAGAAGAAGGTCAAAAAGACGTGGCTTGGCCATGTAACCCAGACAAATGGATCGTACATTACCCAGAAACACGTGAAATCTGGTCTTATGGTTCAGGTTACGGCGGTAACGCATTACTGGGTAAAAAATGCTTAGCTTTACGTATTGCGTCTTATATGGGTCGTCAACAAGGTTGGTTAGCTGAACACATGCTGATCCTTGGCGTGACAAACCCACAAGGCGAAAAACACTACATCGCAGCAGCATTCCCATCTGCATGTGGTAAAACAAACTTCGCGATGTTAATTCCACCAGCAGGTTATGAAGGTTGGAAGATTGAGACTGTAGGTGACGATATTGCTTGGATCAAACCAGGTGAAGACGGTCGTCTATATGCAATCAACCCAGAAGCTGGTTTCTTCGGTGTAGCACCTGGTACAAATACCAAAACTAACCCGAACTGTATGGCAACACTTCATAAAGACGTGATCTATACCAACGTTGCTGTGACTGACAATGGCGAAGTTTGGTGGGAAGGTCTTTCTAAAGAAGCACCTGCAAATCTTACCAACTGGAAAGGTCAACCTCACACTGGTGAAGAAAAAGCGGCTCACCCGAACGCACGTTTCACCGTATCTGCAGGTCAATGTCCTTCGATTGATGCTGACTGGGAAAATCCAGCAGGTGTTCCAATCTCTGCATTTATCTTTGGTGGTCGCCGTGCGGACACAGTGCCTCTAATTTCAGAAGCATTTGACTGGGTTGACGGTGTTTACAAAGCGGCAACAATGGGTTCTGAAACCACTGCTGCTGCTGTTGGTCAACAAGGTATCGTTCGTCGTGACCCGTTCGCGATGCTTCCTTTCGCTGGCTACAACATGGCCGACTACTTCACGCATTGGTTAGAAATGGGCGAGCAAGTTGCTGCTAAAGCTGAAGCTGCGGGCAACAAACTTCCTGGTATCTACAACGTGAACTGGTTCCGTCGTGATGCTGAAGGCAACTTCGTATGGCCTGGTTTCGGTCAAAACATGCGTGTTCTTGAGTGGATCATTGATCGTTGTGAAGGTCGTGCAACTGCTGTTGACACGCCAATCGGTCGCGTTCCAACTTATGAACAGTTGAACTGGACAGGTACAGACTTCTCTAAAGAGCAATTTGACCTTGTGACTTCTCAAGACAAAGATCAATGGATCAAAGAACTTGAAAGCCACACTGAATTGTTCGACAAGCTTGGTGATCGTATGCCAGAAGCGTTGAAAAAACGTCAAGCAGAGCTTTTAGAAGCGGTTAAATCTGCATAATTGCTGATTTAAGTCAAAAAAAGGTCGCGTAAGCGGCCTTTTTTTTATGCACCAAAATATAGCGAAAATCTTATCTTCTGAGAATATATGCGCTAATAAAATACCAACTTATTAAAAAACACAATAAAACTTAAGCATTTGTTAAATTTTAATCATTTTATTAATAGGTGATTAAGTACTAAGCTAATTTTGCACTAATGTCTTATCTGATTCATTTCAATAAACACTTATAACTCAGCCACAATAATTTTATTAATTGCCATGTGAGGGTCATGGACAATTAATCTCAATGATTCGAGGAGAATTCATGAGTCAAACTACACCAACATCACCGCCAACCATTGACCGTAAAACACGGGTGAAATCGATTATCGGGGGGTCTGCAGGTAACTTAGTCGAATGGTATGACTGGTATGTATATGCCGCATTTACGCTTTATTTTGCACCACGATTTTTCCCAGAAGGCGATGACACGGTTAAATTATTGCAAGCTGCTGCTGTATTTGCCCTAGGCTTCTTAATGCGTCCGATTGGCGCGTGGGTCATGGGCATTTATGCTGATCGCAAGGGTCGTAAAGCAGGCCTTTCTCTTTCTGTATCATTAATGTGTTTAGGTTCCTTAATGATCGCCTGCGCACCTACTTATGATACGGTAGGGATGCTAGCGCCCGCAATCTTATTACTTGCACGTTTATTACAAGGCTTAAGCGTTGGTGGTGAATATGGTTCGAGTGCCACCTATTTAAGTGAAATGGCGGGTAAAAACCACCGCGGCTTCTTCTCGAGTTTCCAATATGTCACCTTAATTTCAGGACAGCTTTTAGCGCTATGTACGCTCATTGTATTGCAGCGTACTATGAGTGAAGCAGCACTGAGCGATTGGGGCTGGCGTATTCCATTTTTTATTGGTGCAATCTTAGCGGTTGTGGTGTTTTGGATTCGTCGTGGTTTAGTCGAGAGTGAATCTTCTAAGCAAGCACAAAAACAAGCGGCTGAGGGTGGGCCTAAATCGGGCGCGATTGAACTATTTACCAAGCATCCTAAAGCAGCGTTTACAGTAATTTTATTAACTGCGGGTGGTACATTAGCATTTAATACATTTACCACCTATTTGCAAAAGTATTTGGTGAATACTTCAGGTTTTGAAAAAACTACAGCAACAGAAATTACTACTGCTGCAATCTTTATCTTTATGTTAATCCAACCTGCAATTGGTGCGCTTTCAGATAAAATCGGTCGTAAGCCAATTATGATTGCCTTTGGTGTACTCGGTGTACTGTTTACTATTCCAATCTTCAATGGCTTAGCGACAACATCAAGCCCAACCACAGCGTTTATGCTGTGTATGAGCGGTATGTTAATTGTATCGGGCTATACTGCGATTAATGCTGTAGTGAAAGCAGAATTGTTCCCTGCTCATATTCGTGCTTTAGGAGTGGCCTTACCTTATGCAATTGCCAATACATTATTTGGGGGTACTGCAGAGCTTGTAGCATTAAGCTTTAAAAATGCGGGACATGAAACTTACTTCTTCTACTACATTACCTTTATGATTGGTATTTCTTTAGTGACTTACATCTTTATGAAAGATACTAAGAAACATTCGATGATTACTGACAATTAAATATTGTTGTGTAGCAGATGTAAAAAAGCGCCCAGTCAGGGCGCTTTTTCTTTATGATACAACAGCCTAAAACCAACAATAAATGGAATGCTTTATGCAAAATATCTATAAATTCGCGGCTTTGTCTGCGCTTGTTTTATTAGCAGCTTGTCAAACCACTCCACGTAGCTATAACGGCGTTACAGGTTATAGCGTTGAAACCCAAACCCCAAATAGTGCCACCTTAGCTTACACTTTAGCAGGCCGTCAAAATCAGCAGTTAGATGCCAATAAGTTACAGGCAGCCTGTCAAAAGGTTTTAGGGCATCAACACCATTATCAAATTAAAGTCCTGAGCATCAATGAAATTGCTAATCCTACGCAAATGGATGAGTCTTATGGACGTCAAATTGGCAATACACGCACCCAATTTGCTTTAAGCAATACACAAGAGCTTCATAGCCAACAAAACTATGCCACCTTACAAGCGCTAGAAGCGCGTCCAAGTACACTACATGTGGTACGTTATACCTGTAGCCTGTAATCTGCTCAGTCTTGTAAGACGCTCTTACAGCGTCTTATAAAAGCTTACATTACGAAATTCAGGTGATTCATCTAAATCTGGCCATGTGGTGGCACTTCGCTCATCTAATTTTTGGTATTTTGGATGACTAAAGTTTTTAACACGGCTATCTGCGACCCATACTTCTGGGGCAAATTTTAAAAATTCATCTAAGAAAAAACGATTACACTGGTCATACAGCACATCAGCAGCCAACAATATATCGACTTGTTCAGCTTTATATAGATCATCTAAATATTCAAGCTCAACACCATTCAGTATTGCATTGGCACGGCACGCATCAAGACTAACCTTGTCGATATCACAACAAATTACACGTTTAGCACCAGCCATTTTTGCCGCAATCGCACCCCCCCCCGAACCTGCACCAAAATCCAACACCACTTTATCTTTAACATGATGAGGCTCTGCCAATAACCATTGCGCCATTGCCAAACCTGATGCCCAGCAGAAGATCCAATACGGCGTATCATTCCAAATCCGACGAATCACGTCATCATCGAGTTTATCGGTTGGAAAAACAGGTGGAATGAGCCAAAGAGAGATTGGAGTTTCGGGCAATTGCTGCGCATATAATTCACAATTAGGAATCACAGTATGCAAGGATTTTAGTAAATGTTCAGGCGCTTTGGGAAATTGGAACGTGCAGGTCATTAGAATTTTATTTTTCGGATATGCAAAATTTGATGTTAAGAACAGACATTAAATTCAAATGAAAGTTCCCTCTCCTGAGCGAGATTTAAAGCACTGCTTTTAAATCGAAGCGCAAGGGAGAGCTAAAAAGAGGATTATTTATAAAAAAGTACCCTCGTCCTAGCCTTCTCCCTGAGCCATATATAGTGTAAAAGAGGCCTTAGAATCTCCCCTAACCCCTCTTTAGACAAGAGGGGGAAAATTCCCTCCTGAGCTAAATTTACAGCACTGCTTTTAAATTTAGCGCAGGTGGAGGGTTAAGGAGGATTAAATTAACCCAACGCCTTCTCAGCCGCTTCAACCGTTTGACGGATCAAAGTTGTGATGGTCATTGGACCTACACCACCTGGAACTGGTGTATACGCAGATGCAATCTCTTCAATACCTTGTAATTGAATATCACCTACACCGCCGCCATCACGTGGATGGAAGCCAGCATCAACAACCACAGCGCCTTGTTTGATCCAATCTTTTTGGATTAATTCTGCTTTACCTACTGCACCAACAATGATGTCTGCTTGCTTCACAAAGCTTGCAAGATCTTGCGTACGTGAATGGCAAATGGTCACAGTGGCATTGGCTTCAAGCAACATAGCAGCCATAGGTTTGCCTAAAATTGCAGAACGACCGACAACAACCGCATGTTTACCTGCAATTTCAATGTTGTTTTCTTTTAAGATCGTCATGATGCCCGCAGGAGTTGCAGAACCATACGCTGTTTCACCCATTGCCATACGACCGTAGCCCAAGCAAGTTACACCATCGACGTCTTTTTCAAGTGAAATAGCATCAAAGCAAGCACGCTCATCAATTTGTGCAGGCACTGGATGCTGTAACAAAATACCGTGAACATCAGGATTGGCATTAAGTTTCTCAATTTCAGCCAATAACTGTTCAGTCGTGGTCTCTTTTGGAAGTTCAACTTTTAATGAATCCATACCGACGCGGCGGCACGCATTCCCTTTCATACGTACATAAGTTGCAGATGCACCATCGTCACCGACCAAAATAGTCGCAAGGATTGGAGTACGACCTGACTTTGCTTTTAACGCTTCTACGCGAGTGAATAAGTCAGCTTCAATTTGCTTTGCCAATGCACGACCATCTAAAACTAATGCCACGGCACTTCTCCCAAGTGTTGATATGAATCAATTTTGCACATAATACATGATATTTTCAGGTTTTTTTCGCTATATGTATATTTTATAAGCATTTGAGTAATATCCCCTATTGCGTTTTTTTCTGACCCTGCTAATATACGCATCAACAAGACGTGGCGGGGTGGCAGAGTGGTCATGCAGCGGACTGCAACTCCGTGTACGCCGGTTCGATTCCGACCTCCGCCTCCATCTTGTTAAAGCCCGAGTGGTGAAATCGGTAGACACAGGGGATTTAAAATCCCCCGCCCACAAAGCGTGCCAGTTCGAGTCTGGCCTCGGGCACCATTTTATACAACTTAAAATGGTGTAAATAAAGAACCCAGCATTAAGCTGGTTTTTTTATGCCTAAAATTTATAAATCGATTATATTAAAACATTATTTTTCTCGTTTCAGCTGGACACTATGCGGTCTGATCAAAAAATCTCGCAATATTTACAAGAGCTTGAAGCTAAACACCCACAAGCCCTGCGTGGTAATTTTCTATTCTACAGTGCTTTAAAAACCAAAGGCATGCTGGATGAACTCAAAGAACTCATCCCTTGGGCTTTAGCCGCTCTGATCTTTATTCCAAGCCATTTTATTTTAAAACATTTCATCACACGCTTTGGTTATGCCGAACATGCCCTACACCTTGCGACTTTAAGCATTATGCTAGTGTTTATGCTGTATGTACCATTAATTTTAAAACAAGCCAAACATAGCTCACATTACTTTTATCAGCAGCAAAAACATGCACCGATTAAATTAGCTACACTGATTATTTTACAAGCGCTAAACATGGTTTACCTAGACAGTGTGTTTTTACAAGGCATATTGCTGTTCTTTGCTATTAGTTTTGGCTTTGTACGTTTTTATAAAGAAAATCTATTTCGTGAGCAGGCTACATTGCATGACTACTCTGCTCTACAGCAAATCCGACGCGCCAGTTTTTGGAGCTATAAACAAACCATTGCTGCAAAATGGCGTTATCGTCTAATGAAAAAAGGCACCAAACAAGCCAAATTACAAAGTGTGAAAATTCAATATTATTTAACTTTACATGTACAGCTCTATAAATACGAGCATGAATTTTGCAAAAAAGTAAAACACACCGACATCGAAAAGTACTTAGATAGCTTAATGTAAGGAAAATCTGTGCTTTTATTAAACACAAACACATGATTTGCTTAAAAATATAGCAAATAATCAAAACAATGCTTGCCATATAAAAATTAGTTCTTTATTATTGCGCTCATGCCCGAGTGGTGAAATCGGTAGACACAGGGGATTTAAAATCCCCCGCCCACAAAGCGTGCCAGTTCGAGTCTGGCCTCGGGCACCATTTTAAATTAGTTCGTTAAAATGGTGCGGTAAAAACTTTTAAGTCTTTAACAAAAAAATTGAACTAAAGCCCGAGTGGTGAAATCGGTAGACACAGGGGATTTAAAATCCCCCGCCCACAAAGCGTGCCAGTTCGAGTCTGGCCTCGGGCACCATTCTTAACTTAAAGAATGGTGCAACAAAGAACCCAGCGTTAAGCTGGTTTTTTTATGTCTAAAATTTAATAGGCATAAAAAAGCCCCGTAATTTACAGGGCTTTGATTCTACCATTCACGGTTTGAGACCAATTCTTCCATCTCAAGGTCCATATAACCGTACTCTTGCGCCACCATCATCATGGCTTCAGCAATATAATCGGCAGCCGTATCATCTAAACTTGAATCTAGATCTTCAAACTGTGGTTTCATCTTATTCAGCTCAATCACGGTTGCTTGGGCAAAATGATAGATTTCCGCTTCAGATAAATTACCTTTAGCAATTTTTTTGGCAAACTGTTCAACGAGTTGCTTCACTTCAGCAACGAGAATATCGGGATAATATTCATCATCAAACATTGGGAGAAGTAAATCTGCAAACATACAGCTCTCTAAACTAAATGCATTAAAGCGAGCCTATATAACATAATTTAACCAATTCACCAAATTTACAGCCTATTAAAGTCCGCCTTGCATGGCTTGCCAAACTTTAAGTGCATCGGCTGTCGCTTTAACATCATGCGCACGTACCATACATGCACCTTGTTGTACACTGAGTAAATGCCCTGCCACAGAACCAATCGCACGTTGCTGTGCTTCTGCTCCACCTAATGCTGCCCCAATAAAACGTTTACGAGATAATGCAGATAGTATTGGATAACCAAGCTGATTAAGCTGATGTAACTCATTTAATAACTGTAGATTTTGCTCAGCATTTTTAGCAAAGCCGAAGCCTGGATCAATCATGATGTGTTCAGGCTTTACGCCTGCATCTAGCGCATCTTGTACACGTTCAGATAACTCACGCATGACATCTTGCGTGACATCTGTATATTGATCAAGATTGTTCATGGTGGTGGGTTCACCACGCATATGCATAATAATCACAGGGATATTTAAGGCAGCTGCAGTTTCAATTGCCTGTGGACGGGTTAAAGCACGTACATCGTTCCAAATATGTGCCCCTGCCGCAACTGCGGCCTGCATTACTTTAGGCTGTGAGGTATCAATTGAAATTGCGACAGGATACTGTGCTAAAGCTTCAACCACAGGCACAACACGCTGTAGCTCTTCTTCTACACTCACCGCAGCTGCACCTGGACGGGTTGATTCACCACCAATATCAATCACTGTAGCACCTTCGGCAATCATAGCTAAAGCACGCGCTAACGCAGCATCTTTACTATTATACTGCCCACCATCACTAAAAGAGTCTGGTGTTACATTTAAAATACCCATGACATGAGGGCGAGACAGGTCAAGTTGCACATGACCACATTGCCAAATACGTTGCGGTAAAGGCATTAGCTGCATATCAATCTCCTTATTACAAATTGCATTTTAACAGCCCCAATAAAAAAGAGCCTCAATTGAGGCTCTTTTTATTAGCTACTGCTACTTGGTAGCGGTGGCGGTGTGGTTGGTGCCTCTACAGGCGTCACATCCAACACAGGGTTATCAGCAACATATACTTTTGGTGGCTGTGGCTCTCGACCTTCCATGATGTCACGGATTTGGTCACGATCAATAGTTTCCCATTCCATCAGCGCTTTAACCATCGCATGGGCAATATCTTTGTTATTTTCTAAGATATCACGGGCAACTTTATATTGTTCATCTAAGATACGACGGATTTCACGATCAATCTCAAGCTGAGTGGTTTCCGAAATTGTACGGCTACCAATACTGCCCATGAAAGATTGCTGTGAATCATCTTCATAGACCATAACGCCCATCTTGTCAGACATACCGTATTTGGTCACCATCGCACGCGCCATTTTAGTGGCACGCTCAAAGTCATTTGATGCACCAGTCGACATTTGATTAATGAACACTTCTTCGGCAATACGACCACCAAACAAGATTGAAAGTTCATTTAACATTTTGTCTTTGTAATGGCTGGTTTGGTCATGTTCTGGCAACTGCCAAGTCACACCCAAGGCCCAACCACGCGGCATAATTGTCACTTTATGTACAGGGTCAGTACCTGGCAGCATTTCCGCGACAATCGCATGGCCTGCTTCATGGTAAGCCGTAGCACGACGTTCTTCTTCACGAATCACCATCGATTTACGCTCAGGACCCATATACAGCTTGTCTTTAGCATCTTCAAAGTCATGCATATCGACAGTGTTTTTGTTACGACGTGCAGCAAACAAAGCCGCTTCGTTGACAAGGTTTGCCAGCTGTGCACCAGAGAAGCCCGGTGTACCGCGTGCTAAGACTTTTACATCAACACCAGTTGTAGAAGGTAATTTGCGTAAATGTACATTTAAGATTTGCTCACGACCTTTAATGTCAGGCAAACCGACCATCACTTGACGGTCAAAACGACCTGGACGCAGTAATGCTTTATCCAATACATCGGCACGGTTGGTTGCAGCAATGACGATAATACCTTCATTGCCTTCAAAACCATCCATCTCAACCAACATTTGGTTGAGTGTTTGTTCACGTTCGTCGTTACCGCCGCCCGTACCTGAACCACGGTGACGACCAACAGCATCAATCTCATCAATAAAGATGATACATGGCGCATGGCGTTTAGCTTGTTCGAACATATCGCGTACACGTGATGCACCCACACCCACAAACATTTCGACGAAGTCAGAACCTGAAATACTAAAGAACGGAACTTTCGCTTCACCTGCAATCGCCTTAGCAAGCAAAGTTTTACCCGTACCCGGAGGACCAACCATTAACACGCCTTTTGGAATAGTTGCACCAAGACGTTTAAATTTCGAAGGGTCTTTTAAGAAATCTACGATTTCAACCACTTCTTGTTTTGCTTCGTCACAGCCTGCAACATCGGTAAAGGTCACTTTAATTTGGTCTTCGGTCAGCATTTTTGCTTTCGACTTACCAAAACTCATTGGGCCATTTTTACCGCCTGCACCACCACCCATGTTGCGCATAAAGAACATGAATAACAAAATGATTAAAAGCACAGGGAAACTTGCAATGAGAAGTTGCATCAATAAACCTTGGCGCTGAGGTGCAGTACCTTCAACGACAACATTTTTCTCAATCAGGCTTGGCATCAGTTCAGGATCTTGAACCGCTGGGCGAATGCTCTCAAATTGAGTGCCATTAGTCTTTTCGCCACTAATTCTTTCGCCATCAATTGTAACTTGCTTAATTTGGCCAGCATCCACCGCAGCAACAAACTCTGAATAGTTCATTGCTGTTGGCTTATCACTGCTACTGATATTGCTGAAAATCAGAATCAGTACGCCAAGTATCACCAGCCACAATACGGCATTCTTGAAGAGATCGCTCAAAGCTTTATTCCCATATCAATCTAATTTGATCATGCCCGAGGTGGGTGTGATCCTAAAGGTTTCGCTGAAGATCAGCTGTCAAAGTTGAAAAAGTACAAAATGCACAATTTTTAACGGCTTGGCAAGTAGACTTTGTTTATTTAAACGCTTTCTTACGCCCTTGACCCAATAAGAAAACTTCTTTTGAGCGCGCACGTGATGCCGCAGGTTTAGCCGTTTTTAATACATCAAAGTTAGTGACAACTTCTTTACGGAATTCGTCAAAGCCTGTGCCTTGGAAGACTTTGACCAAAAACTGTCCCTTAGGGCCAAGTACTTTAGTCGCAAAGTCAAGCGCTAACTCACAAAGATAAATTTGACGCGGCTGATCAACAGCCTTATTACCAGATGTATTGGGGGCCATATCAGAAATTACAACGTCTACTTGGCGTCCATCTAAAATTTCGAGCAATTTATCAAACACTTCTTGCTCACGAAAATCGCCTTGTAAGAAGGTCACGTCAGGCAATGCATCCATTGGCAAAATATCGGACGCAATCATCAGGCCCTTACTACCGACCAATTTTCCAGCAATTTGTGACCAACTTCCTGGCGCTGCACCCAAATCCACCACGGTCATGCCTGGTTTGATCATTTTATATTTTTCTTGAATTTCAAGAAGTTTATAGGCTGCCCGGGCACGATAACCTTCCTTTTGTGCTTTTTTTACAAAAGGATCATCTAAATGCTCTCGCATCCAGTCACGACTACTTTTGGATAATTTTTGGTTGGTAATGCGTGTCGCCATAACTCTCTAAATACAAAAAACTTCTAATCTTTAAGTGTACGTGAAAAACACAGTTTTTGCAGTATCCAAGTGTATCTAAATTGCCAAGCAATGCAGATTTTTTCTATGAACAAGATCGATTATTTGCACAGTTTTTACAGCGTTTAAGCTTGCAATTTGCTATACTAAGCCGTTTTTAAAATTAGGTTATATTTCATGGCGGCTTTATCTATTCAGGAACGTAAGCGTTTACGTCAAATTGGTCACGCACTTAACCCAGTGGTGATGCTTGGCGGTCAAGGTTTAACTGAGAATGTCATCGAAGAGACTAACCGTGCTTTAAATGATCATGAGCTCATTAAAGTGAAAATTGTAGCGGAAGATCGCGAAGCACGTGCAGCGTTAATTGAAGAAATTGCGCAAGTAACAGATGCTCAAATTGTACAAACGATTGGTAAAATTGTATTGCTTTATAAAAAAGCGGCAAAACAAAACCAAAAGTTATCTAACCTTGTGCGTCACGCACATTTGTCTAACTAATTTTAGATTATGGCAAGTTATGAACTCAGCGCCTTTGAACGTCGCTTTGAGGCGATTTCAATTGTAGGTGCCATTGAGAGTTTAAGCCCATATACCTTAAATGTAGGCTTTTGGGTACGTGATCCAAATCAATGGATTATGTGGCCTAAAGTTGTTGCTGATCAAACACGTCAAGATTTTCTTTGGCAAGATACTTGTTTTGAGATGTTTATTGGCGTGAAAGGTGAAGATTATTATCGTGAGATTAATCTTTCCCCAAGTGAAGCTTGGCAAGTGTATCAATTTGAAGAATATCGTTATCCAGAAGATATGCCACCGAAAGCGGCATACGATATTGAATTGAACAGTTTAAAACGTACGCATTATGGTTTAAGCGTCAGTCTAGACTTAACTGAGTTTATGTTAAAACATAAATTAAAATGGTCAGATCTGTTTATCGGTTTAACTGCGGTACTTCATACCACACAAGGCCAACACCTGTATGCCATGCAGCATAGCGGTGCGCAAGCCGACTTTCACAACAAACGTGATTGGTTACATGTATTTTAAAAAGTGAGCGTCAAGCTCACTTTTTTTTATCTCTTAAACCTGAGGTTTACTGTCATCTTTTGCTTCAGGTTTAGCCGCTTTATTTAAAGCTTCTAAGGTATGTTCTTTAGAACGCTTAAAGGTTTCTGTCAGTTGTTCTTTGTGTTTGAGTGAAATTTCACTTACATCTTGTTTTAGCTCTTTACCAAGCTTAGATAAGTCTTCAAGGACTGCATTAAACTCTGCTTTAACAAAAGCACTAATTTCAGACAAATCAGCTGTTTTAAGCCCTTTTAAGTTTTCTAAGCGTTGTAATAAATCTTGTTTCAGTTGACCAATCTTTTCTTGCACGCCTAGATTCTTTTCTGTGCCTTTTTCATCACTTGATTTGTCAGCGACCACTTGCTCAACCTCAGCTTTGACTTCAGCAATTTTGTCTTGAACCTGTTCGAGCTTGGGTGCTACTTTGTCTTGGGCTTGCTCAACCTTAGCTGTCACTTTGTCTTTGACTTCCGCTGCTTTTTCAAGCACCTTATCTTTGGTTTCTACAGCTTTAGTTGCAGACTTATCAGCAGCTTCTTTTACTGGCGTTTTTGTTTCTGGTGTTTTATTTTGTTCAGTCATTTGTCGTTCCTATTTTTGTTTATGATCTAATCAGCTTAATGGAAGTTGATAAAATTTAAGTTTTGATTTGTTAGACAATTCTAAAATGCTTACATTTTTTTGCATCTGCTCAACAAACAGACTTTCAGGCAAAAATCAAGGGATTTATCTTACATATTCAAGTGAAACTAAATGGACTTCCCCTTGTTTAGAGCGTATAATGCCGTGTTAAGTTCAAGCGAGCAGACAGAGGGAGGATAGGTTAAAAAAACAACCTTCCTTTTTTTTCGTCTTCTCGCTTTTTTACAGCCTAAATTTCAGGAGCTTTGGTTTGAGCACTCCCGCCATTTTAGCCCTTGCCGACGGTACGATCTTTAAAGGAACGTCTATCGGTGCATCGGGTAGTACGACTGGTGAAGTCGTTTTCAATACTGCCATGACTGGCTATCAAGAAATTTTGACTGACCCAAGTTATGCACAGCAACTTGTAACTTTAACTTACCCACATATTGGTAACACGGGTTGCAATGAAGAAGACGCTGAGTCAGGTCGTATTCATAAAGTATGGGCCAACGGTTTAATTATCCGTGACCTTCCTTTATTGCATAGCAACTTCCGTGCCGAACAATCACTGGGTGATTACTTAAAAGCACATAACGTTGTTGCCATTGCCGATATCGACACTCGACGATTAACACGTATTTTACGTGATAAAGGCGCACAAAACGGCTGTATCTTAGCTGGCGAAAATGTAACAGAAGAACAAGCATTAGAAAAAGCGCGTGCATTTGGCGGTTTAAATGGTTTAGACCTGGCTAAAGAATGTTGTGACCCAGAAGGTTTTGAGTGGACTGAGGGTTCTTGGACACTTGGCCAAGGCTTTAAACAACCTGAACTTAAATTCCATGTTGTTGCATACGATTACGGTGTCAAAACCAACATCTTACGTATGCTCGCAGACCGCGGTTGTAAATTGACTGTTGTGCCTGCACAAACTCCTGCTGCTGACGTACTTGCACTGAATCCAGATGGCGTATTCTTATCGAACGGCCCTGGCGATCCAGCTGCATGTGACTACGCAATTGAAGCTGTAAAAACCATTGTAGAAGATGCTCGCAATATTCCTGTATTTGGTATTTGCTTGGGTCACCAAATTCTTGCTTTAGCAAGTGGCGCTAAAACTGTGAAAATGCCTCACGGTCACCACGGTGCCAACCATCCTGTACAGAACATCGAAACTGGTACAGTGATGATTACTTCACAAAACCACGGCTTCGCGGTAGATTTCGACACTCTACCTGCAAACCTAAAAGCAACGCACAAATCGCTGTTCGACCAAACTCTTCAAGGGATTCATCGTACAGACAAGCCTGCGTTCAGCTTCCAAGGTCACCCTGAAGCAAGCCCTGGTCCACATGACTGCGCACCATTGTTCGATCATTTCATCGAACTTATCGAAGCATCTAAGAAGTAATTAAGGAAGCATCATGGCTAAACGTACAGACATTAAAAGCATCTTAATTCTAGGTGCTGGTCCAATTGTAATTGGTCAGGCGTGTGAATTTGACTATTCAGGCGCACAAGCATGTAAAGCACTTCGTGAAGAAGGCTACCGCGTTATTTTGGTCAACTCGAATCCAGCGACCATTATGACTGACCCTGCAATGGCAGATGCAACGTATATCGAACCGATTACATGGCAGACTGTTGCAGCGATCATTGAGAAAGAACGCCCAGACGCAGTTCTTCCAACCATGGGTGGTCAAACTGCATTGAACTGTGCCCTTGCCCTTGATGAGCACGGCATTTTAGAAAAATACAATGTTGAATTGATTGGCGCGACCAAAGAAGCGATTGAGAAAGCTGAAGACCGTAAATTGTTCGATGAAGCAATGCGTAAAATCGGTCTTGAATGTCCAAAAGCTGACATTGCTGAGTCAATGGAAGAAGCTTTAGAAATTCAAGCGCGCTTCGGCTTCCCTGTGATCATTCGTCCATCATTCACCATGGGTGGTTCAGGTGGCGGTATCGCCTACAACCGCGAGGAATTCATTGAAATCTGTGAACGCGGTTTCGATCTTTCTCCAACCAAACAATTATTGATCGATGAATCTTTAATTGGTTGGAAAGAATACGAAATGGAAGTTGTTCGTGACAAAAACGACAACTGTATCATTGTATGTACCATTGAAAACTTTGACCCAATGGGCGTGCACACAGGTGACTCAATCACGGTTGCGCCTGCGCAAACATTAACGGACAAAGAATTCCAGTTACTACGTAATGCATCTTTAGCGGTTCTTCGTGAAATTGGTGTAGAAACAGGTGGCTCTAACGTTCAGTTCGGTATTTGCCCGAAAACTGGTCGTATGGTTGTGATCGAGATGAACCCGCGTGTATCACGTTCATCTGCCCTTGCTTCTAAAGCAACTGGTTTCCCAATTGCGAAAATTGCGGCGAAATTGGCTGTAGGTTATACCCTTGATGAGTTGAAAAATGACATCACTGGCGGTACAACACCTGCATCATTCGAACCTGCAATTGACTACGTTGTAACTAAGATTCCTCGTTTTAACTTCGAGAAATTCCCACAAGCTGACGCAACACTGACTACTCAGATGAAATCTGTGGGTGAAGTGATGGCGATTGGTCGTAACTTCCAAGAGTCTATGCAAAAAGCGCTTCGTGGTCTTGAAGTGGGTGCATCTGGCTTTGACGAAAAAATCGAAGTGGGTACTGAAGGCGCTAAAGATAAAATCTTACAAGAGCTTAAAGTTCCAGGTCCTGAGCGTATTTGGTACGTAGGCGATGCATTCCGTCATGGTTTCACCTTAGACGAAGTCTTTGCTGCAACCAATATCGACCGTTGGTTCTTGATCCAAATCGAAGACATCATCAAAACTGAAGAACAAATCAAAACTTTAGGTTTTGGTGATTTGAATGCCGACAATATCCGTGCATTCAAACGTAAAGGTTTATCGGATCTTCGCATTGCGGACTTGATGGGCATTTCACAAAAACAATTCCGTAAACACCGTTGGAACTTAGGCGTAATGCCAGTTTACAAACGTGTGGATACATGTGCAGCTGAATTCGAATCTGATACAGCTTACATGTACTCAACTTACGATGAAGAATGTGAAGCAAACCCATCGAACAAAGACAAGATCATGGTGATCGGTGGCGGTCCTAACCGTATTGGTCAAGGTATCGAGTTCGATTACTGCTGTGTACACGCGGCGCTTGCAATGCGTGAAGACGGCTATGAAACCATCATGGTGAACTGTAACCCTGAAACGGTTTCTACAGATTACGACACCTCTGATCGTTTGTACTTCGAACCAATTACCCTTGAAGATGTTCTTGAAATCGTACGTATCGAGAAGCCAAAAGGCATTATCGTACAGTACGGTGGTCAAACACCTTTAAAATTGGCGCGTGCTTTAGAAGAAGCAGGTGCACCAATCATTGGTACATCTCCTGATGCAATTGACCGTGCAGAAGACCGTGAACGTTTCCAACAAATGATTCAACGTCTACAACTTCGTCAACCAAACAACAGCATCGTAAAATCTGCTGAAGAAGGTATGGCGGAAGCTGCGAAAGTTGGCTACCCACTTGTGGTACGTCCTTCTTACGTACTCGGTGGTCGTGCGATGGAAATCGTGTATAACGATGAAGAATTACGTCGCTACTTACGTGATGCGGTTCAAGCATCTAACGATGCCCCTGTTCTGCTTGACCGTTTCTTAGATGATGCCATTGAAGTAGACGTTGACTGCGTATCTGACGGTAAAGATGTGGTGATCGGCGGTATCATGCAACATATCGAACAAGCGGGTATTCACTCAGGTGACTCAGCATGTTCGATTCCTCCGTACTCTTTATCTAAAGAAGTGCAGGACGAAATGCGCCGTCAAACCATCGCAATGGCAAAAGAGCTTGGCGTAATTGGTTTGATGAACGTTCAGTTTGCGGTTAAAGGCGACGACGTTTACATCCTAGAAGTGAACCCACGTGCATCACGTACTGTACCGTTCGTGTCTAAGTGCATCGGTGAATCTTTAGCGAAAGTGGCTGCACGTTGTATGGCGGGTCAATCTCTTGAGTCGCAAGGCTTTACTTCAGAGATTATTCCTGAACACTTCTCTGTAAAAGAAGCAGTGTTCCCATTCAACAAGTTCCCTGGTGTTGACCCAATCCTTGGCCCTGAGATGAAATCTACAGGTGAAGTGATGGGCGTTGGTAAAACATTTGGCGAAGCATTCTACAAAGCCGTGCTTGGTGCAAATGAACGTTTACCGGGTCTACCAACGACAGGCGAAATCAAACACGCTTTCATCTCTGTTCGTGACTCAGACAAGCCACGCGCAGCAGGCATCGCGAAGCAACTGATTGACTTGGGCTTCAAGATTCTTGCAACTGATGGTACATTTAAAGTACTTAGCGATGCGGGTCTAGCATGTGAACGCGTTAATAAAGTGACTGAAGGTCGTCCTAACATTGTGGACCGTATTAAAAACGGCGAAATCCACCTTGTGATTAATACGACTGAAGGTAAAAAGGCACAAGAGGATTCATTCTCGATCCGTCGTTCAGCGCTTCAAGGTAAAGTGTATAACACAACCACCTTGAATGGTGCAGACGCAGTATGCCAAGCTTTAGCCATTAAATTACCAATGGACGTATACCGTTTACAAGACCTAACCAAAGGTTAATTTATTTCCCGAGAAGTCCCGCTGCCTCTTGGTGGCGGGACTTTTTTATTTTTTAGACCGGTATTTTTTATACTTAATTTTGAGGGACAACTATGCAACGTTATCCTATGACTCCTGAAGGCAAAGTTGCCTTAGAGAAAGAATTACATCAGCTAAAAAGTGTTGAACGTCCGCGTATCATTGCAGCAATTGCTGAAGCGCGTGAACACGGCGATTTAAAAGAAAACGCAGAATACCATGCAGCGCGTGAGCAACAAGGTTTCTGCGAAGGTCGTATTCAAGACATCGAAGGTAAACTTGGTGCTTGCCAAGTGATTGATGTTAAAACACTTGAGCAAACTGGTCGTGTGGTTTTTGGTGTTACAGTGACCATTGAAAACTTAGATACTGAAGAACAAAAGACCTATAAGATTGTAGGTGATGACGAAGCAGACTTTAAGATCAACAAGATCTCTGTAAACTCGCCAATCGCGCGTGGTTTATTAGGTAAAAATGAAGGCGATGATGTGAAAATCGTAACGCCACAAGGCGAAGTAGAATACGAGATTTCTAAAGTTGAATATCTTTAATTTCTAAAGCCTTGTGCTGCACAAAGCCCCTCAATTGAGGGGTTTTTTAGTATTCTACCTTGGTCAATCTCCCCATACCCCTCTTTAAAAAAGAGGGGCTTTTCTCCTTTTTTTAAAGGGAGACTTTACTAAGCCAATCTTATCCAAACAAGGCTTAACTACGTTATAATTCTGCTACCCCACATCACCACCGTTTTCCTATGTCTGAAAAGCTGATCAATTCTCCTGTTAACCATTGGTGCGAGTTCGAATTTATTTCTAAAACGGTAAAAAATCCGAATATTCACATCAAAGGCAACTACAGCTATTACTCAGCCTATTGGGATCAAGGTTTTGAGCGCTGTGTGGTACGTTATTTACATGATAAGCCCTCTACGCCTGAACGCCCGATTGATCAGCTCTATATTGGTAATTTTGTCTGTTTTGGCGCGGAATGTGTGATTATGATGGGTGGCAATCAATTACACCGTACCGATTGGGTTTCGGCTTTTCCGTTTGATACACGTAGTTTTGTGCCTGCGGGTGACACCGTGATTGGCGATGGTTGTTGGATTGGTAGCCGTGCCATGATTATGCAAGGTGTAACGCTTGGTGAAGGTGCTGTGGTTGCTACAGGTGCTGTTGTGACTAAAGACGTACCGCCTTATGCTGTAGTGGGTGGTATACCTGCAAAGATTATTAAATATCGCTTTCCTGAAGATGACATCAAAAAACTACTTTCTCTTAAGCTCTATGATTTAGACGAAAAGCAGTTTTTAAAAATGCGTGAACAGTTGCAGACGAATGATATTGAAAGCCTAATTCAATATATACAAAATCCAAACTAAGTTTTATATTTAACATAAATTCAATAAATTTCAATAAAGATGCGCTTATCTCCAAAAACACTAGAAAAGCTTCGTGAACTAATTAATGAAATTACTCAATATAGGTCAGGCCCTAAGATTATAGAATTTTTTTCTACTTTTGATTATGTTGATGTATATGGGAATGACTACTTAAGAAAATATGGTCAAGGTTTTCCATCTAGATGGATATATACAGATCAACGGCTATCACAAATTAATAATTCTCCTAAAATGGTTGCCTGCATCAAAAATCTATTTACTCCCATTGATTACATGGATAATTTGAAAAGACTCGATGATCTAATCACTGAATTTAACAAATATCTTCAATTTGATAGATACCAAATCAGTAGAGTAAATACTGAGATAAAAATTAGAGCGGTAAATGAAATAAATATAGATGATTCATTACAATCTAAACATACAACCTCAGAAAACCAATTTATAAAACATGAGTTTAAACTCGATTGCTCTAAAATTAATTTAATTCCAACTTTATTACCTATTATTGATAATCGGATGTTGGAAATAGAAAAATCCTTCAAAGCAGAGGCTTACCTATCCGTTATTTTATTAGCAGGAAGCACTCTAGAGGGCGTTCTTTTAAATATTGCTTCTCAAAATCAAAAAGCTTTTAATACCTCCTCTAATAGCCCTAAAAAAGATGGAAAAGTTAAAAGCTTTGATCAATGGACTCTTAATAATTTTATTGAGGTTTCGCATTCAATTGGCTTAATCGAAAAAGATACATACAGATTCAGCAAGGAGTTAAGAGATTTTAGAAATTACATTCATCCATTCCAACAAATGACTGAAAACTTTATCCCAAGGGAACAGACTGCAAAAATTTGTTTGCAAGTTCTGAAATCCGCAATTTCAGATATACAAATAAACCAAAGTAAACTTGCACGTTACTGAGATTCTATAGAGAACTATATGAGATCTTGCTAAGTTAAAAACTCTTGTCTACAAGGATTAAGACAATGTCTAAACTTCTATTAAGCTCATTATTATGTACTTTAAGTATTGCAAGTTTTGCAGCTTCTCGGATGCCCCAGCCTACAACTGTTGACAGTATATATGTTGAAATTGCTAAAAACTTTAACACTATTCAATGCCAAGAATTCCCAACCCAACAACAAAAACTAGATGAAGTGCATAAACAACTCAAATCTGCCAATATCATGAGCTATAACGCACGCATCAGCGATGATGGTCGTATGTATCCTACGGTGTGTGGTGGTCAAATGGGGCATTTGGCGATATTTAAAATTGCCGAAAAAGATTTGAAAAGCGCGCAGCAACTAGGCTTTGTCCGCTTTCCAATACACTAAATATCTGCACCTTCGGGTGCTTTTTTAAGGTTGGGTATTGAAAAAATGCGCTGAATTTAAAGCACAACTTGACTACTTTTATTCGCTTTTTCTAGGTGGATAATCCTGCAATCCACCAAGTTTATCCCTATGAATTTACTTGGTTTTATTCTATTTAATTTTCAGTTAAGATCAATAAATAAACAAAGCAACTATAAGGAAAATAGTATGACCTACCAACATATCCTTGTTCCGATTGATGGTTCAGACACTTCATTGGCTGCAGTCGATAAAGCAGCTCAATTTGCCAAAGCCTTTAATGCTAAAATTACTGTTGCACAAGTGATGGCACTAGATCCTTATATCGCGGCTGAATATATTTCAGGTGCACAAACGAATGACATGATTGAACGCGCGCGTCGTGCCATTTTAGATGATTTAGCCACTGCTCAAGCTAAGTTTGCTGAGCTCGGTGTCGAAGTTGAAACCCAGCTCTTAGAAGGTCAAATGGTGCATCGTGAATTGATTGAGGCAGCGCAAAAATTAGCTGTCGATTTAATTATTATTGGTTCACATGGTCGTACGGGTTTGAAAAAATTATTCTTAGGCAGCGTGGCACAAAATGTACTCAGTGAAGTCCATATTCCTGTTTTGGTTATTCGTCATCCTTAACTGACGCAGCAAGCTCTCCACCAAGGTGTGGGGAGCGTTCGATGTGCCAAGCATATTTTTTAAGATCGACCCGCTGCTTTTCCACCATAACACCCTCTTGTCGCAGTAAATGACACTGTCGGTTTTCACCGTGATGCAAACCTTGCGTACAAATCTTACCCTGACTATTGAGCACACGATGCCATGGTAGATCACTGCTTGCATCTAAACGTTTGAGTACATAGCCAACTAAACGTGCATGCTGAGGTAAACCTGCCAGACGAGCCACCTGACCATAACTGGCAACACGTCCATAAGGAATCTCTGCCACCACAGCTAAAATCAGTGGAGCAAGTTCATTAGCCATTGACATAGCTTCTCCTTAATAAAAACAGCCACTTTAACGTGACTGCTGTGAGATGAGCTTAAAAGTTTTCCGGACTTTCTAGCCGTTTCACTTCTTGAACTTTTTCAGGATTATGGACTGCTGCCACACCATCATCCGCACGGGTATCAATTAAATGATCGGCTTGGTAGACCGTAATAATTTCATTGCCATGCGCATCCTCACCCACCAAGTATTGAAAACCCTTGCGGTTAAGCTTATGACACATACGTTGATACCAACCTTTAAAACCTGTGGTTTCTTCATTGGGATTATAGTAAAAAGCATTCATGACTGCGGGTAAACCCAAACCACACACGAGGCCCGATAACAGTACTGCAATAAAGGTATAGCCGATTAAGATACTGCTATATTCACTTAGCTGTGGCACATTGGCCACCGCGAGAATTAAGGCCAAGGAAATCCCACCACGTACCCCACCCCAAGATAAAATGGTCAAACTCCCGTTATAGCTTTTTTTACGAAAGCTTGGGAAAAAGGCAAAAGATAAATAATTGGCGGCAAAACGTGACACATGCAAAATAATAAAAGCCACAATTCCGCCTAAAATTAAGCTAAAGCTTAAATCTAGGATAAACAGCTCTAAACCAATTAAAGTAAATAAGAAGGAGTTAATAATCCCTTCAACCGTATGCCAAAAATGATTCACTTCGCGGATTTCACGCTCTTGTAAAATCTCTTTCCATTTATTCCCCACAATCAAACCACCAATCACGCAGGCAATCGGTGCTGAAGCATGGGCAAACAATGCCACTAAATACGAGCCACAGGCCAAAAGTGCGGTAGTGAGAATTAATGACTCCATTTCATGCTTACCACGTAGCAAACGTAAAATACCGTGACCAAAGGCAGTACCAATCACCACTGCCACAACAATCTCATACAGCAGGGTTTCTAACACGCCAATTACGGTGAAATGCTCACCTTGTAGCACGTTTAATAGTGTCATAAATACCGCAATACACATGGCATCATTAAACAGTGATTCACCTTCAAGTTTGACCATTAGATGATGTGGAGCGCGCACTGAGCTCAGCACACCTTTGATCCCAATCGGATCAGTTGCCCCAAGTGCTGCACCTAGCAACAACAGCACCATTAAATCAACCTGATGCCCAATTAAGAATTGATAGCCATATAAAGCAATACCAAAGAACACAGCGCATAGCACTAAGGCAATACTGGCCAAAATCCCAATCGGTTTCCAATGGCTACGTAAATCAGAAACTTTAAATTTAAGTGCCGATGAGGTTAAGATAAAACAGATCACACCATTAATTAAAAAGTCATAAAAATCAATATGTCTGACGGCTTCTTCAATATTATGTAGATTAATAACAATAAACGGATTGCCATTGAGCAAGCTTGCAGCCCACTGCAAAATAAAAACAAAAATAGCAGAAACAATGGGGACGCCAATCGCTTGCGGAAAGCCTAATACCCTTTTATTAAAGATGGTGGTTGCTATCGAGAGCGCAAAAATAACTGTAAATACTTGTAAAAAAAAATAATTTCCCATCACCCTTCCGTCTATAGAATGGAGTTTGGCAGCAGCGGAGCAATTCAACCATTTCCAATAAAAATACTTTGTGAATAAGCATTTATTCACATGATTAGTCTAACGCTTTTTCCATCGATTCCCGTGCAGAAATCATAGTTTTTTTGTGCTATTTGCCCTACACTCATGCGCTGTTTTGCTTCAGCTTTTGGTTTCCTATGCATCACACTGTAAAAACGATCTTCCGTCTTTGTTTGGCAACGATGATTTTTTTCATCACCTTGGCCTTACTATTTACTTGTGCGGTAAAAATTCAAGAGATTGTAAATGCTGATCAAAATTTTATGCAAAAGCAAAGTTTTAGCTTAAGCTCCACGGCGAAAGAACAATTTGTCTTACTCTCTAACAACCAAGACCCTGACAATGCAGTATTTATCCTAATTGCCAATCAAGGTTATGTTGCCAAGATTAACTGTGAACATCACGCTAAAGATCTTTGTGTTGATGATGATAATAAGAGCCATACACGTCAAATTAGCCAAGCCAATTTAGTTAAAGCAGGCCAATGGTTCTATATTCAGGATGTTGCTTATCGTGACAGCCGTAGTGGTAAAACTGCCGAATTCCATTATACAGATGCTCAAATTCAACAGTTTTATCAAAATGACGTGTCAGCGCTGAAATATACGGTATTTGGTATTGCTTTATTTGCAGCCATTGCCTTATATGTCAGCAGCCGAATTTTGCGTCATTTCCGTCGCTTCTTAACTAAATAGGTTGATTAAAGGTATCGCATTGATTGATCTGCCCACCTTTAAAGCCAATATCAAACCATGTCATACGCTGGGCACTGGTGCCATGGGTAAAACTGTCTGGCACAGCATAGCCTTGCGCTTGTTTTTGTAAGTAATCATCACCAATTTTATGCGCTGCATCCATCGCTTCAGCAATGTCCCCTTGCTCTAAAAATTGAGTACGCTGATGGTTGTGATGGGCCCAAACACCTGCTAAACAATCCGCTTGTAATTCTTGACGTACGGACAAAGCATTTGCCTGCGCTTTAGAGGCTTGACTACGCGCTTGTTGTACTTGACCAGAAATCCCTAAAATAGTTTGAATATGATGCCCAACTTCGTGTGCCACCACATAGGCTTGGGCAAAATCACCTGCTTGGTCTTGGCGTGACAATTGGGTGGTATTTTGCTCCCCTGTAATGCCCATTTGCGTGCGCATATCTTTAAAAAATGCGGTATCAATATACACTTTTTGATCGGCCGGACAATAAAATGGCCCCATGGCAGATTGTGCAGCACCACACCCTGAATTGACTGCACCACTAAACATCACCAATTTAGGCGGGATATATTGTTGACCCAATTGCTGTTGAAAAACTTGACTCCATGTATCTTCGGTATCTGCCAATACCACACTGACAAATTCCATCGCTTCTTGTTGTTCAGGCGTGGGCTGATCTAAACCCACTGCCTGACTGGTTTGACCTTGGGTGACTTGTTTGGTGGTTTGGTAGGCTTGCTGTGGGTCAACGCCAAAGAATTTCCACGCTACAAACGCCACCACCAAACCTAAAACACTAATTCCACCTGCTTTTGCAGCACCGCCACCGCGACGATCTTCTACATTATTGCTGCTACGACGCCCTTTCCACTGCATAGTTTATTATCCTTATTCAATGACTTGCCTATTGTAACGGGCTTTAACGGCTTTTCACACCTGACCAAATTTTTTGAATGCCTTTTACAAGACCAAGTACAATCAAACCAGCAATCATGCCAATCACAAAATTAATTAGTGTTGGTGTTAAGGCACCAATAATATTGCCAACGTTTGGAATATGCTCAATATGATCAACAGCATCCTCAGTTAAATGATGCAGCAGTGGAATCGCATGATTAATGATGCCGCCACCCACTAAAAACATCGCTAAGGTGCCTACAATCGTTAAAGTCTTCATTAAGATGGGAGCAAATGCCAATAAACCACGACCAATTTTTTGCTGTAAAGCCGAAGGTTTTTCAGTGAGATAAAGACCAATGTCATCAATTTTGACAATCAAAGCCACTAAGCCGTAGACACCTACTGTCATTGCAATTGCAATCACGGTTAAAACAGTCACTTTGGTCACAAAAGCTGCTGCTGCTACAGTGCCTAAAGAAATGACTATAATTTCTGCCGATAAAATAAAATCGGTACGAATCGCGCCTTTAATTTTATCCTTTTCCATGCTGCGTAGTTCATTTTCGGTATGTGCCAGTTCAACTTTGGCTTCTTCTAAGGTTTTTGCTTTTTTATGTTGAATGCTATGAATAACTTTTTCGACCCCTTCATAACATAAAAACAATCCTCCTAGCATTAATAATGGATTAATCAGCCACGGCGCAACCACACTAATACCTAGAGCCAAAGGCACTAAAATCAGTTTATTGACAAAAGAACCTTTGGCGACCGACCACACGACCGGTAATTCGCGATCTGCTTTTACCCCACTGACTTGCTGGGCATTTAAGGCCAAATCATCACCTAATACCCCAGCGGTTTTTTTGGCGGCCATTTTACTCATCACTGCCACATCATCCATAATCGTGGCAATATCATCTAGTAATAACAGTAAACTACTCATGGTTTATTTCTCTGTTTTATTTTTATTGAGTTTAAAACTACAAATTTAAAAACTCTGTACAGCATTTATTAAGCGTGAGCTGACACAACCAAAACTTATGCCGTACAATGTGGGCATTCATCGCCATATTGATGTAGTACAACGACTTGGAAGACAGCATGACGACTCCAGATAATCGTCCAGTAATCTTAACTGGCGACCGTCCAACCGGACAATTACACTTAGGCCACTTTGTGGGCTCATTACGTTCACGCGTAGGTTTACAAGATTCACATCATCAGCACCTCTTATTGGCTGATGCGCAAGCTTTAACAGATAATGCCGACAACTTTGAAAAAGTGCGTCGCAATATTATTGAAGTAGCCACTGACTATTTAGCGGTAGGCATTGACCCAAAAAAAACGACCATTTGCGTACAGTCGTGCCTGCCAGCACTCAATGAACTGACCATGTTGTATCTTAACTTTGTCACTGTGTCACGTTTAGAGCGCAACCCAACCATTAAGTCTGAAATTCAGATGCGTGGTTTTGAACGTGATATCCCCGCAGGTTTTTTATGCTACCCAGTAGCACAGGCTGCTGATATCACAGCATTTAAAGCAACAGTTGTTCCTGTTGGTGAAGATCAAATTCCTATGATCGAGCAAACCAACGAAGTGGTACGTCGCTTAAATCGTCAAGTGGGTCGTGAATTACTGCCTGAATGTAAAGCTTTACTTTCAAATGTCGGTCGTTTACCGGGCTTTGATGGTAAAGCAAAAATGTCAAAATCTTTAGGCAATACCATTGTGTTAGATGCCACAGATAAAGACATCAAAAAAGCAGTCAATGCCATGTACACAGATCCAAACCACTTACGTATTGAAGATCCAGGTCAAGTCGAAGGTAACGTAGTATTTACCTACCTTGATGCTTTTGATCCAAACAAAGAAGAAGTTGAGGAACTTAAAGCACATTATCGCCGTGGTGGTTTAGGTGATGGCGTCGTGAAAAAACGTCTTGAAGGGGTACTTAAAGAATTATTAGGTCCAATTCGTGAGCGTCGTATCGAATTGGCCAAAGATCCTGATTACATTATGGATGTACTTAAACACGGTACAGATAAATGCCGTGACATTACGCAACAAACTTTAGATGAAGTAAAAACAGCACTTGGTGTGTTCCGCTTCTAATTCTATTTAAAAATAAAGCCCTTCCACTTGGAGGGGCTTTTTTATGCCATGGCTTTATGTAAGTTTAACTTCACAATTGGCCCGATTTATTCACATTGTGCTGTAGATTTTAACGTAATCTGACACTTTATTACCTGAATACTGCTGAACTTACAGGTATGAAGGCTTACTATAACCCTATAGCGAACAGGTTAACGAAGATTCTCCTCTGTGACCTTTAAGTTACCCCTGAACCTGTTGACTCAACAGATTCGTTTTTCTGCGTAATGAATACCCCAATCATTACGCATTTTTTTTGCCTGAAAATTGCCTCTAACGAGGCAATCTAGAGCTGGAGTATTTAGGTCAAAGCAATCGCAGGGTCCACCAGACCTTTATCTCTTAATACAGAGAGCATGGTTGAGCCTAGTTCTGCAGGGCTACGGGTATAGGCCATGCCCGCACGTTCAAAAGCCGCAAACTTTTCTTCTGCTGTACCTTTACCACCTGAAATAATGGCGCCTGCATGTCCCATACGTTTGCCTTTAGGCGCAGTCACACCTGCAATATAACCCACTACAGGTTTCGTCACGTTCGATTGAATATATTCAGCGGCCTCTTCTTCTGCCGTACCACCAATTTCACCAATCATAATAATCGCTTCAGTTTGCGGATCATCTTCAAATAGCTTTAAGCAATCAATCTGATTCATGCCCGGAATTGGATCACCACCAATACCAATACAGGTCGATTGGCCTAGTCCAAGCTTAGTGGTTTGAGAAACTGCTTCGTAGGTTAATGTACCTGAACGCGAGATAATGCCAATTTTGCCCTTTTGATGAATATGTCCTGGCATAATGCCAATTTTACATTCACCTGGGGTAATAATGCCGGGACAGTTTGGGCCAATTAAACGTGCATTGTTACCATAAGTTTCTAGATAACGTTTGGCTTTAAGCATATCTAACGTCGGAACCCCTTCAGTGATGACCACAATCAGCTCTAAACCAGCATCAATTGACTCAATAATAGAGTCGAGTACGAACGGTGCAGGGACATAAATAGAAGTGGCGTTGGCGCCAGTTTCTTGTACTGCCTCACGAACGGTATTGAACACAGGACGCTCTAAATGACGTTGCCCACCTTTGCCGGGAGTGACACCACCCACTACTTTAGTGCCATAAGCAATCGATTGTTCTGAATGAAAAGTACCATTTTTACCAGTAAAGCCTTGCACCAACACTTGGGTATTTTTATTGACCAGTACGCTCACGATTATTCTCCTTATGCTTGTACCGCAGCGACAACTTTTTCTGCTGCATCGGCTAGACCTTGGGCTGAAATCAGTTTTAAACCTGATTCATCTAACAATTTGGCGCCTAATTCGGCATTATTGCCTTCTAAACGTACCACTACAGGAATCGTCACATCCACTTCACGTACTGCTGCAATAATCGCTTCGGCAATCATGTCACAACGAACAATGCCACCAAAAATATTAATCAGTACAGCTTGCACAGAGGTATCTGCCAAAATAATTTTAAAGGCTTCAATCACGCGCTCTTTCGTCGCTCCGCCCCCCACATCGAGGAAATTGGCTGGTTGACCACCATATAATTTAATAATGTCCATGGTCGCCATAGCAAGGCCTGCACCATTGACCATACAACCAATATTACCCTCTAAAGCCACATAGTTAAGGTCATGTTCTGAGGCACGTAATTCACGCTCATTTTCTTGCGATTTATCACGTAGTGCAGCAATTTCTGGCAAACGGTATAAAGCATTGGAATCAATGCCAATTTTGGCATCAACGCATAAAATTTGTCCGTTTTCACGAATCGATAATGGATTAATTTCAAATAAAGCAAAATCGTTGTCAACAAAAGCTTGATATGCGCCAGTCATGATGGTGACGAACTGGTTGATCTGTTCATTTTTAAGTTTTAAAGCAAAGGCAACTTCACGCGCCTGAAATGGTTGTAGCCCCACCAATGGATCGACTTCAACTTTAACAATTTTTTCTGGGCTTTCTTCAGCGACTTTTTCAATTTCCACGCCACCTTCAGTAGAGGCCATAAAAGTCACACGGCGGCTAGAACGATCCACCACTGCACCTAAATATAGTTCGCGCTCAACAGGATAAACATCTTCACACACTAAGATTTGATGAACAGGTTGTCCCAAACTATCGGTTTGATAGGTCACTAAACGCGTACCCAATAAATTCTTGGCATAGTCAGCAGCTTCATCAGCTGATTTCACCACTTTGACACCACCTGCTTTGCCACGCCCACCGGCATGCACTTGGGCTTTCATCACCGCAAACTTGCCGCCTAGTTGTTTAAACGCCTCGCGCGCTGCTTGTTCAGTTTCTACGACAATACCTTCCTGAACTGGCATACCATATTTTTTTAATAGCGTTTTAGCTTGATACTCGTGTAAGTTCATGCAACAACCTTTGATTTATTGATCTTATATTTTGGCTTTATAGGGCAAACATCCGTCGAACTGTCTATAAAGCATTTTTTGCAGTCTTATTTTTAGATGATAAATCATCCAAACACAACCTTTTGGCATAAAAAAAGAGCAGCGGATGCTGCTCTCTTGGCATAATCTTAAAAAAGATTATTTACGTTTACGCTGAATCGCATGAATCGCACGGCCATCTACCGCTAAAGCTGCTTCATGCACAACTTCAGAGAATGTTGGATGACCAAATGTCATCAACTGAAGATCTTCAACAGATGATACAAATTCAAGCGCAATCATACCTTGGTGAACGATATCAGACGCAGCAGGTCCAATCACGTGCATACCAAGTAAACGATCTGTTTTCGCATCAGCAACAAACTTCACGAAACCAGCATTTTCGCCAGCCGCCATAGCACGACCGTTGGCAGCAAAACCGAATTGACCCGTCTTCACTTCGTGGCCTTTCTCGATGGCTTGCTGTTCTGTTAAACCTACCCACGCCGCTTCTGGGTGTGTGTAAATTACAGAAATAATGGTGTCGTAGTTGACTTGTGCAGCATGACCGTGAATACGTTCAACTGCCATGACGCCTTCTTCCATTGCTTTATGCGCAAGCATTGGACCACGAACTAAGTCACCAATTGCGTATACGCCGTCTACAGACGTTGCACACCAATCGTTGACTTCAACCAAACCACGTTCAGTGAGTTTAATACCACAATCTTCAGCCAATAAGCCTTCAGCATAAGCACGACGACCCACACAAACGATCAATTTGTCGAAAGTTTGAGTTTTGTCTTCGCCGCCTTGTGTATATTTCACAGTCACTTCACGGCCGTTGATTTCTGTACCAGCAACTTTAGCGCCAACACGGATATCAAGACCTTGCTTGCCAAGTACTTTTTGGTAGTCTTTTGCCAATGCTTTATCAGCCATTGGTAAGAATGCATCCATTGCTTCAAATACAACAACTTCTGCACCCAAACGACGCCATACTGAACCAAGTTCAAGACCAATTACGCCCGCACCAATTACGCCTAAACGCTTAGGTACTTCTTGGAATTCAAGTGCGCCAGTTGAATCAACAATGATGTCTTGATCAACAGGAGCAACTGGAATATTTACAGGCACAGAACCTGTCGCAAGAATCACGTACTTAGGCTCTAAAATTTGAGTTTCGCCTTCGTGCGATACAAACTCAACTTTTTTACCCGCAAGTAACTTACCTGTACCTTTTAACCATTCGATACCGTTACCTTTTAATAGGCCATCGATACCTTTAGTCAATTGGTTCACGATTTTATCTTTGCGCGCAAGAAGCTTAGTCAAATCAAACTTCACTTCACCCGTCGTGATCCCGTGGTCATCTAAGTGATGCACTGTATCTTCATAACGGTGAGAAGAATCAAGCAATGCTTTAGATGGGATACAACCCACGTTTAAGCATGTACCACCTAAGGATGGCTCGCCTTTATGAATACGTTTTTCGATACACGCAACTTTGAAACCAAGTTGTGCAGCACGAATTGCAGCTTCGTAGCCACCTGGGCCACCACCGATTACAACTAAATCGAATTGTTGAGACATTATTCTCTCCAAAAATGGGCTTAGAGGATCACTCTAAGCCCATGGATTTATTCTTTAAAATTAAAGGTCAAGGATTAGACGAGCTGGTTCTTCTAACAATTCTTTGATTGTTACTAAGAAACCTACCGCTTCTTTACCATCGATTAAACGGTGGTCATAAGAAAGTGCTAAATACATCATTGGTAAGATTTCTACTTGACCATTTACTGCCATTGGGCGCTCTTGGATTTTATGCATACCCAAAATCGCTGTTTGTGGTGTGTTCAAGATTGGTGTAGACAGAAGTGAACCGAAAGTACCACCATTAGTAATGGTAAATGTACCGCCAGTCATATCTTCGATACCTAATTTACCGTCACGCGCTTTACCAGCATATGCACGAATACCATTTTCAACTTCAGCATAGTTCATACGGTCTGTATCACGTAATACAGGCACTACTAAGCCACGCTCAGAAGATACAGCAACACCGATGTCATAGTAACCGTGATATACGATGTCGTCGCCATCAATTGATGCATTTACCGCTGGGTAGCGTTTAAGTGCTTCAGTTGCCGCTTTAACAAAGAATGACATGAAGCCTAAACGTGCACCATGGCGTTTTTCAAATGCGTCTTTGTATTGGTTACGCATTTCCATGATTGGTTTCATGTTCACTTCGTTAAACGTCGTTAACATTGCAGTTTCTTGCGTAGCCGCAAGTAAACGTTCAGCAACACGCTTACGAAGACGTGTCATTGGAACACGTTTTTCGATACGCTCACCTACAGCAACGCTTAAAGGTTGAGCAGCAGGAGCCGCTGGTTTCGCTTGATGGTTAGCAACGTCTTCTTTAGTAATACGACCGCCACGGCCAGTGCCTGCAACGTCAGCAGCATTTACGCCAGTTTCAGTTAAGGCTTTACGTACAGCAGGTGCTTGGTCTTGAACTTGCGCACGTTCAACGATTGGCGCATTACCTGCTTCAGTATTCGCTGCAGCTTGTTCAACTTTCTCTTCAGATTGAACTGCTTGAGTTTGTGCAGCGCCAGATACCGCGCCTTCTTCAAACTGAGCAATCACTTCAGATGAAAGTACTGTGTCACCTTCATTTTTAATGATTTGTGCAATCGTACCGTCGGCAGGAGCCACAACTTCTAATACAACTTTATCTGTTTCAATGTCACAGATCACTTCATCACGTGATACTGCTTCACCTGGTTGTTTGTGCCAAGTTGCGATTGTGCCGTCTGCAACTGATTCTGGGAATACAGGTGCTTTAATTTCGGTTGCCATGATTTTAGAATCTCCTGATTATTCTACGATCGCTAAAGCTTCATTTACGAGCTGAGCTTGTTGTTTTGCATGTAAGTATGGTGAACCACATGCCGGTGCAGCAGAAGCTTCACGGCCTGCGTAACTTAACTTGATTTGTTTACCTGAAGTCATTAAGCCTTCATATAAACGCGGTGCAATGAATAACCAAGCA
This sequence comes from Acinetobacter sp. CY05, assembly GCF_059515805.1. Classification (NCBI taxonomy): domain Bacteria; kingdom Pseudomonadati; phylum Pseudomonadota; class Gammaproteobacteria; order Moraxellales; family Moraxellaceae; genus Acinetobacter; species Acinetobacter sp. CY05. Next base: position 62,532 of record NZ_JCAKMW010000001.1, on the reverse strand, counting down.
CCTTGGTTTTTCGGCTCTTCTTGTGCCCAAACAAGTTCCGTAACATTTGGATATTGAGCAAGAACTTCCGCTAAACGCGCTTCTGGGTACGGATATAATTGTTCAATACGGACAATCGCAGTATTGTTCAATTCTTTTTCACGACGTTTTTCCAGTAAATCGTAGTAAACCTTACCACCACACAATACAACGCGTGTTACGTCAGCTTTGTTGATGTTGTCGATTTCGTCGATCACAGTTTGGAAAGTACCCGTTGCAAGCTCATCAAGATTAGATGTTGCTAACTTGTGACGAAGTAAAGACTTCGGTGAAGTTACGATGAGTGGCTTACGAATTGGACGGATCGCTTGACGACGTAATGCATGGAAAATCTGCGCTGGTGTCGTTGGTGTGATCACTTGCATGTTGTCTTCAGCACATAGCTGTAAGAAACGTTCTAAACGTGCAGATGAATGCTCTGGACCTTGACCTTCAAAGCCGTGTGGAAGAAGCATGGTTAAACCACACACACGTTCCCATTTGGTTTCGCCAGATGAGATGAATTGGTCAATTACAACCTGCGCACAGTTTGCGAAGTCACCAAATTGCGCTTCCCAAATGATTAAACCGTGAGGAATAGTCGTTGCATAACCATATTCGAATGCAAGTACAGCCATTTCAGAAAGAAGTGAGTCGTACAATGCAAAACGTGGTTGATTTTCTTTCACATGGCAAAGTGGAATGTAAGTTTCGCCATCCACTTGGTTATGAAGTTTCGCGTGACGGTGTGAGAATGTACCACGACCCACGTCTTCACCTGTAATACGAACCAAGTAACCTTCATCAAGTAATGTTGCGTAAGCTAAAGTTTCCGCAGCACCCCAGTTTAAAGGCATTTCGCCAGTTTGCATTTTCAGACGGTCGTCAATCACTTTTGACACCTGACGTTGCATCACGAAACCTTCTGGAAGTTTACGCATGCCTTCGCCAAGCTCTTTTAAACGCTCAACTGGGAAAGTAGTATCCCAAACGTCTGTGTAGTCATGACCCAAGTAAGGTGTCCAATCTACAAACATTTTTTTGTTTGGTTCTAATACCAATGCATTGGCAACGTGCTTACCAGCTTCTAAATCAGAACGGTAGTCTTCAACCATTTGGTCTGCTGCAGCACGATCAAGAACACCTTCTTGAACAAGCTTATCTGCATATAAAGTACGTGTTGTGGTCTTTTTGTTGATCACTTGGTACATTAATGGCTGAGTTGCAGCAGGTTCATCGGCTTCGTTATGACCACGACGACGGTAACAGAACATGTCAATCACAACGTCTTTGCGGAAGGTATGACGGAAATCATGCGCAAGTTGTGCAACAAACAATACCGCTTCAGGATCATCACCGTTCACATGGAAGATCGGTGCTTGGATCATTTTCGCGATATCAGTACAGTATTCTGTAGAACGCGCATCACGTGGATCAGAAGTTGTGAAACCAACTTGGTTGTTCACTACAATGTGAACTGTACCACCTACCGTATAACCACGCGTTTGTGACATTTGGAAGGTTTCTTGGTTGACACCTTGACCTGCAAATGCAGCATCACCGTGAACGATGATTGGTAATACATCATCACCGCCAATGTCTTTACGACGTACTTGGCGCGCACGTACCGAACCTTCAACTACAGGTCCAACGATTTCTAAGTGCGACGGGTTAAACGCAAGTGCTAAGTGAACTTCGCCACCTGCAGTCATCACGTTAGATGAGAAACCTTGGTGGTATTTAACGTCACCAGAACCTTTCTTATGCAGTGATTTACCTTCGAACTCACCAAAAAGATCTGCTGGGTTTTTACCCATGATGTTTACAAGAAGGTTTAAACGGCCGCGGTGAGGCATACCGATCACAACTTCTTTACAACCTACAGAACCTGCACGTTGAATTACGGCATCCACCATAGGAATGAAAGATTCACCACCTTCCACACCAAAGCGTTTTGCACCAACGAATTTATTACCTAGATATTTTTCTAAGCCTTCAGCTGCAGTTAAACGCTCTAAAACGTGTTTTTTCTCATCTGCAGTAAAGCTAAATTGACCACGTGCACTTTCAAGACGTTGTTGAATCCAACGTTTCTCTTTGGTGTCAACAATGTGCATGTATTCAGTACCTACTGTTGCACAGTAAGTTGCTTCTAATGCAGCAATGATTTCAGCAAGGGTTGCTTCTTCTTTACCAATCGCAAGATTACCTGTGTTAAACACAGTATCAAGGTCAGATTTGGTTAAACCGTGTGCGTCTAATTCTAAATCAAACGCTTGTTCACGTTTTGCAAGACCTAGTGGATCAAGTTTGGCTTTTTGGTGACCGCGGTTACGGTAAGCAGCAATAAGTTGCAGAACGCCAATTTGACGACGCTCATGCTCAGAACTCACTGCGCTTTGAACCACAGGCTGTACACGGCTTGAATTGCGACCTAAAAGTAGGAATTGCTCACGTACATTGCTATGTGGTTGATCACCTTTAGGGAATTTATCGAAGTAAGCGCGCCAGTCAGCACCAACTGAATCTGGTGACGCTAAATAATGTTCGTAAAGTTCTTCAATATACGCTGCACTGTCAGCGGAAAGTTCAGTGTCAAGACGCAGAGCGTCAGCAACTTCTTGCATTTGTGGACCCATTTCCTATTGCAAAAACATTTCAGGATGCTTATTCAGCAAACCCATGATTGATAATGTCAAATTGGTGGCATGACATTAGTCCCCATTGGACATCAGCCATGAGGCGTTATCACTACGTTACAATAACGTAAATAATGAATCATAACGCCCCTCAGCGGCATCATCACTCATCACATACCCGGCAAAACCGAGCAATTTTTTGCAAATCGACTTAGCAAAATAAACCTGCTTGAGTTTACTTGGCTAAGGCGGTTTCTACAGTGTATTTATACGCCATTTTAACAGTTTAACTGTAGAAAAAATGTATGTATCCAACACCAATTTTCTATATGTAACAGCCTTTTAATCCTAACATGAAGCTGATTTTGGATTAATTTTTTTCAGCTATAGCCAGCATCAAGCTACTAAATAGTCAGTATATTGTAACGTATGCGATCGAATCTGAGGTAAACATTCGATGTAGACCAAAGTCCAAAGACTAGATAACAAAAAAGAGCATCTTGTTCCAATCTGCCCTTTGCCATTACCGTTACCGTTACCGTTACCGTTACCGTTATATGATAACATTTTAATGCCGTCTGTGTAGCACGAGCGAACGCTTTGTAGCCTCAAATAAACAAATTCCTTAACCGGATTGCGAGTCAGCGCAAAAAATAAACAATATCCTATTTTGAGCTCCATATTTGTCTTAGTCTTGAATAAGTTAAATGGATCAAAAATAATGATACTGTTATACAGCATTTAGATATAAAAAAAGCACACCTTTTGGTGTGCTTTTTTTTGACGTGGCAGAATTAACCTGCGTTGTCTAACAACATGCTACGGATGTGACCGATGGCCTTCGTTGGGTTTAGACCCTTAGGACATACAGACACACAGTTCATGATGCCTTTACAACGGAATAAAGAGAATGGGTCGTCAAGACGAGCCAAACGCTCTTGCGTTGCTGTATCACGCGAATCGATGATGAAACGGTATGCATTTAACAATGCTGAAGGACCCAAGAATTTGTCTGGGTTCCACCAGAATGATGGGCATGATGTTGAACAACATGCACACAGAATACATTCGTATAGACCATCTAAGTGTTCACGCTCTTCAGGAGACTGTAAACGCTCTTTCGGTGGTGCAGGTTGGTTGTTGATCAGGAACGGATGGATCTTGTTGTACTGATCGTAGAACTGATTCATATCTACCACCAAGTCTTTAATTACTGGAAGACCTGGTAATGGACGAATGGTAATCACTTCTGGTAAGTCGTTTAGGTTCCAAAGACACGCTAAACCATTTTTACCGTTAATGTTTACACCATCAGAACCACAAATACCTTCACGGCACGAACGACGGAACGTTAATGATTCGTCTTGTACTTTTAAAGCTAAAAGCGCATCAAGCAACATACGGTGCTTATCAGTCAACTCTAGTTTAAACGTTTGCATGTACGGTGCTTTATCCTTATCAGGATCGTAGCGGTAGATATTAAATGTACGAGTACCTCTACTCATCTCAACTCTCCTAATTAGAATGTACGTGGTTTCGGTGGAATAGCATCCACTGATAATGGACGGTAACGTACTGGTTTGTACTCAAGACGGTTGTCTGCAGAGAACCATAATGTATGCTTCATCCACTCATCATCACGACGGCCGTAAGGATAAGATGGGTGATCTGGTGGTAACTCGAAGTCTACAACCGTATGCGCACCACGACATTCTTTACGAGCAGCCGCAGAAATAAGCGTCGCTTTAGCAACTTCGTATAAGTTTTCCACTTCTAGCGCTTCAATACGTGCAGTGTTGAAGACTTTAGATTTGTCTTTTAAGTGGATATTACGAACACGTGGCTCAATCGCAAGAATTTCTTTTACGCCTTTTTCAAGAAGTTCTGATGTACGGAATACGCCAGCGTGGTCTTGAACGATGTCACGAATCGCATCCGCAACGTCTTGTGCATTTTCACCTGTTGTAGATTCATCTAATTTACGAATACGTGCAACAGTTTGCTCAAGCACAGTGGTAGGAAGTGGCGCATACTCATCACCGTGGTGTTTAGTCACGTAGTCAATGATGTGTTCACCCGCAGCTTTACCAAATACCACTAAGTCAAGCAGAGAGTTGGTACCTAAACGGTTTGCACCGTGTACAGATACACATGAACATTCACCAATTGCATAGAAGCCTTTCACTGGTTTAGTGAAGTTACGACCTTCTGCATTGGTAGAGTAAACATCTTTATCTTTGTCGTAGTGTGCAACTAACGCTTCAGTTTCACGAGTTTCAGGTACAACCACTTGACCATGAATATTCGTTGGAATACCACCCATTTGGTAATGGATTGTTGGTACTACAGGAATTGGTTCTTTAGTGATGTCAACGTTTGCGAACTTCTTACCAATCTCAAATACAGATGGAAGACGTTTCATGATCGTATCCGCACCCAAGTGCGTCATATCAAGTAAGATGTAATCGCCTTTAGGACCACAACCACGGCCTTCTTTAATCTCTTGGTCCATAGAACGTGATACGAAGTCACGTGGTGCCAAGTCTTTTAAAGTTGGTGCATAACGTTCCATGAACGGTTCGCCGTCTTTGTTACGAAGGATAGCACCTTCACCACGACAACCTTCAGTCAACAATACGCCGGCGCCCGCAACACCTGTTGGGTGGAATTGCCAGAATTCCATATCTTGTAATGGAATACCCGCACGAGCTGCCATACCAAGACCGTCACCAGTGTTGATATATGCGTTTGTAGATGCACGGTAAACACGGCCCGCACCACCTGTAGCAAACAATGTTGCTTTCGCTTGGAATACTGCAATTTTACCTGTTTCTTGGTCAATTGCGGTTACGCCGAGTACGTCGCCTGCTTCGTTACGAATAAGGTCAAGTGCAATCCATTCTACGAAGAATTGCGTACCCATTTTCACGTTGCCTTGGTAAAGCGTATGAAGAAGCGCGTGACCTGTACGGTCGGCAGCAGCACATGCACGTGGCACTGCTTTTTCACCGTAGTTTGCTGAGTGACCACCAAACGGACGTTGGTAAATCGTACCGTCAGCGTTACGGTCAAATGGCATACCTAAGTGTTCAAGCTCATAAACCACTTGTGGCGCTTCGCGAGTCATAAACTCGATTGCGTCTTGGTCACCTAACCAGTCCGAACCTTTTACAGTGTCGTAGAAGTGGTAGTGCCAGTTATCTTCTTGCATGTTACCAAGAGATGCACCAATACCGCCCTGCGCTGCTACAGTGTGTGAACGTGTTGGGAATACTTTCGTTAGTACCGCAACTTTTAAACCTGCTTGAGCAAGTTGGTAAGATGCGCGCATACCAGAACCACCACCACCAACGATGACTGCATCGAAAGTTTGGTGTGGAATATTTGTGTAATCTTCTTTAGGGGTTATAGCGCCCATGATTGTTTCCTATCAATTCGCCCAAAAAATCTGGATTGCCCAAATTGCATATGCAAATACAGCAATGATTACCGCCGAAGTTAATACGAGGCGTAAACCATTTGCTACAGGACCCATTGCGCGAGTTGTCACGTAATCCGTGAACACTTGCCACATACCAATCCAAGCATGTGCAACTAAAGATAAGACGGCCAATAAAGACATAATCTTCATTGGTGTGGTCATCATAAAGCCATACCATTGATCAAAGCTGAAATCACCATTACATAGGATCCAACCAAATACCACAACTGTGTAAACCGCTAAAACGACAGCACTTACACGTTGCAGAAACCAATCACGAGAACCTGAACCTGTTAAACCAGTAGCACTTTTCATTAGAGTACGATCCATACAAATGACGCAACGATACCGATTGCAGACAAGATTAATGCGATAGTAGCTGCTGTGCGACCGCTTTGCAGTTCTTCTGCAATACCTTGGTCAGCAAGTAAATGCTTAATACCTGCAATGAAGTGGTAAATTAAGCCGGCTACAAATACCCATACGATAAAGCGCACGACAAAACCAGACATGATGTCTTGAACTTGCGCAAAACCTTCAGGAGAAGACAATGACTTGTCTAAAATCCATAAAAGTACCGGAACGAGTAAAAATACGATGACACCAGAAAGACGGTGTAGAATTGATGCAATAGCCACAGGGGATTTTAAGTTTACGTCTAAAACTTGACCCATGGACAAATTGACAGGTCTGTTGCTTTTCACAGCGGGCATCCTGTAAGTAAAAACTCCATCCGGAGTTTGTTGGAATTAATTCGAAGGAAAGCTGGCATTTTTAGGCATTTATCATAAGTGCCTAAACTTAAAACGACATCGAATTATAAAACGTCGACTATTAAAATACAAACAGTGCTACTCGGGTTTTAACCAAAAAAACCTTAAATAAGAATCATTAACAAAGATATAAATAGTTAAAACCAATATGAATTAACTATAAATTACGCTATATCATTGGTTTTGCAGCACTATCGCATTTTTTTATTAATCGTTTTTGCCTTTAGCATATTAAAATTACATTTAGACTAAAGATAGAGAAATCTTTTAAATCACTCCCCTCTTCATTATAAATTTAAGCCTAAAGCTTCGCCAAGCTTTTATTTTTTAGCAAAATATTGGTCATTTATTTAAAAAACAGATGATCAATATCATCAAATTAAATAGAGACTTATCTAATTTTACATAAAAAAAAGTAGCACAGTTTTAGATTAAAAGTTATACATCAGCCTACTCAAGTACAGCATTTAGTGTGTTTTTTAGGCAAATTTTAAATATTGATCAGCTACTTTTTAGCCAAACGATTCATTTCTTGGTATTGGCTTAGTGCTTTTTATGATTAGAAAAAGTGATGCATATTAGTGAATACATTCAACCTAAGTTATGAAAACTCTACTATTTTAGTGCACTATTGCTGAAATATATGCTGGGATAGCTAGAGCTTTTGCCAATTAAAAATCGTCCAAATTTAAGCCATTAGACTTAATTTTTTCTGCACAAGGCGTGTTTTTGACTTATTATATCGCGTCGGTGTAAATCGCCTGTTTTGTCATATGCATAATTTTTGACTCTATCAAGCATGAGATGTCATTTTTTTATCCATAAGTATAATTGACAAAACTTGCACACCCTCTAATCTTATAGCAATTTTTTGACCGGTCTGATTCAACTATTAATTAAAAATGTTTATGAGTCAGATCTAATATTCACCAGGACAGGAGATCAATTGAATGTCTGAAGTAACTGGCAAGAAAGCCGTATTACAGCTTGATGGCAAAGAAATTGAATTACCGATTTACAGCGGCACTTTAGGCCCTGACGTAATCGACGTTAAAGATGTATTGGCTGCAGGTCATTTTACTTTTGATCCTGGTTTTGTCTCTACAGCTGCTTGTGAGTCTAAAATCACGTTCATTGATGGTGGTAAAGGTATTCTTTTACACCGTGGTTACCCAATTGACCAATTGGCAACTAAAGCTGACTACTTAGAAACTTGCTACTTACTTTTAAATGGTGAGCTTCCAACTGCTGAAGAAAAAGCTGCATTCGATGCTAAAGTTCGCAACCATACAATGGTTCATGATCAAGTCGGTCGCTTCTTCAACGGTTTCCGTCGTGACGCGCATCCTATGGCGGTTATGTGTGGTGTTGTAGGCGCGCTTTCTGCGTTCTATCACAACGGTTTTGACGTTGAAAACGTTGATCACCGTGAAATCACTGCAATCCGTTTAATCGCAAAAGTACCGACTCTAGCGGCTTGGACGTACAAGTACACAATCGGTCAACCGTTTGTTTATCCACGTAACGACTTAAGCTATGCGGAAAACTTCTTGTACATGATGTTTGCAACACCTGCAGATCGTGACTACAAAGTTGATCCTATTCTTGCAAAAGCAATGGACCGTATCTTCACGCTTCATGCTGACCACGAACAAAACGCGTCTACATCGACTGTACGTCTTGCTGGTTCTACTGGTGCGAACCCATATGCATGTATCGCAGCGGGTATTGCAGCACTTTGGGGCCCTGCTCACGGCGGCGCGAACGAAGCTGTTCTTAAGATGCTTGATGAAATCGGCACTGTAGAAAACGTTGCTCCGTTCATGGAAAAAGTGAAAACTAAAGAAGTTAAACTGATGGGCTTCGGTCACCGAGTTTACAAAAACTTCGATCCACGTGCGAAAGTAATGAAAGAGACTTGTGACGAAGTGTTAACTGCACTTGGTATCAATGATCCACAACTTGCACTTGCAATGGAACTTGAACGTATTGCGTTATCTGACGAATACTTCATCAAGCGTAACTTATACCCTAACGTAGACTTCTACTCAGGTATCATCTTAAAAGCGATTGGTATCCCAACAGAAATGTTTACGGTAATCTTCGCGCTTGCACGTACAGTTGGTTGGATCAGCCACTGGTTAGAAATGCACAGCGGTCCTTACAAGATCGGTCGTCCTCGTCAGCTTTACACTGGCGAAACGCAACGCGATATCCAAGGTCGTTAATTCTTTAAGAATTAAAGATTTTGAAAAACCGCCCCTTCGGGCGGTTTTTTTATGCCAACTTTGCTCGTGTTAAAAAAGGAATACAGGCTTCATAAGCACTGCATTCTTGACCTTTGGCACGTCTTAAAAAATAGTCTTGTACCATTTGCGCTTGTTGTTCAATGCCGTATTTAAAAAATGCTTTGCCTTCTTGCAACACATAACTGTATTTACGATTAAATAGGGCGCGCAACAATACGCGCATCCCTTGTTGGACTTGCCAGACATGGGTTAATTCATGAATTAACCAGCTTTGCTGGCTTATAGATTGTATTGAGAAATCCTCACACCAATTGGCAATATTAAAATAAATCTTACCATTGGGACTTACTCCATAATCTTTGAGCACCAAACGATGGGCAACAATTTCTACTGTTTCTAAATTTAAGCTGTCGCCAAAGACCGACTGTGCCAAACACTTTTCGCCCTGAGTTAATGCTCTACGCTTGATAATAAACCACTGCCCAAATCCGGTTTTGCCCTTGGCTTGCGCCATATTGCACCTACATATTATTAAACCTGACTAACAAGGCGTATTATGCAAAGAAAGACAGGCTTTTTTGGATGTATCGGGCTTTTTTTTACGATTTCATTACGCAGTGTGCAGCAATTCGTATATAGTAGAACCCGCAAATTACTTATTTTAAGACTTTATTTTGCTGTTCAACACTTCTACATAATCTTGGACTTATAGCAATAACAAACTCAAGTTATGTACATATCCTGATAGGTATAGGATTTTATTGGAATGAAAAATTTTAACATTGCCCTTGCACAGTTCTCTCCGCATATTGGCAATATCGAAGCCAATACTCAAAAAATGCTGGAACAAATCAATGCTGCGAAACAACAAAAAGCTGATTTAATTGTTTTTCCTGAGTTAGCAATCATTGGTTATTCTGCAGAAGATTTATTATTACGTCCAAGCCTAAGCAAACGTACTGAGCAAGCTTTTGCTGCATTAAGTGAAGTCAAAGACATTGTCTTGGTGTTTGGTTTTGTCCATCAAGCTGAAGATGGTCAACGCTATAACTCAGCAGCTGTCATGAAAGATGGTCAAGTGCTTGGCATTTACAACAAACAAAACTTACCTAACTACAGCGTGTTTGATGAAAAACGTTATTTTAACGAAGGTCATCAACACCTCGTATTTGAATATTTAGGTCATAAGTTTGGTGTGCTGATTTGTGAAGACGTTTGGGCTTTACCAACCGTGCAACAAGTGGCACAGCTTAATGTTGAAACGGTATTGGTACTCAATGCTTCACCTTATGAAGTGGGTAAACCACAGCACCGTGTGCTGACCATGCAGGAGCTGGCTAAGCAATTACAGCTTAACTTGGTTTACGTAAACCAAGTCGGTGGCCAAGATGACATTATCTTTGATGGTACCAGCTTCTTAATTAACAAAGATGGCTCAGTTGCACTACAAGCAGCCACCTACCAAGAACAGCTGTATATCGCTGAATACGACGCCGATCAACAACGCTATAAGCAAGCTGAGATTGTCCCAGCGCTTGATACCATGGCTGAGATTTACCAAGGCCTGGTCATGGCAACTCGTGACTATGTACAGCGTTCAGGCTTCCCTGGTGTGATCTTAGGCTTATCTGGTGGCATTGATTCAGCCTTAACACTTGCGATTGCTGTAGACGCCATTGGTGCCGATAAAGTTCAAGCCGTGATGATGCCATATACGTATACTGCACAAATCAGTGTAGAAGATGCTGCAGCACAAGCCAAAACTATGGGTGTAACCTTTGGTATTGCCGAAATCAATCCAATTGTGAATAGCTTTATGCAAACGCTATTCCCATTCTTTGGTGAAGCCAAAGCTGATACCACAGAAGAGAACTTACAAGCACGTTCTCGTGGTACCTTATTAATGGCACTGTCTAATAAGTTTGGTAATTTGGTGCTGTCTACAGGCAATAAATCTGAGCTATCTGTGGGTTATTGCACTCTATATGGCGATATGGTTGGTGGTTATGCAGTACTCAAAGACGTGTATAAAACCATTGTATTTGAATTGGCGAAATACCGTAACAGCATTGCAGATACACCTGTGATTCCTGAACGTGTGATTACCCGTCCACCTTCAGCAGAACTCAGCCCAGATCAAAAAGATCAGGATTCTTTACCGCCATATGACATCCTCGATGCAATTCTTTACGCCTATATTGAAGAAGATATGAGCCAAGAAGATATCATTGCCAAAGGCTTTGAGCGTGAAGTGGTTGAGAAAGTGATTCGACTGACTGACCGTAGCGAATATAAACGTCGCCAAGGTGCAATTGGTCCACGTATTTCATCGCGTGCTTATAGCCGTGAACGTCGTTATCCAATCGTGAATGGTTGGAAGCCCGGCATCTAAACTGAAGCCTTAATAAAAATCGTCAACATCGCCTGCTTATAGAAGCAGGCGATTTTTTTATAGATGGGGGTTAAACTCAAATATAGCTTAATCATGCATGAAACAGCTGCTCACCGAGTGATGATCGCCATTCATAAAGGCTCAATATTTTTTAGACAAAAAAAGAGACCAAGCTGAGAGCTTGGTCTTTAAAATGGTGGCTATGACGAGACTTGAACTTGTGACCCCCGCATTATGAGTGCGGTGCTCTAACCAACTGAGCTACATAGCCGTAAACTGTGCGCGTATTATGTAAATATTTTACACTCAGGTCAAGGCATTTTATTTACGAATGTTCACAGTTTAAACAAATAACGTAACTTTGTTATTTTTTTGCGCAAAATCCAGCAAAACATGCTATTTCAAGTAAATAATCTAATAAAACTTGGGTTTACATCATGATGAAATTTCTTATCTTAAACAGCATCTGTTTAATTTTACTCACGGGCTGCCAATTCGTTTCGCCGATTGTGACTGACTATAATGGGGTACGAATGGATGTAGCGCGTTATATTAATCATTCATGGCGCTTTAGCTTAAAAGAACGTGAAATATTAGTGGCCTATGCCAAGCAACAGCAAAAGATTACTGCTTGGCAGCGTTTGACTGTACCAGAACAACAACAGTTGGTAGAACAACGTTTAGTAGGACGTCATTGTGCAGCACAGAAGATCAATCCTAAAAAACTCGACTTAGTTGACCAACAAATATTTGCTAACAGCGATCTACAAGCAAAGCTTCAAGCCATGTATGCGCTACAACAAAATGTGAATATTCAGCTTGATCAAGTTCAATGCAGTGAAAAATTCTAGACAAAAAAAAGACCACATTAGTGAATGTGGTCTTGAAAATGGTGGCTATGACGAGACTTGAACTTGTGACCCCCGCATTATGAGTGCGGTGCTCTAACCAACTGAGCTACATAGCCGTAAACTGTGCGCGTATTATGTACCTAATTAAAATATCCGTCAAGTACTTTTTTCACAATTTTGTAAAAAATTTTTGAAGTGAGCCGATAAGCCGGGTTCTGTCGTGAACGATCATTCCTCTAGGCGCACAATCACTCATGCGCTCAAGCGACCTACCCGAATCCAGCATGGGCCATGCCTAATGGATTCCTATTTGGTCTTGCTTCCGGTGGGGTTTACCTCGCCATGAACTGTTACCAGCCATGCGGTGCGCTCTTACCGCACCCTTTCACCCTTACCTTCGATTCTAATTGCTTAGAAACATATTGAAGGCGGTCTTCTCTCTGCTGCACTTGCCGTCGGTTTACACCGCCCAGGCGTTACCTGGCACCTTGCCCTATGAAGCCCGGACTTTCCTCCCCTGCTTCAATCACGGAGATTTCCACAGCAGCGATCGTCTGGCTCACTTCGAGCGGCATTCTAACAAACTTTGCAATTAATTGCTTGCGCTTTTTTGAGCAGTTAGTCGTTTATATTTATCCATGAGCTCGTCAGGGCTTTCCACATGCTGAGGATCAAGCGGAATACAGTCGACTGGACAGAATAATTGACACTGCGGTTTGTCATGATGCCCAACACATTCGGTACATAGGTCAGGGTGAATCTCATAGATCACTTCACCCATAAAAATCGCCTCATTAGGACAGACAGGCTCACACACGTCGCAATTAATGCATTCATCGGTAATATATAGGGACACTCTACCAACCTTGTTGTAGCTTGCGTTTAAAGGCGTCAACCACCACTGGCGGTACAAACTTAGTCACATCACCTTGTAAACGCGCAATTTCACGCACCAACGTAGAAGAAATAAATGAATATTGCTCCGACGGGGTTAAAAACACTGCTTCAAATTTAGCATCCAACTGACGGTTCATATTGGCCAATTGAAATTCATATTCAAAATCAGAAACAGCACGTAAACCACGTAGTACCGCAGTTGCCTGTTGCTCACGGAAAAAATTCACCAGTAAACCATCAAAACCAACAAATTCTACGTTAGATAAATGACTTAAAGATGCCTGTGCTAAGGCCACCCGTTCGTCCAAAGTAAAGACTGGGTTTTTATGATGACCGATGGCAATCGCCACCACAACTTCATCAAACATTTTGGCCGCACGTGTCACAAGATCGATATGCCCATTGGTAATCGGATCAAATGTGCCTGGGTAAATCACGCGAGTTTTAGACATCCATTGTACTCTAGTTTATTTTGTTCGAGCCTTATTCTAGCAAAAAGCGGCTTTTTTAGTGAACCAAAAGTTAAACTGGGTAAATTTTTTCAAACATTTATGAATTGTCAGCATGGCGCGCTTGGGGCACAATAGTCTTTAAGTTGGGAAGTGTCTTATTATGGCAAAAGTATCGGTAGTGAAAAAAAATAATGGCGGGACCATTGCACAGAATAAACGTGCACGTCACGACTATTTTATTGAAGAAAAATTTGAAGCAGGTTTATCGTTACAAGGTTGGGAAGTCAAATCGTTACGTGCTGGCCGTATGACCTTAAGCGAAAGCTATGTCACCTTTAAAAATGGTGAAGCGTATTTGTTTGGTGCACAGATTCAGCCTTTATTGTCTGCATCGACGCATGTCGTGCCAGAAGCAACACGTACACGTAAACTGCTGCTGAGCCGTCGTGAACTGGACAAATTATTGGGTGCTGTCAATCAAAAAGGTTATTCTTGTGTACCTTTGGCCTGTTATTGGAAAGGCCCTTTAGCCAAGTTAGAAATTGCTTTGGTCAAAGGTAAGCAATTACATGACAAACGTGCCACGGAAAAAGACCGTGATTGGCAACGTGATAAAGCCCGCATTATGCATAAATAATAAAAAACCTCCATTTTGGAGGTTTTTTTGGTTTTAAACTCATCAAAAGCTTAAGCTTTAGAAGCTAAACGCGCCAAGGTTAAAGCAATATATTCACCAAACCAAATCGCGGTGTCTAAATCGCCTTGCGGTGGCGTCACTTCAACCGGTGCATTATCGGATTGGGTCATTAAACCTAAGCAGCTGGATAGGCGGTTGAGATCAGTGTCACTCGAACCAGTTGCCATTAAAGGCAAACCACACCACAGCATGCCATGTTGCATGGCAAATAAATTAATTTGCTGTAGTACCATGAGTTTATCGCCACTTAAGCCACCTGAATTAGTAAAGCCTGCCGCCAACTTGCCTTGCCAACTCCGTTTTTGCCAACGTTTCGATGAACCATCCATAAAGGCTTTAAACGCAGCAGGTGCACTGCCCATATAGGTTGGGCAACCAAAAATAATGGCATCGGCTGCATCTAAGGCATCCCAATCTAAATGCTCAATTGACATATTAACGACACGAATACCCGTTTCTACAGCCCCTTTAGCAATATAAGTGGCCACTTTAGCGGTATGTCCATAAGGACTGTGATAGACAATTGCGAGCGATTTATTAGATAAAGACATAGTCATCAATGCAGATCATTTTAGTCAAGTTTAGCAGTTTTTAGCCATAAACACGAATGTTGCCATACGTCCAGTTTTGGCTTCACGGCGATAAGAAAAATATTCATCCGCCTGACGATAGCTACATTGATCACCGCCATAAACCTGAGTTACGCCATGCTCGGCTAAGATATAACGCGCAATGGCATATAAATCGGCATAAAATTTATCTGCTTGTTTACCATGCATAAATGCTATTTCTAAAGCTGGATATTTATCGCAAAATGCGGCTTTTACTTCTGCACCAATTTCAAAATTGGCTTGACTAATCGCAGCACCTAGCCATGCCCAGGTCGGTTGAGTGTGCATAGCAGCAATGGTATTTTCGATAATGCCATGGGCTAAACCTTTCCAACCGGCATGTAAATTGGCGACTTCTGTACCCTCCGCATTACCTAATACCACAGGTAAGCAATCGGCGGTCATCATCATTAAGGCATGACCTTGAGTGTTGGTGACTAAAGCATCACCCTCTTGTGCCACTAATGTGGCTTGCTCTTCAACCCGATGACACAGCACGCTATGGGTTTGATTCATCCATGTAACTTTATTGACACCAAAGGCATTAAGCTCATTGAGTAATTGCATACGGTGTTGTTGCACACGCTTGGCATCATCACCCACATGTAGCGCCAAGTTAAAACCATTTAGGCTTGGATTGTCTGTCGGTACAACAGCGTCATGCGCAATGCGCGTTTGTGCTACATAAACGCCCTGAGGCAAACCAGAAACAAATTGCATGCTGTTTGTCCTTAAAATAAAAATGGCTATATTGCTATAGCCATGTTGAGATTAATATGCCTTGTTTTCGCTACGTAATACTTCAATTAAAGCATTAAAGTCTTCTGGCCATGGGGCTTCAAACATCATCTCTTCACCTGTACGTGGATGCACTAGGCCCAGTTTTACCGCATGCAAAGCTTGGCGTCTAAAACCACGTAAAGTGGCATTGAGTAATTCTGATGCACCTGCTGGTACACGCACTCGTGGCATATATACTTGATCACCGACTAAACCAAAACCGATATAGCTAAAGTGCACACGGATCTGATGCGTACGACCAGTTTCTAAACGCGCTTGCACACGGGTAAAGTGTTGGAAGCGTTCTTTCACGTTATAGTGCGTCACCGCATCTTTACCGCCCGGTAATACGGTCATTTTGACCCGATCTACTGGATGGCGTTTAATTGGCTCATCGACTGTACCACCTGCAATCATATTGCCGTACACAATCAGATCATAAACACGATAGACCGATTTTTTAGCCAATTGCTTGGTTAAGGCAAATTGCGCTTCTAAGTTTTTCGCCACCACCAATAAACCTGAGGTGTCTTTATCAATACGATGGACTAAACCAGCACGGGTGAGTTCCGCTGATTTTGGATAATGATGCAACAAAGCATTCACTAAAGTGCCTGAACTATTGCCTGCCCCTGGATGTACCACCATACCGACAGGCTTATTGACGACTAAAATATCGTCATCTTCATAGATGATATCCAGTGGAATATCTTCAGGTAGGCTGCGTGTTTGCGCCTCTAGCTCAACATCAAGGCTTAAAACTTCTGTGCCTTCACATTTGTATTTCGGTTTAACCACTTGGCCATTGACCAATAAATGGCCTTCTTTGAGCCACTGTTTCAGTTTTTCGCGGGAGAAATCGTTCCAAACTAAAGCCGCTACTTGGTCAATACGTTGACCTAGATAGCTTTCATCTAATTGAACTTGCAACGTTAAACGTGTTGCAGTTGTTTCTGAAGTATGGTTATCTGCATCCTCTGAATCTTCAAGCAAATTGAAATCAGTTTCAGGGATATTAGAATCGGAAGATTGTACTTGGGTCATTTGCTCATTCAGACAAAAGTGATTTAATGGTGCAATTGTAGCTTATTGCCCGTATTAACAGAGGAATTTTTATGTCGCTGCCACGTTATAAAATTACAATGCTTGCGCTTACGCTTGGCGCTGCATCTGCAATCGTGGGTTGTAGCAGTAATCCAAAAAAACAAGTGGTCGATACTGGGCCACAATCGAGTGAACAAGTTTATATTCAAAAAGCCGAAAAAGCACTGGAACGCGGTCAATATGTCGAAGCTGCAAAAAATTTAGAAGCGATTGATACATATTTCCCCACAGGTGATTATGCCACCCAAGCCCAGCTTGAGTTGATGTATGTCAAATTCCAACAAAAAGACTATGAAGGTGTTGTGGCTCTTTCAGAGCGTTTCATCCGCAGCAACCCTGAACACCCGCAAGCAGAGTATGCCTACTATGTGCGTGGTGTGGCCAATATGGAACAAAACTATCACTCGATGTTGCGTTATACCTCACTTAAACAAGCACACCGTGATGTGAGCTATTTAAAAGTGGCGTATCAAAATTTTGTTGATTTTATCCGTCGTTATCCATCAAGCACTTATGCAGTCGATGCAGCGCAGCGTATGCAATTTATTGGTCAAGAGTTGGCTGAAGCTGAGATGAATGCGGCACGTTTTAACTTAAAACGTAAAGCATGGGTGGCAGCACTTGAACGCAGTCAATGGGTAGTCGAGCACTATCCAAAAACCCCACAAATTCCAGAAGCTTTAGCTACTATTGCCTATAGCTATGAAAAATTAGGTGATCAAGCTTCGGCACAGCAATATATTGATGTGTTAAAGCTCAATTACCCACATTTGGTCAAAGCCAATGGTGAAGTCAATTTACGTGCCGCACGTTCTGAAGAAAGCTTCTTGAATCGTGCCACTTTAGGTATTTTTGGCCGTGAAGCTAAAACCAATTTAGATCAAGACCCAGCAACGCTAGAGACACCAAAACGCAGCTTAAGCAATCGATTAAGCTTTGGTTTACTCGATCGTCCAAGCCAAGACTAATCTTAAGGTTCGCATTTTTGTTGAGGGCAAGTTATTATACTTGCCCTTTTCGTCTTAATCGGCATTGATTAGGCGCACAAATTGGTTTAGTTTTTAAACGCATCTTTTTCTTGTTTGGTTAAATGGCACTGACACACGATGGCAATTCCTCAGCATATTATTGATCAAGTCGTGGATCGCACCGACATTGTCGATTTAATTAGTCAGCGTGTAAAACTGAAAAAAACCGGCCGTACCTATTCAGGTTGTTGCCCGTTTCACCAAGAGAAAAGCCCGTCTTTTCACGTTTATCGTGACAAACAGTATTTTCACTGCTTTGGCTGTCAGGCCAACGGGAACGCCATTCGTTTCTTAATGGATATCGACAGCCGAAATTTTGTTGATGTCATGAAAGACTTGGCATCACAAGCAGGCATCGAACTGCCTAAAGACGATATCGACAATAAAAAACGCATTGCTTATAAACGCGAAATCAAAAAACCTGTAGCAATCGCTGCCCCACAGCCCACTCAATCAACTGGCGCGCCCAATTCCTCCGAAGAAGCCAGTTATTTTGACTATCCACCGCCAAATGATGAAATTGATTATTCAGCGCAATTTGCGGATTTTGACCCCTTTAGTACCCAAGCAGAAGTAGAACAAGAAGGCGACTTATATACCCTCCTTGAAAATATTGCCCAGTTTTATCAAGCCCAATTACCGCATAGTCAAACTGCACAAAATTACTTTAAACAACGTGGTTTAAGTCAAGATACCATTGCCTATTGGCGTTTAGGTTATGCACCTGAAGATTGGCAACATCTAGAAAAAGCTTTTCCACAAGATATAGAGGGCTTAAAACTACTCGGTTTAATTCGTACCAGTGACAAAGGTCGTGATTTTGACTTATTGCGTGATCGGGTGATTTTCCCCATTCGCGACAGCAAAGGTCGTGTAGTAGGTTTTGGTGGCCGTGCACTCAATGACGACATCAAACCTAAATACATCAACTCGCCTGATTCTGAAGTGTTCCATAAAAACCAATTGCTGTATGGCTTATATGAAGGCCGTAAGCAAAAAGCCCATGATTGGTTGATGGTGGAAGGCTATATGGATGTCATTGCGCTACAACAATATGGCATCTATGGTGCTGTGGCAACTTTGGGTACCGCCAGTAACACTGAACATTTAAATATTTTATTTAAGCAAAACTCGTGTATTACTATTGCCTTTGATGGTGATGCTGCTGGACAAAAAGCCGCACGGCGCACGCTTGAAATTGCCTTACCTCTATTAAATGATGGACGTGAACTGAAATTTTTTGTGTTGCCTCACAATCACGATCCAGATTCCTTAATTCGTCGTGAAGGATTGGAGAGTTTCCAGCGTCTGCTCAAACAAGCCCCGCTATTGTCTGATTTTGTCTTTGCGCATCTAACTCAAAACCATGATGTGAATACCCCTGAAGGTAAAAGTCAGGTGATGGCGGAATTACGTCAACTGACTGACCTTTTGCCAAAACATGGCTCATTCCGTTATCTACTCAGTCAATCTTTTAAAGAAAAGTTAGGTTTTGGGCGTAAATGGACACCTAAGGTCAATAATGATGCTTCGTTGTCTTTTAATATTCATACCCGCGATGAAGACTTTGCCGTGGCAATTTTAATGCATCATCCATTTTTATATATTCATTTTGAAACTTTGCGTGCCTTAATGCAGCCAGATGAACTTTTGTCACGCATACTAGATCGTTTAGACGGTATTTTTGATCAACTCCCCGATGATCAAGAGCTTGCCACCTACTATGTTTTGGGTGCTTGTAGTCGTTATGCGCATGAAATTGCAGACATTATGCAACGCACCAATATTGAAGCTTTAACCGAAGCGCCAGAAATGGCCGATAAATTGGCTGCTGAATATGCCTTATCACTACAAGAGAAGTATTTAAAGCAAAAATTAAAATCACCAAAATCATTGGTAGAATCGAGTAATTTACGCCAACAACTGAATGAACTGACCAAAAAAATCAGCTTAAGATTGGTGTCTTAAGCTGATCATGTTAACGCTTGGGCTTGCGTGGATGCTGTATGGTGTTATCCAAGCTGTCGCGAATAAAACTAAAATGCGCAGGATTATCAGCTTTGGCAGCCTCACGTAATAAAATTGAGGTTGGATGCAATAATTTTTGCGCCAAACGATGCGAAAAATCTTGCATCACGCTTGCTGCATCTTCACCTTTGGCAATACGCGCTAAAGCCAAATCTAGTTCTTGCTGACGCAAGCTTTCGCCATGCTCGCGATAAGCATAAATACTACTACCAGCTTCCTTGACCTTTTGTTGGGTCATTAACTCGGTTGCCAGCTGATTGACCATCACTTCGGCTTCGACTGCCGCTTGGCGACGCTGCGCTAAGTTTTCATCAATGACACTTTGTAAGTCATCGACACCATATAAATAGACGCCATCTAAGTTTTCCACTTTTGGGTCAATATCACGTGGTACAGCTAAATCTACCAGTAACATCGGTTGATAACGACGTTTTTTTAGCGCAGCTTTAACTGCGGCAAACTCAATGACCTGATGCAAACTACCAGTACAGCTTGAAATCACATCAGCACGATGTAAATGCGCATCAAGTTGATCAAAATCAATAATTTCAACTTCAACCCGCTGTGCAATTTCTTGGGCAAGGTTTTCAGCACGGCTACGGGTACGGTTACAAATCATGATTTTACCGACGCCCATTTCGGCTAAATGCTTAGCAACAAGGCTATTCATTTCGCCGGCAGCCACCACCATCACGGTGAGTTTTTCAGGGTGACTAAATACTTGTAGAGCCAACTGCGCCACAGCATAGCCCATAGACACCGCATGACTGCCGACTGCCGTTTCCGAACGCACGCGTTTGGCTGCATAAAACGCATATTCGAAAATACGATTTAAGGTTTTAGAAACCGTAGCAGAATCCTTAGCTAAAGCCAGCGCAGTTTTCACCTGCCCTAAAATCTGTGGCTCACCCAACATTAGCGAATCAAGACCACTGGCCACCCGCATCAGATGTGTCACGGCTTGCGCATTTTCATGACGATAGACATGATTTTGTAACTGTTTGACATCTAAACCGTTCACTTGTGCCAGCCAGTTGAGTACCACATCTGCATTATCAGACATCGCATAGACTTCGGTTCGGTTACAGGTAGACACCACCACCAGATCGTTTAAACGCGGGTCGTGACTTTGCCCTGCCAAGAGCTGGCTTAACTTTTCAGGGTTAAACGCAATTTGCTCACGCAGTTCTACAGAGGCGGTTTGATGGTTGACACCCAATGCAAAGAAAGACATATCAGATCATCATTTCGCTAAATTTATGCTATTGTGCAACATCGGTGTCATAAAAAGCATTACTTGGATTAAGAAAAATTGCGTCAAATAAATGGCCAAAACAGCACTTCAACAATAAAGCAATATTCTAGCACATTGTTACTCATGGGTAGCATGCTGTGCAGCACACATCTTTTGGCTGCAGCTACAGCCTATAATGCCAACAATTACACTGCAATCCAACAAAGTATGATTGCTGAATTTGCATTGGCCTATACTGACACCGCCACTGCCCTACATAACTATACCGTTTTGGCCATTAAGAGCAATTCCACCACTGTTAAGCAACGGGCACTGAATATTGCACTTGAACAAAACGACCTCAAAGCAGCGCTCGATATTGCCACACATTGGGTGGTACAAGAACCTAGCGATGTACCGGCTTTATTTTACTTAGCCCATATTGCCTTACAAGCACATGAATATGAACTTGCAGCAGAAAGCATTGATAAAATCCTACGCCATGACCCAAGTGCTGATCTTGAGAAAATTCTAGCCGGCATTGCGCCAGAATCTCAACAAGACCAAGCGGCGTTGATTGATGCCTTACAAAATAGTCAAGGCAAAGACAATCCCTCTATTTTGGTCATCATTGCTGCCCTAGAAGCACAAACGGGTGATTTTCAACAAGCCTTAAGCACCATTAATCGCGCTTTAAAAAAGCGTCCTAATGCCAGCAACTTCATTCTCATGAAAGCCAATTTACTCAGCGCCTTAGGCGATGAAGCGCTCACCCGCAAATGGTATAGTAAGGCTTCTCGGCAGCATAAGTCCAATTTAGAAATACGTTTAGCAGAAGTGAAATATCTGATTAAGATCAACGACTCAGAATTGGCCTTAGAAAAATTAGAAAAAATTCTATCTAAATGGCCCAAAGCCGAAGAAGCCCTATTTATTGCGGGCTTAACCAGTATTGACTTAAAACAATATGAACGTGCCGAACGCTATTTGGTGGAACTGCGTAACTCCAGTCAATATCAAAATGATGCCTACTACTATCTAGCCCTCAACGCAGAACGTAAGGGTCACTTTGAAACGGCTAAAGCTTACTATCGTTTGGTAGATGGCAGTTTATATGCCGTATCTAGACAAAATTTGATTAACATTTATAGCGAACAACAACGCCTAAATGATGCGTTACGTTTTTTAACCCAAGAACGCGTCAACTATCCGCAGCATGCCAGCTTTTTATATCAAGCACAGGCAGAAATCTTAAAAAAAATGGGCAATAAACGTGCAGCCATTGGTTTACTTGAAGAAGCCATTCAGCATTTAAGTGATGATCCTGAACTGATTTATGCCGAAGTTTTGCTATTAGACCCGTTTTTACAACGTGACCGTCTGGACCAACTGCTTACCCTATTATTAGATTTAGAGCCCAATCATCCAGCTTATTTAAATGCTTATGCCTACACCTTAGCCTTACAAAACCGTCGTTTAGACGAAGCACGCGAGTATGCAGAACGCGCGTTAGACATGGCGCCGGATCAAGCTTCGATTATGGATACCCTAGGATTTGTGGCGTATTTGCAAAATGATTTTAGCACTGCCGCGCAGGTGCTTAAAAGCGCATACATGATGAGTGACAGTATCACGATTGGAATACGCTATGCACGAGCGGTGTATATGCAAGGCGATTTAGCCGGGTTTTATGAAATTTTAAAACAATTGCAACAAAAACATCCTAACGACAAACAGTTAGAACCCTTAAATTCATTACTAGTTCCCCAAACCTTGCCAAAGAGTTCTTGATTTATGTTACAGCTCCCACGTTTTGCCTTGCTTGGTACATTACTTGCCAGCTTAACATTGACCGCTTGTCAGCCTTTTAGCCAACCGCAGCTTAAACCTACTCCACAATTACAAGACAGCCAAAATTTTAGCTTACAAGGCAAAATTGGTGTACGCACGCCACAGCAATCTGGTAGCGCTTTTTATACCTGGGTACAGCAGCATAACCAATTTGAAATTGAACTGAGTGGTATTTTAGGCATTGGTAAAACCCAAATTAGCGGAGAAAAAAACGGCGAAGTTAGTCTCAACAGCAGCCAAACCGGTTTAATTCGTGCTGCCAGTCCAGAAGAATTACTCAAACGCGCTACAGGTTGGGATGCACCAATTACCTATTTAATGGATTGGATTCAAGCCAAACCTGCCACAGAAGATGCAAAGCTTAGCAAAGACGACCAACAACGCATTCGCCAAATTATTGAGGCCGGTTGGGTGGTGGATTTAAGTTATAACCAAAGCTCGCTCCCAAATCGGTTAATTTTAAAGCAAGCGCTTGAAAATGGTCAGGAAAACCGTATTACTATGCTCATTCAAGATCGTTAAGTGAAAGTTATGTTACGCGTCCCCTCTCCTGCCAAACTGAATTTGTTTTTACATATTACTGATCGTCGTAGTGATGGCTACCACGAATTACAAACCATTTTTCAGCTCATTGATTTGTATGACTGGCTAACATTCAAGCAAACCGACAATACAGACATTACAATTGATGGTTTAAACAACGTTGATCTTGAACAAAACTTAATTTTTAAAGCCACGCAACTGTTAAAACCATTTGCCAAAGCACCAACTGGTTTGAAAATCAGCGTCGAAAAACACATTCCCATGGGTGCAGGCTTGGGTGGTGGCTCATCCAATGCCGCTACAACGCTGATTGTACTCAATCAACTGTGGCAGTGTGGATTAAGTATTGAACAATTGGCACAACTTGGCCTTAAACTCGGTGCAGATGTCCCTGTATTTGTACATGGTAAAAATGCCTGGGCTGAAGGCATTGGCGAGCGTTTAAGTTGGATAAATTTAGCTCAAAAACAGTATATTGTGCTTAAACCTGATTGTTTTATCAGCACACAATTACTTTTTTCACAAAAAACGTTGACAAGAAATGAAAAGGTCTTTAAATTCTGCGGCTATCAGCAAACGCCATCTGATTTTAAGAATAACTTTGAGCCTCTGGCACGAAGCTTATACAAGGAAGTCGATGAAGCGATGCAATACTTAGATCAGTTCGGTGTTGCAAAACTTACAGGTACAGGTGCTTGTGTTTTTGTTGAAGCGACTTTAGATATGCCAGTTGATGACATTCTAGCAAATGCACCATGTAAAGCTTACTTGGTGAATAGCTTAAACGAATCGCCATTGATGGATTTTAAAGTAGATTAGGGGTATCGCCAAGTGGTAAGGCACCGGGTTTTGATCTCGGCATCCGTTGGTTCGAATCCAGCTACCCCTGCCATTTTCACCTGTAAAATAGATGTACTGTATTAGGGGTATCGCCAAGTGGTAAGGCACCGGGTTTTGATCTCGGCATCCGTTGGTTCGAATCCAGCTACCCCTGCCATCTTACAGTCATCAAATTAGGGGTATCGCCAAGTGGTAAGGCACCGGGTTTTGATCTCGGCATCCGTTGGTTCGAATCCAGCTACCCCTGCCATTTTCTCAAAAAAGACAGAACAGTCTTTATTGCTTTAAAGTTAAAAATTCTTGACATTAAGCAATAAAAATATTAAAGTTCTGCCGCATTAGGGGTATCGCCAAGTGGTAAGGCACCGGGTTTTGATCTCGGCATCCGTTGGTTCGAATCCAGCTACCCCTGCCATCTATTCCCATATATTCTAACCGCCAAGGGTGCTTCATGCCCAATCTTGTCGTTTTTAGTGGAACTGCGCATCCACAATTCGCTCAAAAAGTCGTAAGCCATTTACACATTCCTCTAGGTGCTGCATCTGTTTCTACCTTCTCTGATGGTGAAATTGCTGTAGAAATCACTGAGAACGTGCGTGGTAAAGACGTATTTATCGTACAACCTACTTGTGCTCCAACCAACAATAACCTGATGGAAATTTTGGTAATGGCGGACGCGCTTCGTCGCGCAAGTGCTGGTCGTATTACTGCTGTCATCCCTTACTTCGGTTATGCTCGTCAAGACCGTCGTCCTCGTTCAAGCCGTGTGCCAATTACTGCCAAAGTTGTTGCAGATATGCTAACAACTGTAGGGATTGACCGTGTGGTGATGATCGACTTACACGCTGACCAAATCCAAGGTTTCTTCGATATCCCTGTAGACAACATCTACGGTACGCCAGCATTACTTGCTGATCTACGTCAACAGTCACATCACAACCTTATGGTTGTTTCGCCTGACGTTGGTGGTGTAGTCCGTGCTCGTGCTGTTGCAAAACAAATGGGTGATATTGATCTTGCGATCATCGATAAACGTCGTCAAAAAGCGAATGAATCACAAGTGATGCATTTGATTGGTGATGTAAAAGATCGTGACTGCGTTATTGTAGATGACATGGTCGATACAGCAGGTACTTTATGTAAAGCTGCTGATGCATTGAAAAACTTTGGTGCTCGCCGTGTTGTTGCCTACGCAACTCACCCAGTTTTATCTGGTAAAGCAATCGAAAACTTGAAAAACTCAGTGATCGATGAATTGGTTGTTACAGACACGATTCCGCTTTCAGAAGAAGCTTTAGCGCTTGGTAAGATTCGCCAAGTTTCAGTTGCAAGCATGGTAGCTGAAACAATTCGTCGTATTAACAACGAAGAATCTATTAGCGCAATGTTCGATTCTTATCTATAATCGAACGCTTAAATTTCAAAGCCCTGCCTTTTGGCGGGGCTTTCTATCAACTAGACTGGTCGCAAGTCTAGTCCATTAACTTAAATAGGATGTCTATCATGGCAAACTTCGTATTAAATGCAGTAGCACGTGAAGAAGCAGTTCAAGGGAAAGGTGCGAGCCGCCGCCTTCGTCTTCAAAACAAAGTTCCAGCAATTATCTACGGTGGCGAAGCTGCTCCTGTAGCGGTTACTTTAGAACTTCGTGAACTTGTTAAAGCATTAGAAAGCAACGAATTCTTCGCTGAAGTTGTTGAAATCAACATCGACGGTAAAACTGAAAGCGTTAAAATCCAAGCGCTTCAACGTCACCCTGCAAAAAACACACCTATGCACGCTGACTTCAAACGCGCATAAGTGTTTATTGGTGTAATTAGTGGCTAATCTTTCGCTAATTGTTGGTTTGGGCAATCCCGGTCGGGAGTACGCCCAAACCCGCCATAATGCAGGCTTTTGGTTTGTCGAACGCCTTGCAGAGCGTTATGGTATCAATTTAAAAAACGACCCAAAATTTAACGGCATTAGCGGCCGTGGCAATATCGAAGGTCAAGACGTTCGCTTATTGTTGCCGACGACTTTTATGAACCTATCGGGTAAAAGTGTCGTGCCTTTTGCTAAATTCTATAATATTGCACCTGAAAGCATGCTCATCGCCCATGATGAACTGGATATGAATCCTGGTGTCATTCGCCTAAAAACCGGTGGTGGTCATGGTGGTCATAACGGCTTACGTGATATCGTGCCGCATACAGGTCCGAATTTCCATCGTCTACGTATTGGGATCGGTCATCCGGGTGCCAAAGATCAAGTCTCAAGTCATGTGCTAGGTAGAGCGCCGAGCAGTGAACAAACCCTGATGGATGATGCGATTCATCATGCCCTCGCACAAATCAAATTATTGGTTAATGGCGATATTCAACCAGCCATGAATCAAATTAACGCGTATAAGCCTTAAAATTTATCCTCTTGCGCATTGTGCATTTTCCACGCACAATGCGGTGCGCTCTGGTGCGCTCGAAAATTAATGGATGAATTGGGAGCTTGTATGCTGTCTCGTTTACTTAAATGCAAAATTCACCGTGCAGTGGTAACTCATGCTGAATTACATTACGAAGGCTCATGTGCCATTGATGGCACCTTGATGGATTTGGCGGGTATTCGTGAATATGAAGAAATTCATGTTTGGAACGTCACCAATGGCAAACGTTTTACTACCTATGCCATTCGTGGTGAAAATGATTCAGGCATGATTTCTGTCAATGGTGGTGCAGCTCACCAAGCGGACGTCGGTGACTTAGTAATTATTGCTACTTTTGGTGACTTTAATGAAGTTGAGGCTGCTTTGCATCAACCTCGTTTGGTGTATGCCAACCCAGACAATACTGTGAATCACACAGCAAATTGTATTCCGGTACAAGTGGCTTAAATTTTTTAAGTGCTAAAAAAAGCTCGCAATTGGCGAGCTTTTTTGTGGACAGCTGGCTTAAATCTTTTCAATTTCGATTTTGCCTTGCAACAAGTGATAGCGAATGCCTTTGGCGCGTACAAAAGCCAAATCATAAGATGCATTAGCCAATGCCAAAACGCGGCGTTCAAATTCATCCCAGAGCGGGCGCACTTGCTTATAGTGAATGCCTAAACCACTGTCATCCGTAAAATGGCGGTTTTTCTCACAAAGTTTTAGAGCATGATACAGCTTACGCCCACGACTGGCATTGGGACGTAAACGTACGCGTTTCGACTGCACAAAGCCTTCTACCTGCACTAAGTTTGCCTGCGGTAACATTGGGACTAAAATTTGGTCTAACTGCGCATCTAAGCGGTTCCATACTGCGGCATGTTGCTCAGGCGTATATTGATTCCAATGAATCACTTCATGGCTAAAACGTCGGCATCCACGACAAACCAAATCACCAAATACCGTAGAACAACGTCCTGCACACGGGGTTAAAGAGGCAATTCGACGCTCATTGCTCAAAATAAAAACTCCACATTTTGCCTTAAGATTTAGCGCGCCTAGCATAGCCTGAGATGGGCAGTTTAAAAAGGCATATTTTTTGTATGGAAATTTTGAATCTCTAGACAATATCAGTTAAAATGCGCGCTTTAGAATTTACTAGCTACATTTGGAGTCTCCATGAACGCTACTGTAGAACAGCTTGCACCTGTAGAACAGCAAGCGACCGTTAACTGGGTTGTTGCAGCACTTTACCAATTCAAAGAAGTTCAAGATCCTGCTGATCTGCAACAACGTCTTTTAGACTTGGTAAAAACCATCAATCTATGCGGTACTCTGATTGTAGCTGGCGAAGGCATTAACGGGACAGTTGCCGGTGATCGTGCAGCCATTGATACGATTCATCAATTCCTTTTAAACGAAGGCTTTAACGAAATGGAATACAAAGAGTCTGATAGCTCTGAAAAACCATTCCGTAAAATGAAAATTAAATTGAAAAAAGAAATCGTGACTTTAGGTGTACCAGTTAAGCCTCGCGATTTAGTCGGTCACTATCTTGATCCTAAAGAATGGAACGAACTCATCGCACGTGATGACGTGATTTTAGTGGATACCCGTAACGATTATGAATATAAAGCGGGTACCTTTAAAGGCGCGATTGATCCTAAAACTGAATCATTCCGTGAATTCCCAGAATATGTAAAAAACAACCTTGAACAGCACAAAGACAAGAAAATTGCCATGTTCTGTACGGGTGGTATTCGCTGTGAAAAATCAACTTCTTTGCTGTTACAAGAAGGCTTCACTGAGGTTTATCACTTAAAAGGCGGTATCTTAAAATACCTAGAAGAAACCCCACCAGAAGAAAGCATGTGGGAAGGTGAATGCTTTGTATTTGACGGTCGTACTGCAGTTACTCACGGTGTAGAAGAAGGTCAAAACGTCAAATGTCATGCATGTGGTTGGCCATTAACTCCTGAAGAAGTCGAACTGCCAAGCTATGAACATGGTGTGTCATGCGTATATTGCATCGACAAAACCACTGAAAAGCAAAAAGAAGGCTTCCGTATGCGTCAATCACAAATTGCCGCAGCAAAACGTAAACGTCTATAATATAAAAGCCCGCGTTAAGCGGGCTTTTTTAATTTACAAAACAAAGCTTTATATAAAAATAAAACTCACCTAGTATAAATTCACTGTCTATTTATCTATCTCTCTTATGAATTTGACTGCTTGGATTATTGGTATTATGGAACGTTTGGGCTACTTTGGTATTGCCTTACTGATGTTCCTAGACAATGTCTTCCCCCCTATTCCCTCTGAAATTATTATGCCCTCTGCAGGTTATTCTGCTTCACAAGGCACTCTCACCCTCTTGGGAGTAATTATTGCGGGTAGTTTTGGCTCACTCTTGGCTGCAGCAGCTTTGTATTGGGTGGGCTATCAATTTAGCCATGCTGCCATTTTCCGTTTCGTGGATCGTTATGGTAAATATTTATTTATTAAAAGTGATGATGTTAAAAAATCCTTAGCTTGGTTTGAAAAATACGGTCATCGTATGGTGTTTTTTGGTCGGATGGTACCTGCGGTACGCTCGCTGATCAGTATTCCTGCTGGCATGAGCCGCATGCCGTTTTGGAAATTTATGCTGTTTAGCAGCTTAGGTACGATTATTTGGACGACTTTTTTAGCCTGTGTCGGATTTTACTTTGGCGAGAATCAAGCGCTGATGCATCAAATTTTTAGTCAAGTGGGTTATGGCATTGTGGCTATTGTACTGTTGATCATTGGTGTGATTTTTTATCGTCGTTGGCAACGTAAACATAAAGCTTGATGTAAAAAGTCAACACTACATACCTGCTGTAACCTGATGCTACGCTTTTACCCTCATCAGCTACAGCAGATTGCTCTACCTTAATGAACTTATAACAACAATTTTAAGGTGAGCTTATGTCAGATCAACATCGTCCAGATATCAATGAAGTTAATCAAAGCTTATCGTCTGAACAGCGTGAGAAACTAGCTCGTGATGCGATACAAGCTCAGTCCCTAAACACAGATACACCTACGGGAGATGGCATTGTAGAAACCCATCCGCTGCATGCCAATGTCGATCAAGGCATTGAAAACAACTTAAGTGATCAACAACACCAGCATTTAAATGCCGATCCGCTCAGTGGTGAACCCGGCGCCCATCCAATTGGTACAGGCGTGGGTGCCGCAGGTGGCGCTGCTGCAGGCGCGGCTATTGGTGCAGTCGGTGGTCCTGTAGGCGCAGTCGTTGGCGGTGTAGTTGGTGCAGTGGTCGGTGGACTGGCGGGCAAAGGTGCCGCCGAAGCCATTAATCCAACCGAAGAAGACCATTATTGGCGCGAGCAAAGCGTTAATATGCCCTATTACCAACACACCTTAAAGCAATATCCTGATGCAAGCTACCAGCGTGATTATCAACAAGCCTATCGTTTAGGTTATGAAGAAAGACGCTTACATCCTGCAGATACTTCATTTAGTCAGGTAGAAGCCGAGCTAGAGCAAAAATGGCAGCAAGTCAAAGGTGAATCACGTTTAACTTGGCAACAAGCCAAACAAGCCAGCCAAGATGCTTGGCAACGGCTTACATAGGCCATAAAAAAAGCACCCGAGGGTGCTTTTTAAATAAAAACTTAGTTTGGTGTGTGATACATCAAATAAATTTCGTTTAAGTTATCTGGAATTTCTTCCGCTAACTCATCCATCAACTGACCATTACGGCGGAATGATTCCATTTGTGGATCTTCTTCGTCAATGCCACTAAACACCATAATCGGTAAAGTTAAGTCAACCAATTGTTCTTCAAACTCATCGGTAAACCATGCTTCTTCGTTTAAGAACATTGCGTCAACAAAGCCAACGCTCCAGTCACCTAAACTTGATTCAGTGTCTGCTTCTTCAATTTCAAAAGGAAATTCAATCCCTTCTTCATTGGCCAAGCTTTGGCGAATTGAGTCTAACCATGCTTTAACCTGTGCGATGATTTCTGCTGGAACCTTTTTCTGATTGCCTTCAAACAGCTCATCTAACCATTTG
This sequence comes from Acinetobacter sp. CY05, assembly GCF_059515805.1. NCBI lineage: Bacteria > Pseudomonadati > Pseudomonadota > Gammaproteobacteria > Moraxellales > Moraxellaceae > Acinetobacter > Acinetobacter sp. CY05. The sequence continues at coordinate 31,598 of NZ_JCAKMW010000001.1, read as the reverse complement.
TCAAACTGAGGGCCAACTGCAATAGCACATAAAAAACCATGTGTTGCTGCAAAATCTAGACCGTATTCATTTTGGTCACCATCTAGATATTCACTTAACTGGTCTAAATCAAAAGCACTCATCTAATATCCAAACTTAGAAATATCGAAAGGTTTAGCATAGCATTTATTTAAGCCATGCCACATTGAAATTGATTAATCTTCATCGTCAAAATCGTCATCATCGTCGATGTCGTAATCAAATTCCTTAAGTTCACGTTCTAAACGACGTTGCGCGAGTAATTCATCGATGAGGCGGCGTTTTTCCAACGACTCTTTAGCACTCAGCTTAGTTGAGGCCTCTTCAAAACTAACATCATCATCACCGTAGCTATCATCTAGTTCAAAATCTGTCGAAGACACTAAAACTACCTCTAATGAAAAAATGTAATGGGTCTAGGCGCTATTTATCTGCCTTTTTTTATATTGTCAAGTTTTATTATTTCACTTGGCTTAAATTTACCATTTTGTACTTGTTTTTCGTCTAGATTTTTGTGTATTTTTTGCACACAGCATCATTCAATGTTAAACATGTTAAGATGCACATAGATTTACAGCAATGCAGCTTTTTAAGCTTGTAATTTAGACAAGCATCCCCATATTGTACTGTAACTATATATTTATAAATCATGCCTGAGCGATCAATTCAAAAACTATTTTTGAGAATTGTGCTATCATGCACGGTTTTTTACTGCCACAGATTCAATGAAGAGTAAGCAAAGATGAGCGATATGACTTCCCCTACTTCTCAAGTAGCGGCGCTGATTAGCCGAGGCAAAGAGCAAGGTTACTTAACGTACGCTGAGGTTAACGATCATCTCCCAGACTCAATCACGGAAAGTGAACAGATTGAAGACATTATTCAAATGCTTCAAGACGTCGGTATTCCAGTGCATGAACGTGCGCCTGAATCTGATGACACCATGTTCGATTCGAACAATGCTGATGCAGCCGATGAAGTGGCTGAAGAAGAAGCAGCTGCGGTACTTGCCTCGGTAGAAAATGAGCCTGGCCGTACCACTGACCCTGTACGTATGTATATGCGTGAAATGGGTACAGTTGAGCTTTTAACGCGTGAAGGCGAGATCAGCATTGCCAAACGTATTGAAGAAGGGATTCGCGACGTTCTCAATTCAATTGCTTATTGGCCAAATGCAGTTGAAGTTGTACTCCAAGAATATAATGACTATGTTGCAGGCGAACGTCGTCTTGCTGACATTTTATCTGGTTATTTAGACCCAGAAACTGATGAAGATATTCCTGAAGTTTTAGAAGACGATGCGGACTTAGACGATGATGAAGAAACATCTACGACTAAGCCAACCAAAGATGTCAAACTTGACGATGATGACGAAGAAGAAGAATCTGAAAGCGATGATGATTCTGAAGCCGATTCAGGTCCTGATCCAGAAATTGCCAAAGCGCGTTTTGCTGAGCTGTCTGACGCTTGGAAAAACACCAAGAGCGTGATTGAAAAACATGGTCGCAACAGCCCTGAAGCCAATGAAGCTTTAGAAGCACTTGCCACTGTGTTTATGATGTTTAAATTTACCCCGCGTCTTTTTGATTTAATTTCAGAAATGATTCGTGGTACACACGACTCAATTCGTAGTTCTGAACGTGAAGTGATGCGTTATGCAATTCGTCGTGGTCGTATGGACCGTACTCAGTTCCGTACCTCTTTCCCAGGTCAAGAATCAAACTTTGCATGGTTAGATGAGCAAATTGCCAAAGCCAGCCCAGATCAAAAAGGCTATCTTGAAAAAGTTCGCCCAGATATTTTAGCGTTCCAACAAAAGATCGCGGATATTGAAAAAGAGCTTGGCTTAAGCGTTAAAGATATCAAAGACATTTCAAAACGTATGGCAGTTGGCGAAGCCAAAGCGCGTCGTGCTAAAAAAGAAATGGTTGAAGCTAACTTACGTTTGGTGATTTCGATTGCGAAAAAATACACCAACCGTGGTTTGCAGTTCTTGGATTTAATTCAAGAAGGTAACATCGGCTTGATGAAAGCGGTAGATAAGTTTGAATACCGCCGTGGTTATAAGTTCTCAACTTATGCAACATGGTGGATTCGTCAGGCGATCACCCGCTCGATTGCTGACCAAGCGCGTACCATCCGTATTCCAGTACATATGATCGAAACCATTAACAAGATTAACCGTGTTTCGCGTCAATTGTTACAAGAAATGGGGCGTGAACCAACACCTGAAGAATTAGGTGAACGTTTAGAAATGGACGAAGTGAAAGTACGTAAAGTACTGAAAATCGCCAAAGAACCCATTTCGATGGAAACCCCAATTGGTGATGATGAAGATTCGCATCTAGGTGACTTCATTGAAGACAGCAACATTACGTCTCCAATTGATGCGGCAACGTCTGAAGGCTTAAAAGAAGCAACCCGTGAAGTGTTAGAAAACTTAACCGAACGTGAAGCAAAAGTCTTAAAAATGCGTTTTGGTATTGATATGCCAACCGATCATACATTGGAAGAAGTGGGTAAACAGTTTGACGTGACCCGTGAGCGTATTCGTCAGATTGAGGCGAAAGCATTACGTAAATTACGTCATCCTTCACGCTCAGAACACTTACGTTCATTCCTTGAGAATGACTAATCTATCGCTAAGACAATACGCACTTGAATATGGGGCAAACTGCCCCATAATATGAGTATTAGCGCATACATCAAAATACCTGCTTAATGCAGGTATTTTTAATCTAGAGGTATCCCATGATTGACATGACCAATCGTACTCCATCACGCGAACTGCAAGAAGATCTATGGGTCTTCCCTATGGACTATCCAATTAAATTGATTGGTCTTGCAGGTACCGAGTTACATGTGGCTGTAACTGAGATTTTCGTAAAACATTTTCCAGATTTTGATGGCAGCAGCATGACCATAACGCCTTCACGCACGGGTAAGTATCACTCTTTAACTGCCCAGCTGCGTTTTGAAGAACTTGAACAAGTACATGCTGTCTATGCAGACCTTGCAGCTTGCCCGCTGATTAAAACTGCACTTTAATTTAAAAACACGTCCTCGGACGTGTTTTTTTATGCTTGTTAGCCTTTGCCCTTTTTATCTCAATTCATCTTATAATCAACAGCAATTGTTAGATGTATAGGACGCACGCTGTGACAGATGTTGCTGCCAAACCTGTTTTAATTATTCGTCATTATCATGAGTTAACTCCATATCAAGAGCGCTTTTTAGAAATGAAAAGCCTCACCGAACAACGTGATGAAAATACCCCAGATGAACTGTGGATTTTGCAGCATCACGATGTACTTACCCAAGGTCAAGCGGGTAAGCCTGAGCATGTTTTAATGCCCAGCCATATTCCTTTGGTGCAAAGTGACCGTGGTGGTCAAGTCACTTGGCATGGCCCTGGTCAATTGGTGGCTTATTTTATGTTTGACCTCAATCGTTTGGGTTGGAATGTACGCAGTTTAGTGAGCTATGCTGAAAACCTCATGATTGAGCTGCTTAACAAATACGGTATTCAAGCCTATGCCAAAGCTGATGCGCCTGGTGTTTATGTTTCCGAACGTAAAATTGGTTCGCTAGGTTTTAAAATCCGTAAAGGACGCAGCTACCACGGTTTAGCCTTAAACATTGACTGCGACTTATTTGGTTTTCATACCATTAATCCATGTGGTTATGCTGGACTTGAAATGGTACGTGTCATGGACCTCGTAGCTGACTATCCATGCTTTGATGACTTGTGCTTAGATATGATTGCAAGTTTACGTGCCAGCGGTTACTTTAGTGACATTCAAGTGATTGACGCTTAAATTAAAAAAAATGAGGGCTTCTCGCCCTCAAGCAAAAATAACTCTTTATAAAAAAGGATTCGCCTGTGATTGCAGCAAGCGCCGTCAAGCCGGCATTACAGCAGACCTACGTTAAGCTAATGATGGACATCATTGGACGTGGTCTGGTGATGGCTAGCCAAGTCGATCAAGAAGTTCAAGCTGAGGTGAGTAAGTTTCCCACAGGTTTTGTGCTGTCAATGGGTGTTTTTCCCAAAGGACCTGCATTTGTGGCCCGAGTAACCCATAATGCCCAACTTGAATTGCTCAGCGACTACACAGCAAAGCCTGATCTCACTATTCAATTTAAACATTTAAGCCATGCCTTTTTGGTATTTTCTTTTCAAGAAAGCACGGCGCAAGCTTTTGCCAATGACCGTATGGTGGCAGATGGTGATTTAAGTAATGCGATTCGTTTAGTGCGCTGCTTAAATAAGATGGAAGCACTGATTTTGCCTAAACTCTTAGCTGAGCTTGCTGTCAAAGAATATCCAAAATCTTTAGCTTTAAAACAAAAACTTTCTGGTGCCGCGCATATTTACTTAAAAGTGGCGCAATCTTATTTAAAACGGAGTAACAAACATGGCTAAGCCTTATTATGAATTTTTCTGTCCAGTCAAAGTCATTGCCGGTCATGCAGCCCTAGAACATATTCCGTTTGAACTTGCCACCTTAGGTGCCAAACGTGCGCTGATCATTACCGATAAAGGCGTACGTGCCAATAAATTATTAGCCCCAGTTGAAGCTGCATTTGTCAGTACAAACACTGTGATTGCGGCTATTTTTGACGATGTCCCTCCTGATTCAAGCTTAGATACCGTGCGTAAAGCTGCCGAGCTATATCGTCAGCATAACTGTGATGCCATTATTGCTGTGGGTGGCGGCTCGGTGATTGATACCTCTAAAGCCACCAATATTTTAGTCTCTGAAGGCGGTGATGACTTACTGCAATATTCAGGTGCACACAACTTACCTAAAGCGCTTAAGCCATTTTTTGTAATTCCAACCACCTCAGGTACTGGTTCAGAAGTCACTATGGTCGCGGTGGTCTCAGATCCTGAGAAAAATGTCAAAATGGCTTTTGCCTCTTATTATTTAATGCCGCATGCTGCCATTCTTGATCCACGTATGACCAAAACCCTGCCAGCGCATTTAACTGCCATGACTGCCATGGATGCCATGACCCATGCAATTGAAGCGTATACTGGCTTAGCGGCAAATCCAATGAGTGATGCCTATGCCACAGCCGCCATAAAAAAGGTCAGCGAAAACTTATTTAGCGTGCTCGATAATCCTGAAGATGCTCAAGCACGTTTAGAGTTGGCCCAAGCCTCGACCATGGCAGGCATTGCGTTTTCTAATTCAATGGTGGGCTTAGTACATTCATTGGGTCATGCTTTAGGCGCTGTGGCACATTTACCACATGGCCTATGTATGAATCTATTCTTACCGTATGTTTTAGAATACAACCAATCGGTGAATAGCGAAAAAATCGCTGATTTATTGCTGCCTTTGGCTGGGGCAGAAATTTATGCGCAAACACCAGCACACTTACGTGCCGAAAAAACCATTACGAGCATCATGACCATGCGTGATCGACTCTATAGCTTGACCAAATTGCCACGTACTTTACGTGAAACACATAAAGTCTCGGAAGCGCAGCTCGATGAGATCGCAGAAAAAGCCTTAAATGATGGTTCGATCATCTATAATCCTAAAGAAGCCAGCCTAAAAGATTTAAAGCAGATCTTAGAAAAAGCTTGGTAATTTGAGCATTTTAAGCCAATATAAGCCCAAATAGGCCTGATGTTTTTTTAAGCATCAGGCTTTTATTATGAATTTATCTCAGCTGGCTTACATGGCACATTTTCTGCTAGTAGCAAAGAAAGTTGCTGACAAGTGCGAACATTTCAAGTAGATTGGCGCACTTTTATTTTATCTCTGGGGGGATCGTTCGTCTCAAACGGTCCTTATACACAATGACTGATCCTTGATCAACGATTAAGAGGATAACGCCGTTGACTAATGTTTCTGGGACTCAATCGGCAGCGAAACTGCAAAAAACGCTAGGACTCTGGCACATTATTATTATTGGTTTGGCCTACATCCAACCCATGACTTTGTTTGATACCTTTGGTTTGGTGTCAGAAGAAAGTAACCTTCATGTTCCGACCTCTTATGTTTTTGCCTTAGTGGCAATTTTATTAACCTCTCTAAGCTACGGGCATATGATCCGTCGTTACCCATCCTCGGGTTCGGCTTATACCTATGCACAAAAATCAATTCACCCCAATGTTGGCTTTATGGTGGGCTGGTCGTCTTGGCTAGATTATCTATTGTCGCCAATGGTGAATATTATCTTGGCAGTGATCTACTTAGAGGCACTGTTCCCATCGGTCAATCATTGGGTATGGGTCGTAGTGCTCACCGCCTTTATGACGGGAATTAACTTACGCGGTGCGCGCTTTGTTGCCAACTTTAACAGTTTAATTGTCTTTGTACAGTTGATTGTGATTGCGGTATTTACTTACTTGGTCTACAGCAAGTTACAAGCGGGCTTTAATGCAGATGGACCAATTTCTGCTGATGCACGTTATCAATTGTGGAGCCTTGAGCCATTTTGGAACGAGTTGACCTCAGTTGGTGCACTGATTACTGGCGCAACTTTACTGTGTTTCTCATTTACAGGTTTTGACTCACTCAGTTCATTGGCCGAAGAAACCAAAGACACTGAAAAGACTTTACCAAAAGCAATTTTCTTAACTGCACTCATTGCAGGTGTGATCTTTATTATCAGCACTTACTTTATGCAGATTTACTTCCCAAATACACCGGGCAGTTATTTTGAAAATATTGCTGAAACACAACCAGAAATTCTGCTCTTAGTGGGTGGTTCGTTATTCCAAGCTTATGTTCTTGGTTTTGCGATTATTACCGTAATGGCGTCAGGGATTTCAGCTCATGCTGGTGTATCACGTTTAATGTATGTGATGGGTCGCGACGGCGTAATTAACAAGAAGATCTTTGGTCATATTAGCCCTAAAAACTTCACCCCATCGTACAATATTTTAATTGTGGGTGCGGTGGCGTTAACGGCTGGCTTTATGGACTTAGACATGGTGATTTCACTGATTAGTTTTGGTGCCTTAACTGCCTTTACTTTTGTGAACTTATCAGTAATTTCACGCTATGCTTTACGTGATGGTCGAACTAAGAATTTCAAAGACATTGTCAATTTTGTCCTTGTACCTTTATTCGGTTTTATCAGCGTATTTGCGCTATGGCTTGAAATTGAAGAAGACTCTTTAAAATATGGTCTATGGTGGGCCATGATAGGTATTTTATACTTAGGTTATAAAACCAAAGGCTTTAAACAGCCAGCCCCTCAACATAACGAATTTGATGATCGTTAATTGAGACCAATAAAAAAAGGCGCTTAAAGCGCCTTTTTTTATATCTTATCTTAAGCGACAGTTAAAGCCCAATTGGGTATCTACCAAATTATCTTTAAAGCCTAAACTTTGAATAAAAGCATCGCGGTCTTGTAAACGTTGCTGAGCTTCTGCACTTAAACGCGCTCGATTAGCATCAGCGAGTTGATAGGTATCATTCACTACACTTTGATAAATGCCACACACCTCTTGGCGCTTAGCTTTTTTAAGCTGACGACCATGCCAAGTCCGCTCAAAATCATTTGGGCTTAAGCTTTTGCCCCATGTTTTAATACGCTGCTGCATTTTAAGCTGCATGGCTTGTAAGGCTTGTTTAATTTCTGCTTGACTCACTGGTTCAGGTGCAATGCTTGGTGTAGGTGCTTCTACACTGGCTGTAGGGACTTCTGTCGCCTGTGTCATCGCGCTTAATGTCATCAGACTCAAAGATAAAACCAATACGCTTAAAGGACTTAAGTTGTGTGTTATTTTCAAGATCACGCTCTTCTTTTATCAATTCAGTTAGGGTTATAACCAAAATTACCTTTGCTCAACAGTCTTGACATCAAAAAACCACCCGAAGGTGGTATTTTTTATAATGCTTTAAAGCCTTGCTGACGCCATGCTTCATAGACAATCACAGCCGTGGCATTGGAGAGGTTTAAGCTGCGTGAGTTTTCAGCCATTGGCAAACGAATCCAATGTTGTTCTGGAAACATCATCCGTACATTTTCAGGTAAACCGCGTGTTTCAGGGCCCATAAGTAATGCCACTGGTCGGTTTAAATCCGAAGTATGCGGGGTTTCACTGCCTTTGGTGGTGAGTGGATACACCGCATCTAAACCAATACCTTTACTGGCCAAATCTGCTAAACATGCGTCAATATTGTCCCAAATCTGCATGTTGGCATATTCGTGATAATCCAAACCTGCACGTTTGAGCTTTTTATCATCGAGCTCAAAGCCTAAGGGTTTAACTAAGTGTAATTGTGCACCTGTATTGGCACATAAACGAATGATATTGCCTGTGTTTGCAGGAATTTCAGGTTCGTATAACACAACATGAATCACGGGGTTTTCTACCTATTTAAACGGCAAAGCCTTAGCCTTGCCACTGTAATTGTTCACGTAAGCGCACCACTTCACCAATAATGGTCAAGGTTGGCGCTTGAATATGATGTGCGCTGACTTGGCTCGCAATATCCGCTAAAGTGCCCACCACGACTTTTTGCTCAGGCGTCGTACCTTTAGAAACTAATGCCACTGGCATATCTGGACGTTGCCCGTGCTCTATCAAACGTTGGCAAATTTTCTCTAAGCCCACCAAACCCATATACAGCACTAAGGTCTGATTTTCATAAACCAGCTCTTGCCAAGGTAACTCTGGTGAACCCTCTTTAAGATGACCCGTTAAGAAACGTACACTTTGTGCATAGTCACGATGCGTGAGCGGAATACCCGCATAGGCTGAACAACCCGATGCCGCGGTAATACCTGGGACGACTTGAAATGGTACACCTGCGGCAAAGAGTTCTTCAATTTCTTCGCCACCCCGACCAAAGATAAAAGGATCACCACCTTTTAAGCGGCAAACACGTTTACCTTGCTGTGCATACTCGACCAATAAGGCATTAATACCTTCTTGTGGTACCGCATGATTCGAGCGCGCTTTGCCAACATAGATTTTTTCGGCATCACGGCGGCATAAGTCCATAATTGGCTCAGACACTAAGCGGTCATAAATCACCACATCAGCTTGTTGCATTAAGCGTAGCGCTTTTAAAGTGAGTAGTTCAGGATCACCTGGCCCTGCGCCCACCAAATACACTTCGCCTTTTGGGGTTTTCCACTCGTTTAAGGCTTGCTCAATAAGACGCTCTGCTTCAGCTAGATTGTCATTAAATACCTGTTCTTTGAGTGGACTTGCATATAAGTCTTCCCAAAAAATGCGGCGTTCATCTGGATTGATAATTTTCGCTTTGACGGTACTTCGCCATTGGCCCGAAAACGCAGCCAATTTACCCATACCATGAGGAATTGTGGTTTCTAACTGCGTACGAATTTGGCGTGATAACACCGGCGAGGTGCCATTACTGGCCACAGAAATCACCAAGGGTGAACGGTCAATAATCGCAGGTACCATAAAGCGGCAATGCGGTGGATCATCCACACTATTGACCAAGATATTTTGTGCTTCACAGTGTTCAAATACTGCTTGATTGACCTGTGCTTGATCCGTTGCAGCAATCACTAAACGATAGTGAGCAAGGGGAAAATCTGTACTAAAAGGCGCAGCGACATATTGCCCGTGGCTGCTTTGCACCAGTTCAAGCAAATTGGCTTCAATTTCAGGCGCCACGACATCAATCACTGCACCTGCTTTGGCTAATAGCAGCGCTTTGCGGTACGCAATATGTCCACCACCAACAATCAAACAAGGTTGCTGCTGCAACTTTAAAGAGATGGGAAAAATTTCCACGGCGACCCTCTGATTTTTCTTTGATTGTCTAAAAACAATTGCGATGCCTCAAGGCATCGCAACTTTAAAACACAATGACTTAGTCAATAAATTCTAAGCCGCCCATATATGGACGTAATACTTCAGGAATTTCGATTGAGCCATCGGCACGTTGGTAGTTTTCCATGACTGCAAGTAAAGTACGCCCTACCGCCAAACCTGAACCATTTAAAGTATGTACAAATTCAGTTTTCTTTTGATCAGCGCGGTAACGTGCTTTCATACGACGTGCTTGGAAGTCACCCATGCATGAGCATGAAGAAATTTCACGGTAGGTATTTTGACTTGGTACCCACACTTCTAAGTCGTAAGTTTTGATCGCGCCAAAGCCCATATCACCGCCACATAGCACGACTTTACGGTAAGGTAGACCAAGGGCTTGTAAGATGCCTTCTGCATGACCGGTTAATTCTTCTAATGCATCCATTGACGTTTCAGGTTTTACGATTTGCACCATTTCAACTTTGTCAAACTGATGCTGACGGATTAAACCGCGTGTATCACGACCATAAGAACCTGCTTCACTACGGAAACATGGCGTATGTGCTGCATATTTCAGTGGTAAACGTTCAGGATCAATAATTTCGTCACGGACAAAGTTGGTCACTGGCACTTCAGCAGTTGGAATTAAATAGAATTCTTTTTCACCTTGTAATTTGAATAAGTCTTCTTCAAATTTAGGCAACTGACCTGTACCACGTAATGAATCTGCATTCACTAAATACGGCACATAGGCTTCGGTATAGCCATTTTTAAGCGTATGTGTATCAAGCATAAATTGGGTTAAGGCACGTTGTAGGCGCGCAAGCGGGCCTTTTAAAACGCTAAAACGTGAACCTGTCAGTTTAGTTGCCGTTTCAAACTCTAAACCGCCCATCCACTCACCTAAGTCAGTATGATCTTTAATGTCAAAATCAAACTGGCGCGGTGTGCCCCACTTTAATACTTCAACGTTATCGTTTTCGTCACGACCTTCAGGTACAGATTCATGCGGTAAGTTTGGAATAGACAGTGACTTTTCTTCAAGCTCCGCTTGTAATTCAGCTAAGGCTTGTTCAGCTGCTTTGATTTCATCGCCAATCGCAGACATACGTACCATGATGTCCGAAGCGTCGCCACCTGCTTTTTTAATTTGACCGACTTGTTTGGCGCCCGTGTTACGCTCTGCTTGTAGCGTTTCAGTTTTAGATTGAATCTCTTTACGGCGTGCTTCTAAGTCTGCCCATTCTGCAACATCAAGCTGTACACCACGTTTTGCCAAGGCTAAATTTACAGCCTCAATATTATTTCTGAGTAATTTCGGGTCGATCATAGCCAATCTTTTTGAAGAAAAAAACTGGCTATAGTGTAAGCTGTTCAAAGCAAAAAATACAGTAATCGCCCTTGCTTGCTGTGTCTTATTACAGCAATTACCCTATTTTTGCGCTTTGGCGTAATTTGGCAAACTTGGTAAGTATTCAGGCTTTAGAATTTTGGCTAAAAATGTATAGGGTACGCTGAGTTCGGTCATGCCATCGACATAACTGCCTAGTTCATAGACGGGATAAACCAAAGTTAAGCCTTTGGCGGAAAAATAAAAATTATCACTGAGCTTTAATTGTTCAAGTTCAATATGACGCTGTTTCAGCCATGCATAATTTTTATCATACATCAGCTTAAGTAAGGCCGCTTCTTGGCCTTTGTGGATAATATCTTTGAGCGCCAAACGTTTTTCTAAGTTTAGATCAAAATTGACATATTCATGATGTGACATACTTTGCGGCAATTGACCACCATAGCTGTAACTTTGTATGGCAAACATGGCGATATTTTTACGCTGGCCAATATAATGTACAAATTGATTATTTTGCTCGAGTACAACTTTTTCGTTACTCACATCTGGCACTACCACCTCAGCATCGACTTGAAATGCCTCAGGTTCAAGCTCAGCCAAACGTGTTAAGAAGTATTCATCAATCCAAGGTAGGTTGGTTTGTACGCTTTGCATGTCATATAAGGTGCAGCCCTTTTCGGTACACACTTCATTACGTGCCAACTTCACTTCCATGGCTTGGCTTTCAAGCAAAACTACTTTGGGTACTTGCGGTTTAGGATCACTGGGGCGCGGTGCATCTTTGGGTTGGCACGCCATAAGCCCCAACATTAACGTCAATACGATCCACACGGTAGACTGTTGCATGACACCTTTTACCTCAAGCCAAAATGAAGCCACACTATAGCGCCACAAAAAAATTCTGCATGTTAAAAATCCAAGTAAAAGAACATTTTTTAAACAAGTAAAAAAGCAGCCCGTAGGCTGCTTTAGAAGCGATATATGTTATTGATCAATAATGTCCGTACCCTTTGGTGGGGTAAAGTTAAAGGTCGAGGCTGGAATCTTGGCATTGACTTTGGTGTTGCTAAAACGCACGTGTGTAGTTTGACCCAATGAATCTTCAAGAATCATTAAAGTAGGTGCATTTTTAGCCCCAAAACTAATGGTTAAACTTTGAAATGCGCCCTCTTTATTTTTTGGATACAAAGTGTAATAAGTTTTGCTTTGATCTGGCTGTGAGATCCGGTATGCCTGCTGAATTTGCGCAGTATTACCGGATAACAACAACGCTGGCGTATTGGCCACTTGCTCATCCAAGCTTTGGCGTACTGCTTGTTTTAAATCAGGATCGTAAATCCACACGGTACGGCCAGTACTGACAATGGTTTGTTTGACAGGGCTATTAATTTGCCAATGGAATTTGCCTGGGCGTTCAACCTTCATGACCCCTTTGAAAGTTTGATTCATGTGCTGAGCCGTCAAAGCTTTGTTATTTTTGGCTTTGGCTGAGGTTTTGGTGCTTTGCTCAAAGTTGGCTGTTAGGCTTTGAATACCGCTCAATTGTTTAACTAAGTTTTGAGTCGCAACCTGTTCTGTTGCCGGCGCGGCATAGGTACTTGTGACCATCAGCGGTGTCAGGCTCGCTGCACCCACTGCCATTGCACTTAGTGTTTTACCTAACATATTCATGTGATCACCTTAGTTATCAGTTATGTGTTTCGCTCATGTTAAACCAAATTTACCGCTAAATATGGGAGAAAATTGGCAGTTTTGTTGTTTTATTTCAAGTAAATGTAGGATTTTATCCATCATGATGGAGTTTTAGCTGCATATGACGCATAAAAAAAACCCGCAACAGGTGCGGGCTTTTTTTCTATTAAAACTTACGCTTCAACAGATACGTAGCGACGGCCAAATTGACCTTTCACTTCGAATTTTACTACGCCATCAGCAGTAGCAAATAGAGTATGGTCACGGCCCATACCTACGTTTACACCAGCGTGGAACTCAGTACCACGTTGACGAACGATGATGTTACCAGCTGTAACTGATTGACCACCGTAGATTTTTACGCCTAACATTTTAGGATTCGAGTCGCGACCGTTTTTAGTCGAACCACCGGCTTTTTTAGATGCCATCTCTATATTCTCCTAGAATTAGCCTGCGATCGCAGTAATTTTCAACTCAGTAAACCATTGACGGTGACCTTGTTGTTTACGATAGTGCTTACGACGACGCATTTTGATGATGCGGATTTTGTCGTGGCGACCGTGGCTAACTACTTCAGCAGTTACAGTAGCGCCAGCTACAACTGGAGCACCGATTTGAATGCTTTCGCCGTTAACAAGCATTAATACGTCATCAAACGTAATAGATGCGCCAACTTCAGCTTTCAATAATTCAACTTTAAGGGTTTCACCCTCAACAACACGGTGTTGTTTACCACCGGTTTGGATTACTGCGTACATAGTGTACTCCAAAATACCCGTGTGTTCGTGCCAATACAACAACATATTGAACTTCAAACGAACGCCACTGGGGGTTATACGAAGCGAGGAATTTTAAGTGATTCTCGGCTAAACAACAAGCCATTTTACATAAAATATTGTCTGTAGAAAAAAGCAGCAAAAGCTTAAATTCCTGATACTATTTGACCGACATGGCTGATTTTGTGTAAGTTTCAGCAATTAAAATAAGTTTTTAGCTATTCGGTACGCACTTAAAGCCTACCCAGTCGACCTAGAAATGGTTGAAATGTTGTAAAATGGCGGCTTTTTCGAGCGTCTTCAACAAACATGGGCATTTGCACATGCCTATGTTTAAGATAAATTGTTACACTCTCTTTGCAATTTTATATTTATAGAGGTTTGTCTTTCATGGCCATCGACTTTAAGCAAGATATTCTCGCTCCTGTTGCTCAAGACTTTGCTGCGATGGACACATTTATTAATGAAGGCATTACCTCAAAAGTTGCCTTAGTGATGGCAGTGAGTAAACATGTGGTCGAAGCAGGTGGCAAACGCATGCGTCCAATTATGTGTTTATTGGCAGCCAAAGCCTGTGGTGTTACTGATTTAGACGCGCATCGTCGTTTAGCAGCCATCATTGAAATGCTACATACCGCAACCTTAGTGCATGACGATGTAGTCGATGAATCAGGTTTACGTCGTGGCCGTCCAACTGCCAATGCCACTTGGAACAATCAAACTGCAGTCTTGGTGGGTGATTTTTTAATTTCACGCGCTTTTGACTTACTGGTGGATTTAGACGATTTAAAATTACTTAAAAACTTTTCCACGGGCACCTGTGAAATTGCCGAAGGCGAAGTGTTACAGTTACAGTCTCAGCATCAACCTGACACCACAGAACAGACTTATTTAGCCATTATTCATGGCAAAACCTCACGCCTATTTGAAATGGCAACTGAAGGTGCGGCAATCTTGGCTAAAAAACCAGAATTTGCCTTAGCCTTGAAAAAATTCGCCGGTCATTTTGGCAATGCTTTTCAAATTATTGATGATATTTTAGACTACACCTCAGATGCAGAAACTTTAGGTAAAAATATTGGTGACGACTTGATGGAAGGTAAACCGACCTTGCCATTGATTGCCGCACTCAAAAATACCCAAGGGGATGAGCATGCCATTATTCGTAAAAGTATTGCCACAGGCGGTACCGACCATTTAGACCAAGTGATTCAAATTGTGCACAATTCAGGTGCACTTGATTATTGCCGCCAACGTGCCACCGAAGAAACCGAAGCTGCGATTGCCGCATTACTTGAATTACCTGAATCTGAATCCCGCCAAGCGTTAATGAACCTTGCACATTTAGCCTTACATCGTATTCAATAAGTTGCGTATGCAGATAAAATTTAACGACCTTTTACTTCAAATGCAGCAGCAGCTCGAATCGCGAGCGCCGCTGCATGATGAAACACTCATCCAACTGGTCGATCGTTTACGACCAAGTGACCCTCAGCTACAACACGAAATTCATGATCATCTACAGGCTTTAATTGACTGTTTAATTCGTGTGCCCTACGCGGTGAGCACCTTACAAACTTTTATTTTAAGACTGATCAGCCAATATAAACAAAGTGGCTTATATGCCGATACAGGTATTTTATCGCAAGATGGTTTTTGGAATCAGCTCTTTAAACGCTTAGGCGCACATTTCCTGCCATTAATTCCAGATGAAAGCCAATTACAACAATTACTCCGCAGGGTATTTCATCAGCGCAGCGATAAAAACTGGCTTGACAATATTAGTGACCAAGATTGGCAACAGTTATTTATTTTACTGTCGCAAGGTCATAGCAACCAAAGCTATAAACTACAGATTAAAAGTGAGCTCATTAAAGCCATTACCGTACTGTCTTATCGCATTAGCGGGATTGGTTTGTATCCAGAATTTATTGATGCTTATCCGGAGCTAACCGAATACGAATCACCTTTCTTGGTGCAAAACCGCGAGATCATTGATTTCATCCGTCACTACAAAGACTTGCATCGTAATACCGAGCATATGATGGTGGTGGCGCCACCTGATGCTGCCCAAGCCTTGGTGATGATTGAACAATGCCATGATGTGGTGCAAAAAATTCGTCGCTCCACTAAGCGGATTGGGGTCAGTGTCAGTCTGACCTATTTATTAACTTTGCTTGAACAATGTTTAGAACGTCTAGAGCTGCTCCTAAACTTAATTGTTGAAGATAACGATAGACGCTTTAAGATCCTAAAAGAGCTACTAATTGATGTCACTGCCACCAGTTATGATGAACTCAGTGTGCGCTCTTTACTGACCACCAACAGTGAATTGATAGCCTTACAGGTCACTGAAAACGCCAGCAAAACTGGTGAACACTATGTAAGTACCGATAAACAGGGCTTCTTTGGCATGTATAAGTCCGCCGCTGGTGCCGGACTGATTATTGCTGTGATGGCCACTTTAAAGACCTTGATGGCACGTGTGTCGATGGCCCCCTTGATGCAGGCTTTTTCCTACAGCATGAATTATGCATTGGGTTTTATGCTGATTCATGTCCTGCATTTTACTGTGGCCACCAAACAACCTGCCATGACCGCAGCCGCACTTGCCTCTACGGTACAACGTGGCAAAGGCTCGAAGATGGCACAATTGGCAGAAGTGGCTGTACTCATTGTCAACATTATTCGCACCCAATTTATTGCGATTTTAGGTAATATCTCGATTGCTATTCCAACTGCTGCATGTATTGCTTTTTTCTGGGATGCAGCGCTGCACGAACCCTTAATGACCCATGCCAAAGCCGCAAAAACTTTACATGATTTAAATCCGTTTACCTCATTGGCTGTCCCCCATGCGGCGATTGCCGGAGTATTTTTATTTTTCTCAGGCTTATTGGCTGGGTATTTTGACAACATGGCGGTCTATCGAAAAATAGGACCACGCCTTAAAGCCCATCAACGTCTAAAAAAATGGATGGGCCAAGAACGTCTTAATCGTTTTGCAGATTATATAGAGCGTAATTTTGGTGCTTTAGCCGGTAATTTCTTATTTGGTATTATGCTTGGCAGTATGGGAACGATTGGCTTTTTGCTCGGGTTACCACTCGATATCCGCCACATTGCCTTTGCTTCAGCCAACTTTATTCAAGGCTTAATAAACATTAACCAACCTGATCTGGGTTTGGTCATTGTGTCCTTGCTTGGTGTCTTACTGATTGGTTTAACGAACCTTTTTGTCAGTTTTACTTTAACAATTATTGTGGCCTTACGTGCGCGTCGGGTACGCTTTGAACAATGGCAACCTTTAGCAAAATTAGTCCTGACTCATTTTTTAACCCGACCCAGCGACTTTTTTTGGCCCCCTAAGCAAGCCATTGCTATAGAACAAGAATTGCAAAAAAAATCAGGCATATCGTAATTCTTATACAGAAAAACCTGATGAAAACCTATAAATTTGCATAACTTACACACGCTTGAAAAGAAGTGTACTGACAAGTACACTTTAACACTAAGGATTAACCGCGCTGTAATCGGTTGTCATATTTAGGGGTCTTCGATGCCTTATTGCCTGCTGCTGTTAGGTTTTTTATTGTTATTTTTCAGTATATTGATTCTTAATTCCCCCACTTTAAATGCTTTAGATCTAAGCGCAGTGGTGTACTTGAGTCAGCAACGTAATGAAACGTTCAATCAAATATCAAGCAGCTTATCTGTGCTAGGCGGCATGCCTTTTGTATTATTTTTCACCACACTATGGTGTTTTGTCTTAGCGTGGTATAAAAAATATTCAAAAATACTTTTTATTGGTCTTGGACTTATAGGAAGTATCGCTTGTGCTTGGCTACTTAAATATCTCATTGCCAAACCGCGTCCACCTGAAATCTATCATCTTGTAGAAAGCTACGGATCATCGTTTCCAAGTGCGCACAGTTTCTATGCAGCAAGCCTTGCCGCATTGGTGCTATTGGTCAGTCGAGGTCATCAGCTATACCGCTATTTGGCAGTATTGGCATGCTCTTGGTTGTTGGTCATGGGAGGATCACGAGTATATTTAGGCGTACATTACCCTTCTGATGTGATTTCT
Source organism: Acinetobacter sp. CY05 (assembly GCF_059515805.1). NCBI lineage: Bacteria > Pseudomonadati > Pseudomonadota > Gammaproteobacteria > Moraxellales > Moraxellaceae > Acinetobacter > Acinetobacter sp. CY05. Next base: position 13,908 of record NZ_JCAKMW010000001.1, on the reverse strand, counting down.
GGTTGGGGCATTAGTTTTATATGGATCAGCTTGCTGTATTTGCTTGGCAAATCTCAGTTTTGTCCTAAAAACAAATTTTAAATAAACATCTTAATTGAGGTGGAATAATGATGTCTGCAAAGCTTTGGGCACCCGCCCTGACTGCTTGCGCATTAGCAACAAGTCTGGTGCTTGTTGGCTGTAGCAAAGACGAAAATAAACAGGCAGCCGCTGCTCAGCAGCAAATGCCGCCAACCGAAGTTGGTGTCATTGTTGCCCAGCCACAAAGCGTCGAGCAATCAGTCGAACTTTCTGGCCGTACTACAGCCTTTGAAGTGTCTGAAGTACGCCCTCAAACCAATGGCGTGATTTTAAAGCGTCTGTTTGCTGAAGGCAGCTATGTGCGTGAAGGTCAAGCGCTGTATGAAATTGATTCACGTACCAATCGTGCCAATCTCGACAGCGTACGTGCGAATTTAGCGCGTCAACAAGCCAATTTAAACGTGTTACGCGTTAAAGAAGGTCGTTATCGTCAATTGGTCGGTTCTAACGCCATTTCTAAACAAGAATATGACGATGCTGTGGCACAAGTGAAATTGGCTGAAGCTGATTTAGCTGCCACACAGGCCGAGCTACGTAATGCTGAAATTAACCTCGGTTATTCAATTGTACGTGCACCAATTTCTGGTCAATCGAATCGTTCAACAGTGACCGCCGGCGCTTTAGTGACCGCCAGTCAAGCTGAGCCTTTAGTGACCATTCAGCGTCTTGACCCCATTTATGTTGATATCAACCAATCAAGTGCCGAGCTATTGCGTTTACGTCAGCGTCTATCTCAAGGGAGCTTAAATAGCTCAAACAACACCACGGTGAAGTTAAAGCTTGAAGATGGTAGCTATTATCCTGTTGAAGGTCGTTTGGCATTTTCTGATGCCAGCGTCAACCCTGATACGGGTACAGTAACCTTACGTGCTGTGTTCCCAAACCCGAACTATTTATTGCTGCCAGGCATGTTTGCCACTGCAAAAATTGTACAAGGTGAAGTGCCAAATGCTTACCTGATTCCACAAGCGGCTATTACGCGTACCCCAACTGGTCAAGCCATGGCAATGTTGGTTGATGCCAATGGGAAAGTTGCACCGCGTCCAGTGACCACCACGGGTGCGCAAGGTACCGATTGGATTGTCACCGAAGGTTTAAATCCAGGTGATAAAGTGATCGTTGATGGTATTGCTAAAGTGAAACCTGAACAGCAGGTGGTTGCTAAACCGTATCAACCTAAAGCGGCTGCGCCTCAAGCTCAAGCCCCAAGTGCGGATCAACAACCTGCCAGCGAAGCAAAATCAGCACCTGAACAAAAAGCGCAAGCTTAAGAGGTAAGGATGGCTCAATTTTTTATTCATCGCCCAATCTTTGCTTGGGTGATCGCATTGGTGATTATGCTGGCGGGTGTGCTCACCTTAAGCAAAATGCCAATCGCACAGTATCCAACCATCGCACCACCCACAGTGACGATTTCTGCGACTTATCCTGGTGCTTCTGCTGATACCGTAGAAAATACCGTGACGCAGCTGATCGAGCAACAGATGAATGGTCTCGATGGTCTACGCTACATTTCATCAAACAGTGCCGGTAATGGTCAGGCATCAATTACCTTAAACTTTGAACAAGGTATTGATCCCGATATTGCACAAGTTCAAGTCCAGAACAAACTGCAATCGGCAACTGCTTTATTACCAGAAGATGTACAACGTCAAGGTGTACGTGTTACCAAGTCCGGTGCCAGCTTCTTACAAGTATTAAGCTTCTATTCACCGGATGGTTCACTGACCGGTAACGACATTAAAGACTATGTTAACTCCAACATCTCTGAACCTTTAAGTCGTGTGGCAGGTGTAGGTGAGGTACAAGTTTTTGGTGGCTCATACGCTATGCGTATTTGGTTAGATCCGGCTAAAATGGCCAGTCTACAAGTGACGCCAAGTGATGTATCTGCTGCGATTCGTACCCAAAACGCGCAAGTTGCGGTGGGTCAATTAGGTGGTGCACCGGCAATTGAAGGTACGGTTTTAAACGCGACCGTTACTGCGCAAAGCTTACTGCAAACGCCTGAACAATTTGCCAACATCTTCTTAAAAAATACCTCTAACGGTGCACAAGTCCGTTTAGGTGATGTAGCAAAAGTTGAACTTGGTGCAGATAACTATCAGTTTGATTCTAAATATAACGGTAAGCCATCTGGCGGTGTCGCAATTAAACTTGCTACCGGTGCCAATGCCTTAGATACTGCGCAAGCGGTTGAAGCCCGTTTAAAAGAATTACGTCCTAACTATCCTGCGGGCTTAAAAGACGAACTGGCTTTTGACACCACACCTTTTATTGAACTCTCAATTAAAAGTGTAGTCAAAACCTTAATTGAAGCGATCATCCTGGTTTTCATCGTGATGTTCTTGTTCTTACAGAACTGGCGCGCCACGATTATTCCAACCATGGCAGTGCCTGTGGTGGTACTGGGAACTTTCGCAGTCATCAACATGTTTGGCTTCTCGATTAACACCTTAACCATGTTTGCGATGGTACTGGCCATTGGTCTTCTGGTCGATGATGCCATTGTCGTGGTGGAAAACGTTGAGCGTGTTATGGTCGAGGAACATCTAGATCCTGTGACCGCAACAGAAATCTCGATGAAGCAAATCTCAGGCGCTTTAATTGGGATTACCTCGGTGCTGTCTGCGGTATTCGTACCTATGGCATTCTTTGGTGGTACGACAGGGGTTATTTATCGTCAGTTCTCGATTACTCTTGTTACCGCCATGGTGTTATCACTGCTTGTAGCGTTAACCTTTACGCCAGCGCTATGTGCCACCATGCTCAAACAGCACGATCCAAACAAAGTTCCAAGCAACAATATCTTTGCTCGCTTCTTCCGTTGGTTTAATAGCAGCTTTGACAAAATGTCAGAGAAATACCAAGGCGGCGTCAACCGCATGACCCACAACAAGATTTTCTCTGGTGCGGTTTATGTCGTGGTACTTGTCGGAATTGTGTTCTTGTTCCAAAAACTGCCTTCTTCATTTTTACCTGATGAAGACCAAGGTGTGGTGATGACACTGGTACAACTACCACCAAACGCAAGTTTGGAGCGTACTGGCGAAACCATGGATGCCATGACGGGCTTCTTCTTAGAGAATGAAAAAGACCACGTTGAATCTGTGTTTAGTGTGGCAGGTTTCTCATTTGCCGGTGTGGGTCAAAACGCAGGTATGGCGTTTATTAAACTCAAAGACTGGTCAGAACGTACAACACCTGAATCGCAAGTCGGTGCGATTATTGGCCGTGGTATGGCACTTAATATGATCGTAAAAGACGCGACTTATATTATGCCTTTACAGCTGCCAGCGATGCCAGAACTTGGCACCAGCTCAGGCTTTAACTTACAGCTTAAGGATGCTGCAGGTAATGGTCATGCTAAATTAATCGAAGCACGTAATATGATCCTTGGCATGGCCGCACAAGACTCACGTCTTGCTGGTGTTCGTCCAAATGGTCAAGAAGATACACCGCAGTACAAAGTGATTGTTGACCATGCACAAGCCGGTGCGATGGGCGTCAGCATTGCTGAAATTAACAGCACTATGGGTATTGCTTGGGGTGGTTCATACGTCAACGACTTTATTGATCGTGGTCGTGTGAAGAAAGTTTATGTCCAAGGTCAATCTGATTCACGCATGATGCCGGAAGACTTAGATAAGTGGTATGTGCGTAATAACAAAGGCGAGATGATTCCATTCTCAGCATTTGCTACAGGCGAATGGACCTATGGTTCACCACGTCTAGAACGTTATAACGGCTTATCATCAGTCAACATTCAAGGTACACCCGCACTGGGCGTCAGCTCAGGTGATGCGATGCTTGCCATGGAAGAGATTGTGGCCAAACTGCCTCAAATGGGCGCAGTCGGTTATGACTTTGAATGGACAGGTTTATCACTCGAAGAACGTGAATCAGGCGATCAAGCACCATTCTTATATGCGCTATCGCTCCTGATTGTATTCTTATGTTTAGCCGCCTTATATGAAAGTTGGTCAATTCCATTTTCGGTATTATTGGTGGTGCCATTAGGTATTATTGGTGCTTTGGGCTTAACTTTTGGCGGCATGGTGTTGTTCCAAAATCCAAACCTATCCAACAATATTTACTTCCAAGTGGCGATTATTGCGGTCATTGGTTTGTCGGCTAAAAATGCGATCTTGATTGTTGAATTTGCCAAAGAGTTGCAAGAAAAAGGCGAAGAGCTATTTGATGCAACTTTACATGCAGCCAAAATGCGTTTACGTCCAATTATTATGACCACTTTAGCTTTTGGTTTTGGTGTACTGCCACTTGCCCTCTCTTCAGGCGCGGGTGCGGGTAGCCAACACTCAGTGGGTTATGGTGTATTAGGTGGTGTAATCAGTTCAACATTACTTGGTATTTTCTTTATTCCAGTCTTCTATGTATGGATTCGTAGCATCTTCAAATACAAACCAAAGCCACCACGTACGGAGAATATGTCTTAATGCAAACTCTATGGTCTACAACTGGCCGTGGTCTTGCACTTTCTGCACTTGCGCTTGCTTTGACTGCATGTCAAAGCATGCGTAACCCAGAACCTCAAGTGCAAGCGACCACTTTACCTGTGGCTTATGTTGCGCCTGCAACAGGTCCTTCAGTGGCAGAGCAAGGCTATAAGGATTTCTTTGCCGATCAACGTTTGGCACAAGTGATTGACCTTGCCTTAACCAATAACCGTGACTTACGTATTGCTGCACTCAATATTCAACGTGCCCAGCAAACCTACCAAATTACTGAAAACAACCAATTACCAAGTATTGGGGTCAGTGGTAGTGTATTACGTCAAGACACGGTCAATAGCAAACCGATGACCAGCTATAATGTAGGTCTAGGGGTAACTGCTTATGAGCTTGATTTTTGGGGGCGAGTACGTAGCTTAAAAGACAATGCTTTAGACACATACTTAGCAACCGCAAGTGCACGCGATGCCACGCAAATTGCACTGGTTGGTCAAGTTGCACAAGCATGGTTAAGCTACTCTTTTGCTGCTGCCAATTTGGCTTTAGCTGAACAGACCTTAAAGGCACAACTTGAGTCTTATAACCTGAATAGAAAACGTTTTGAGGTTGGGATTGATAGTGAAGTGCCAGTACGTCAAGCGCAAATCTCAGTAGAGACTGCACGTAGTGATGTGGCCAATTACAAAACCCAAATCACTCAAGCACAAAACTTACTTAACCTCTTGGTGGGTGAGCAAGTGCCTAGCAGCTTGTTACCCAATCAACGTGTGACGCGCATTACTGCCAATAATGCCATTCGTTCTGGTTTACCAAGTGATTTACTTAACAACCGTCCGGATATTCGTGCGGCAGAGTATCGTTTATCTGCAGCAGGTGCCAATATTGCCGCAGCCAAAGCGCGTATGTTCCCAACGATTAGCTTAACCGGTTCGGCAGGTTTAGGCTCACGTGAGCTTAGCGATTTATTTAAATCAGGTTCATTTGTCTGGTCATTGGGTCCAAGCCTAGATATTCCACTTTGGGATTGGGGCACACGTAAAGCCAATATCAAAATTTCAGAAACTGATCAGCAAATTGCTGTATCAGACTATGAAAAATCGATTCAAAATGCGTTCCGTGAAGTCAACGATGCCTTAGCGGTACGTCAAAATATTGGCGAGCGCTTGGCAGCACAGCGTAGTTTAGTCGAAGCCACCAATAAAAACTATCAATTGTCACAAGCGCGTTTCCGCGCGGGTATTGATGGCTTCTTAACGGTGTTAGATGCACAGCGTGGCAATTATACAGCGCAGCAAGGTTTATTATTGCTCGAACAAGCCAATTTAAACAACCAAGTTGAACTGTATAAAGCCTTAGGTGGCGGTTTAAAAACTTACGCAAGTGACCCTTTAGTTAATCCAGCTTCTTCAGCTGAACAAGCAGAACTGCGTAATACCCCATAAATGTTAAATTAAAAAAAGCTCACCTGGTGTGGGCTTTTTTTATTGCTTTTTAATAGATTTTTTCCTATGGTCAAGGCATTAATTAAGAGAAGAACTAGATGTTATTGAGTAATTTAGAAAGCATGCCCGGCTATACGATTTGCCGCCAAATTGATGTGGTCTATGGCAGTACCGTACGCAGCAAACATGTTGGACGTGATTTATTGGCTGGTCTTAAAAATATTGTTGGTGGTGAACTGACCGCTTATACCGAACTACTAGAAGAATCACGTCAAGAAGCCCTGAACCGTATGATTGCCAAGGCCCAAAGCTTAGGTGCCAACGCGGTGATTGGGATTCGTTTTTCGACCTCAAATATTGCCCAAGGTGCCTCTGAACTGTTTGTCTATGGCACGGCGGTGGTGGTTGAACCCATCATGCCAAAACTGCCCGATCCTTTTGCGAGTTAAACCATGGAAAATTTACTTTTCCAATTGGGTGTATTTGCCCTGCTGTTTGTGATTGGCTTTACCTTTGGGCGCTACAACGAGCGTAAGCATTTAGCAGAACTTGAAATGAATGAAGCGCGCCTTGCCTATATTACGGTAGATAATCAACGTTTGATCCAAAGCACACAGCCAGGTCAGCTTATTAGCAGCAATGTGGTGATTTCACATGACTACTTTAAATTTGTACTGGCCAGCATTCAAAATTTCTTTGGTGGACGTTTAAAAAGTTATGAAAGTATTTTAGAGCGTGCCCGACGTGAAGCGTTGATACGTTTAAAATTAGAGGCCGAAAAAGTAGGTGCCACCCATATTATGGGCCTACGCCTGAGCACCACAGAAATGGGTATGCAAGGCAGTATGGTTGAAGTCTTTGCTTATGGGACAGCCATTCAACCTGCCTAATTTTGTATGTGCCGACCTTTCTCAAGCTCAAACTTTGAGCTTGAGGAAAGCTTGCTGAATTGACCTTGGATCGGAGGCTGTACACCACACCGATTACATTTTAGCTGCAACTTTTGCAGGGGATTAGGATAGAATGGCACGCGCTCTTTGTATGCTCACCACGATTAAGTCAAATCGTTTTAGCTTTGCTGTTATTTAAAAACTTACACTCGCTGATACTCTGCTCAGCTGCTGCAACACCTGTAGATGCTCAATGCTCACCATCCATTTTTATTTTCTCGACTAGCACACCATGCTCACCTCTGATCTTAACATCTACAGCTTACTCATCCCAAGTTTAGTGCTGTGTTTGAGCCTGATTACGCTGCTCATCGCTTATAACAAGAATTTAGGCAATTATTTGGTGAGCTACGCTACGGGACTGTTTTTAATTGGTGTGACCATTTTTTTAAATACCACCCTATCCACAACACTGCTAAATAGCTTTGCCAGTATATTAAGCCTAATTTATTTTAGCTCTTGTGCCCTACACGCCCAAGCGCTGTATATCCGTTTAAAGTTGCCATTTTCATTGCGACGTTGTTGCATGTTTATGCTATTAGGGATGCTAGGCGTCGCGTTTTTTTCTCACTATTATGCCTACCAAAACGCCCGTATTGTTAGCATTGCTTTGGTTACCGCCTTAATCTACTTGCACCGTCCCATCTTATTTTTTAAGGTCAAAACACGCCTCAAGATAGATTATTATCTCAAAATATTTACTTACGTGATGTTGGGCCTTGTCTTATTTAGAGCAGGCTTAATCATCGCTCTACATTCAACTGACGAGTATATTGCACAAAATGAAGGCTTATGGGCGTTGACCCAGATGATCATTGTGTTTGTGAATTTAGTGTTTTTTAGCTTATTTGTTAGCAGTTCTATTTTTGATTCTATAACCAAACTCAAACAAGAACGTTTGTTAGATCCACTGACCGGACTGCTCAACCGACGCGGTTTTAATATGTATGTGGCTAAACTCAAAGCTGCCATGCCCCATCAAAATGCAATTTTAATGGCCGATTTAGATCACTTTAAAAACATTAATGATCAATACGGCCATCATATTGGTGATCTTGCCCTGCAACATGTCAGTCGTCTGTTACAGCACAATCTTCGTGAACAAGATCAGGTCTTTCGCATCGGTGGCGAGGAATTTATTATTTTATTAGCACAAGTCAGCAATGAAAATGCCGATGAAATTGCTGAGCGCATTCGAAAAAACATTGAACAAGAAGCGCTGCTTTATCAAGGTCAAAGCATTAATTTATCTATTAGCATTGGCATTAGCTTTTTTAAACATGGCCAGCAACTCGACACAGCCTTATTAGATGCCGACCAATTGCTGTACCAAGCTAAAAAAATGGGTCGTAATCAAGTTCAACGCGCTTAAAGCCATTATTTGACTTTGATGTTACGGATCATTTTATACAGCAGCTTGGGTGATAAACGTGACACTATGACCCCTATTTTTTCCTTAAGCCCACCCACCACAATATATTCTTGCTCATCCAATAAAGCCGCAACCACAGTCTGCGCAAACTCATCGGCATCTAAGCCATTCTCAATCGCACTGTCTTGATGCCCTTGTGGCTTACCCTCACCATTTAAAGCATTAAACGACACGTTGGTTTTCACAAAACCCGGAAACACTACCGATACTTTAACCCCATGCTCTGCCACTTCGGCGCGTAAGCTATTGGCCCACATATGAATGGCAGCTTTGGCGGCTGAATATGTGGCGCGGTACTGGGTCCCCAATAAGCCTGCGACACTGGAAATAAAGACAATACGACCCGTTTTTTGCGCCAAAAAGGTGGGTAATACCGTTTTGGTTAAAAACACCTGTGAGAAATAATTAATTTCCATAATGGCACGTTCAGTCTGCATCGTAGTGTCTTGAATCAACGCACGCTGACTTAAACCTGCATTATTAATTAAGTAATCAATGCGCCCCTTATGTTGGAGCACTTGGGCATAAGCATGACGGATATCTGCCTCATTGGTGACATCACATGCCACCACCAGATGACGTTCTGGATGGCTCAGGCTCAAACGCACCTGTTCTAGTACCTCTTGACGACGTGCGCTTAATACCAGTTGTGCGCCTTGCGCTGCAAAAGCTTTAGCTAAAGCCTCCCCTAAACCTGAAGATGCCCCAGTAATCCAGACCACTTGATCGGCCAAATTGTGCTGTGTTGTCATGTTATGATTCCTAAGGGTTATGTATAGAAATAAAGGTTAAAAAATGTTTTAAGTAGGCTTGGGCATGCTCAGGACTTAACTGCTTAGCCATTTTTTCTAAACGTTTGTAGCCCATCTGCGTGGTGAGACCAATGACACCGGCTAAGCTTTTATCGACCACAAAATTAAATTTGAGTTTTTTCTTAGGCTCACGTACCAACTGAGTTACGCCTTGGTCAATAATTTCAATCAAACTACTAAAAGCAGCAGGGATTTTGCTTGGGTCTTCCGTCAGAAATTGACATTGCGTCTTAAACTTGCTGGCTAATGCTGGGGGAATAGGATATTTCAGCCAAATTTGTCCCTCTTGTACTGAGGTCATTTCAGCCAAATCATTAATCAACAGTTTAAGCCGTTCATTGTTTAACAGTTGCATCGACCACGGTAAATGTTTACGAATGCTGGCAATAATTTGCTCGACGGTGTGTTCAGATTCAAATTGCGATTGCTCGGCAGAAATTTGGCTTAAATAACCAAACACTTGCTCGACAATTTGACAAGCAATGTCTGCTAAATTCTCGCCCACTGGCTGAGCCAAACTTTGCGCATGACCCAAATTTAACAATTGCTGTAACTCTAAAAACCGTCGATAGGTGGTAGGCTGTAAATTCAGTTGCACCATATCATCCATAATGGCCTCTTGTTATTGTTGTCCGGAAAAACTCCGCTTTAGCATAGGCCAACTTGACGGATAAACCAATTGCATAAACTTTGATTTTGCCTCATCCCGCAGCTTCATATTTTTTGCTACAATGATTGCAATTTTTATCCACTTTTGATCTGTTCGAACTATGACTGATTCAGCGCAAAATATCGCGACAACCTACGATCCGACTGAGATCGAGAAAAAATGGTACCAAACTTGGGAAGAGCGTGGTTACTTCAAGCCATCTGAAAAAGGCGAGTCTTTCTGTATCATGATTCCGCCACCAAACGTCACTGGTAGCTTGCACATGGGTCATGGTTTTAACAATGCCATCATGGATGCTTTAACCCGTCATAAGCGTATGTCTGGTTTTAACACGCTTTGGCAACCAGGGACTGACCACGCAGGTATTGCAACGCAAATGGTGGTTGAGCGTCAGCTCGGTGCACAAGGTATTAGCCGTCATGATTTAGGTCGTGAAAAGTTCATCGACAAAATCTGGGAATGGAAAGAACAATCTGGCGGTACCATTACCCGTCAAATCCGTCGTTTAGGTTCATCTGTGGATTGGTCACGTGAACGCTTTACCATGGATGAAGGTTTATCAAATGCTGTTAAAGAAGTGTTTGTAAAACTACATGAAGATGGTTTGATCTACCGTGGTAAACGTCTGGTTAACTGGGATCCAAAACTTCAAACTGCGCTTTCTGACTTAGAAGTTGAGTCTGATAAAGAAGAAGCAGGTTCATTGTGGCACTTCAAATATTTCTTTGAAGATAAGTCACTTCGCACACATGATGGTAAAGATCACATCGTTGTGGCAACCACTCGTCCTGAAACTTTGTTGGGTGATACAGCTGTTGCAGTTGCACTAGATGATGAACGCTATGCGGCATTGGTTGGTCAAAACATCATCCTACCAATCACAGGTCGTGCTGTTCCAATCGTTAAAGATGAATATGTAGACAAAGAATTTGGTACAGGCTGTGTGAAAATCACTCCTGCGCATGACTTCAATGACTATGAAGTGGGTAAACGTTGCGAATTACCAATCATCAACATCTTCAACAAAAATGCTGAAGTGCTTGCTGAGTTTGAATATATCGCCAAAGCGGGCGAACAAATTTCTAAAACCATTCCTGCCCCTGCGGACTATATTGGTTTAGAGCGTTTTGAAGCACGTAAAAAGCTCGTTGAACAAGCTGAAAGCGAAGGTTGGTTAGACCAAATTCAACCATACACGCTTAAGCCACCTCGCGGTGACCGCTCAGGTGTGATCGTTGAGCCACTTCTTACAGACCAATGGTATGTGAAAATTGCACCGCTTGCTGAACCTGCAATTAAAGCAGTGAAAGATGGCGACATCAAATTTGTCCCTGAGCAATACAGCAATATGTACATGGCTTGGATGAACAACATTCAAGACTGGTGTATCTCACGTCAATTGTGGTGGGGTCACCGTATCCCTGCTTGGTACGATGCGGAAGGTAATGTTTACGTTGGACGTTATGAGGAAGAAGTTCGTGCGAAAAACAACATCCCTGCCGATGTTCAGTTAGACCAAGACGAAGACGTGTTAGATACATGGTTCTCTTCTGGTCTGTGGACATTCTCAACTTTGGGTTGGACAGGCGATGCTGAGAAAGATAAAGAAAACTATTTCTTAAATACCTTCCACCCGACTGATGTGTTGGTAACAGGTTTCGACATCATCTTCTTCTGGGTTGCCCGCATGATCATGATGACCATGCACTTCATGAAAAATGAAGATGGCACACCACAAGTACCGTTTAAAACCGTATATGTACACGGTTTGGTACGTGATGGCGAAGGTCAGAAGATGTCTAAATCTAAAGGTAACGTGCTTGACCCATTAGATTTGATTGACGGTGTTGATCTTGAAACACTCGTACAAAAACGTACCACAGGTTTGATGAACCCGAAACAAGCAGCGAAGATTGAAAAATCAACCCGTAAAGAATTCCCTGAAGGTATTCAATCTTACGGTACTGATGCGGTTCGTTTCACTTTCTGTGCGCTTGCAAATACGGGTCGTGATATCAAATTTGATATGAAACGTGTTGAAGGTTACCGTAACTTTGCCAACAAAATCTGGAACGCTACGCGTTTCGTGATGATGAACTGCGAAGAGCAAGTGATTGGTCAAGAAGTCCGTCAAGACCTTTGGGAATTGCCTGAACAGTGGATCGTGAGCCGTCTACAAAAAGCAGAACAAGCAGTGCAAACCGCATTTGCAACCTACCGTTTAGACTTGGCTGCACAAGCGATTTACGAGTTCATTTGGAATGAATACTGTGACTGGTATGTTGAGCTGACGAAGCCTGTTCTAAATGATGAAAACGTATCGGTTGAGCGTAAAGCTGAAGTGCGTCGTGTTCTTCTTTCTGTGATGGAGGCGTCTTTACGTTTAGCACATCCATTGATGCCGTACCTTACAGAAGAAATCTGGCAAACACTTGCGCCGAAACTGAACATCGTTGGCGAAACCATTATGCTTGCACCGTACCCTGTTGCTGACCAAGCCCTTATCAACGAACAAGCTGAAGCAGATATGCAATGGCTTCAAGGTTTGATTGGTGCGGTACGTAACATCCGTGGTGAGATGGGTCTAGGTAATGCTCGCTTGTTGCCTGTTCTGCTTCAAAACACCACTGATGCGGAAAAAGCGCAAATTGCTCGTATTGAACCGTTGTTTAAAGCATTGGCGAAAGTTGAAAGCATTACATTCCTAAACGATGCTGAACAACCGCCATTGTCTTCATCTTCAGTAGTTGGTCATGTGTCTGTATTCGTTCCAATGAAGGGCTTAATTGACCCGAAAGCGGAATTGGGTCGTCTACAAAAAGACTTAGACAAGGTTCAAAAACAGCATGACCAAATTGCAACTAAACTTGGTAATGAAGGTTTTGTGGCGAAAGCACCTGCGGCTGTGGTTGAAGGCGAGAAAGTGAAACTTGCTGAATTTGCTGATCAGTTAGCGAAGATTAAAGCGAATATGGAGCAGATTGCGGCGCTGTAAGGTGTTGTTAGTTTGATCTAATTTGTGTATAAAGGGCTGATTATTCAGCCCTTTATTTTAAATTCACTATACCAACATATATCCCCAAGAATATCTTATTATTTTATCTAGAAAACGACTATCATCATCAGATAAACAATATTTTGCACCAAATTTATCCTTAAATTCTTTTAGAAATTCTTGCGTGATAGTCATAAAATATTTTGGCAATTCAAAATGGCTTAAATTTTTTAAAAAATCATCTTCACCGTATAATTGATTAAGTAATTTTCTTGCTTCTTCAAGAGTCTTTTGTTGCTTAAAGAATGCCTCATTATTCTCATCAATTGTTTCAGGATCGGTTTCAACTAACGTTGTTCCATGTGCTAAAATATTTCTTAAACTAAATAAAATTTTTATCTTTCTATAAAGATCTTTATTAATTTCTTTACTTATATCAAATTTTAAAAAACCTGTATAAAAAGAGAATAATTTTTCAATACCACCCTCACTTTCTAAACGAATAAGAAAACTATCTAAAATATTTTCATATGATGATTTTCCAGTAGCTCCTTTTTTTGAGTTTTCTTCAATATGCCTATTAATCTCATTTCTTAAATTTTGAGATAATACGTACCTTAAAGCTCCCTCAATTATTGCAGCATTCAACGAAAGTAAAGGGAAGTTATATACATAGTTATCTATTATTTTTTCTTCTTTCTCAAAAGTTGGCATAAAACTAGCGTTAATTACATCCTGAGAGCTATCAATTTTCTTTGGTGTATTTTTTCTCTTATGCAAAAGAGCAAGTTGCTCATAACTGCGTAACAAAACTTGGTGAGTAGCTAAATTCAAATAAGACATTTTTTACCCCTTGTAAAAGTAAGTTTAATCTTCTTATTCTACCCTCACCCCAGCCCTCTCCCATAGGGAGAGGGAGCAGTCATTTGTAGTGGTCAACAAATATTGGACACAGTTTTAAGTTCATTTTCAGCCTGACAAGGACTGATACCATCGTTAAATCGATGAGGTCGTATCTGATTGTAGTATTCCATCAGATACAGACCAACATCTA